>JBCCNJ010000043.1:0-31975 GCA_039025905.1 Pseudomonadota bacterium | reverse complement strand
TTCGTCGAAGTACACAGCCGAGCGCAACCCGATCATCACGGCGTAAGCGACCTCCGCTGTGTCATCTGCGCTGCCCAGGGCCAGACTAGGGCCGTGACTGACGAGATCGCTAAGGTACTGCTTGCAGCGAATATCAAACTGCGCTTTAGTCTTTTGCAGTTCCTTGTCGTTTACCGCTGCACCGAAGCACTCCAGCATGAAGCCAATTTCCTGGCGTGTACTCGCTTCGCCTTTAAACCAGAAGTCTGCCAGTGATTGTATTTGGTCTTGCGTCGACTGATCTCTGAAGCCGTCAATGCGTTCGAGAAAGCGTTCAGAAACGCGCTCGAAGTACGATTCAAGAATGGCCTCTTTGCCCTTGAAGTAATACAGCAGGTGGCTCGCGGACATACCGGCGCCTTCCGCGATATCAGCCAAGGTCGTCTTGACGTAGCCTTTTTCGAGGATGCAATCGTGCAGTGATCGATAGATGAGCCGGCGGCGTGCCTTGCCTCTGGGCACCTTCTTTGCCGCAGGCGCGGCTGTTTCATTGGCGGGAGCGTCGGTCCGTTTTCTATTAACAGTTGTGTTCATCGTTGGCTCTGCGACCGCCTTCCGGCGAACTTGCCACCTCGTTTTTTCTGAAACCATAGCACAGCCAGGCGATTTCTTGAATAATATTCAAAAATTATCTACCATCGCAGTATAAGAACATAAAAGGAGTTTATCGTGAGTGTCGTTGGTTTACGCTTTGTTATTACCGGTTCAGCTGTTGGAATAGGTGCGGGTACCGCCAAGTTGGCAGCTTCGCGCGGCGCCCGAGTGCTGGTGTCTGACATGAATGACGAACAGGGGCAGGCGCTTGTAGAGGAGATCATTGCAGCCGGCGGCGAGGCTGTCTATTGCCATTGCGATGTCACGGATGAAGCGCAGGTGAAAGCACTAATGGACAGCGCCGTCGAGCACTTTGGCGGCATCGATATCTTGCACAACAATGCCGGCGTACACGACAGCATGCTCAGTTCCGAGCTGTCGCTGGAGTCGATGAGTCGCGATACCTTCGAGCGTGTCATGAGTGTGAACGTCACCGGTGCCTGGCTGTGTGCGAAGTACGCGTTACCGCATCTGCGCAATAGCACACAGGCATCGATCATCAACGCTGGATCGACCAGTTCGCTATCGGGCTATCCGCAGTGCCAGGCCTATGGCGCCAGCAAAGGCGCCATTATGCAGCTGACTAAAATGTTGGCCGTGGATTTGGCTCCCGACGGCATTCGCGTCAACTGCTATTGCCCGGGAGCGATCCATACTCAGATTGTCGACAAGTTTCTCGAGGCGGCACCCGACCCCCAGGCCATGCTCAACACCATGACAAAAACACACCTGATTCCCCGCATAGGTCAACCCGTGGACGTCGCCGAGTTGGTGTGCTTCCTCGCAAGCCCTGCGTCAGAGTTCGTAAACGGCGCCGTCTGGACCATCGACGGTGGCTCCCTGGCCTGGCGCGGTACGCTGGATGTACTCGGTATGGAGGCGCAAGCATGAATCTTTCCATTGAACAAAAACTCGCAATTCACGAGATGCTGTCTCGCGCCGCTTATGCCTACGATGAGCGTGATCTGGAGCTGCTGGAGAGCGGCTTTACTGAGCAGGCAGAAATGAGTTTGTGTATTGCCAAGGGCGACTTGATTGGCCCCTTTGTCGGTCGCGAGGCCATCATGGGCTTGATGCGGTCCTCCATGGCCGATCAAACCGATGTCAGGCGTCATGTGGTTTCCAATATCTTTTTTGAGCGCGAGGGGGATAAACCCGTAGCGATCTCTAACCTCACTCTTGTGGCGACGGAAAATGGCACGGCAAATATGCTGGCGACGGGCATCTACCGTGACGAACTCGTAGAAGAAGGCGGAAAGTGGAAGATCGTCAAGCGCCACGTGGAAATGGACTCCTCCTACTAGGGCCGCCTTAGAGATTATGAAAAGGGCCTGAGTCTTATGGTTAATATTGGCAACATTCCTGGAAAGTATGCGCGGCTGACGCCGCAGCGCGACGCACTGATCGATATACCGAACGATCGGCGCATAAACTTCGCCGAGCTGCATGAGCGTGTCTGCCGCTTGGGCAATGCACTAGTGGAAACGCTAGAGCTGGAAAAAGGCGATCGTGTTGCGGTCATTTCCAAGAACTGTATTGAATACATGGAGGTGTACTACGCCTGCGCGCTGTGCGGATTGATTGCGCAGCCCATCAACTGGCGTCTGGGCGAGGAGGAGATGACGCGTATTGTCCGCGACGGCGATCCCAGCGCGGTGATTTATTCGAGTGAGTACCAGGCCCTAGCTAAATCCATCCAAGCAGAACTGGCGATATCCCACTCGCTCAATTTTGGCCCAGAGAGCGACGGCAGCTACGAGACCTTACTCTCGCAAAGCGCTGCGCACGAGCCGCTCGTGGCAGCGAGTGTCGGCGATGATGATCCGGTTTTGATCCTCTACACCGGCGGCACCACGGGTGAATCCAAAGGCGCCCTGCATACACACCGCTCACTATATGCGGGCATGCTGAATCAAACCGTGGCTGAGCGCATTGTGCCCAGCGACGTGTACATGCTAACGGGGCAGATGTTCCATATACCTGTAGCTCTGGCGATGAACTATCAGGCTCATGGTTGCCCTGTGGTACTGATTAATTTTGAAGCGAAGTTGGCTTTGGAGGTTATCCAACGCGAGCGGGTGTCCGCGTTTCTCGGCATCACCACCATGCTTAACTGGATGATGGCAGATGAAGACTTCGATACCTACGATCTCGGTAGCTTGCGCAATATTCAATACGGCGGCGGGCCGATGCCGCACAGTGTTGTCGCAGCTGCGCTAGAGGCGTTCCCCTGCACCCTCATTCAGGGCTATGGACAAACCGAAGGCATGACCATGACCTTTTTGTCGCAGGAAGATCATATTCGCGCGATGAAAGGCGAGCACGCCAACCGCCTGGGCTCCTGCGGTCGGGAAGGGTTTGTCACTTCGGTTAAGCTCGTCGATCCCGACGGCAATCGCGTGCCGCAAGACGGCAAGACTCCGGGCGAAATCCTGATCAAGTCTGATGCCAATATGATTGGGTACTGGCAGCGCCCCGATCTGACGGAGCAAACCCTGCGTAACGGTTGGATGTGGACAGGCGATATCGCCGTCTGGGATGAAGAGGGTTATGTGTTCATCGTCGACCGCGCCAAGGACATGATTATTTCGGGTGGAGAAAACATTTACAGCACTCAGGTTGAGTCGGCCATTCATCAACACCCTGCAGTGTTGGAGTCGGCTGTGTTCGGCGTTCCGGATGAGCAATGGGGTGAAGCGGTGAAAGCGGTAGTGGTACTGAAGCCGGGTGCGGAAGCCACCGCGGCAGAGATTATCGAAGCGGCAGCCGCGCACTTGGCGTCCTACCAGAAGCCCAAGTCCGTCGATTTCGTCGACAGCCTGCCAAAGGCACCCACTGGCAAGATTTTGAAACGATCTCTGCGGGATCCTTACTGGGCGTCCAAGGAGACGAATGTATGAGCGAACTGCTCAGTGAAGAGCTGCTGTCGACCATTGGTCGCAAAGCACCGCCGAAACGTGAGCTGGTCACGCGCCGCGACATTCGAAAATATGCGGTGGCCACGGGCAATCGTCAGCGCAAATACCTGGATGGCGATCAGGCACCGCCGATGTTCCACGTGCCTTTGTTCTGGGATGTGGTTGAACTCAGCGAGCTCACCCCTGATGGCGTTTCCATCGACAAGCTGCTACCCAAATTCCCGCTGGAGAAAGCCATGGCCGGCGGCCTGGTCATCGAGTATCACAGAGATATTTTTCCTGGGGACTGGCTGACGGCTGAACGCACCTTGACAGATATATATCTGAAGCAGGGTCGATCGGGCCCACTGATTTTTTATGAAGTGGTGATGGACATACGCAATGATGACGGCGAGCTGGTGATTCGAGAGAAAACCACGAGGATACTGCGATGAGTGAGTCGCGACAGACGCTTGAGATCGCAACTATCAAGGCCGGTGATGCCTTGCCTGAGCGGGAGTTTAAGCCGGATAACGTCCAGTCCATGCTTTACAACGCGGCACTGTGGAATGGACATCGCATTCACTTCGACGAACCCTATGCGAAGGAGGTTGAGGGCTACCCTGGTCTGGTGGTGGCAGGCCCCCTATTGGGAGACTGGCTAAATCAGTGCGTCGAGGAGTGGTTGGGAGAAGACGGTCGCCTCATGTCTATCGAATACTCGAATCGTATCGCATCCTACACCGGTGACACCCTCTTTTCTGGTGGTGAGGTCGTCGCCTGTCGGGAAGCCGACGGAGAGGTGTATATCGATGTGTTTATCAAAAACGAAGCGGGCGAGGTGATTACACCCGGACGCGCGGTAGCCAAGCTCAATGCATAATGTGTGCAGGACAGTGGGGGCATTATAAGTGGCTGCGGCACGAGAGATGGCCGGCGCAGTGGCCATTGTTGGCGCCTTCGATACGGCGGTAGGCGCGATCGACGATCGCACGCCCATGGAGCTGTGCGTCGAAGCTGCATTGGGCGCGATTGGTGACGCTGGCCTGGAAAAGTCGGACGTCGACGGGCTGATCACCTGCAACGCCATGGCGCAACCCATTTTGTACCACGCAGAAGCGACCGCCGAGTATATGCAGATATTCCCGCGCTACTGTATGGCGGCGGGCGCGGGCGGCGGCACCACGTTTTCCATCATCCATCACGCGATGTCCGCGATCGTCACCGGCATGGCCGAGACGATTGTTGTAAGCATGGCAGATAGCCTGCGGACAGGCTTGAGTCGAGAGCAAGCGCTATTGGTACAGTCCTCAACTGGCCATCCTCAATTTGAACAACCCTATGGGCCCACGGTGCCCGCTTACTATGCCTTGATAGCACAGGCACATATGGCGGAGTACGGCACTACCGCGGAGCAGTATGCGCAGATAGCGGTATCCGGGCGTGCCCATGCGGCGCGCAACCCGGCTGCCCAAAAGCGCGATCTCATCTCAGTCAGCGACGTACTGAACTCGCGCTTGATTGCCGACCCATTGCATCTGCTCGATTGCTCTTTGGTCTCGGACGGTGGCTCGGCGATCGTGCTGACCTCGGCGGAACGGGCGCGCGACCTGAAGCATGCGCCGGTGTACATTCTTGGTGCGGGTGAGGGCCATTCTCATGAGCATGTCAGTCAGGCCCTCAACCTCACCACGTCGGCGGCGAAAGAGTCGGGCGAGCGCGCCTACGCCATGGCGGGACTGGGACCGTCTGACATCGACTTCGCGCAGCTTTACGACTGTTTCACCCCCACAGTACTGGTTGAACTGGAAGATTTAGGGTTTTGCAATAAGGGCGAGGGCGGCGCTTTCGTGGAGTCCGGCACCACAATGCCGGGCGGCAGTTTGCCTGTTAATACCCATGGCGGTTTGTTATCGCACTGTCATCCGGGCAACCCGGGTTCCATGTTCGCGCTCACGGAAAGCGTGTGGCAACTAAGGCATAACGCCGGCGATCGTCAGGTGGAGGATGCCTGTCACGGTTTGGTGCATGCGCAGGGAGGCATTATGTCATCCCATGCGACCTTGATCGTCAGTCGGCAGAGTGTAGCGTGATGCGCATTCTGCCAGAACCGACTGCGCTGACGCGGCCCTACTGGGAGGGCGCGAAGGCCGGCAAACTGATGGTCCAATATTGTAAGGACTGTGGCGAATTCCAGTTCTATCCACGCATTATTTGCAGCAACTGTGGTGGCGATAACCCCGAATGGCGTGAGGTCAGTGGTCGCGGCCGGATCGCCAGCTACACCGTGGTACGCCACCCCATCTCAGCAGCCTATGAGGCGCCCTATGTGGTAGCGCTAATCGACCTTGAAGAGGGGCCGAGAATGATGAGCAGCCTGATTGAGGTCGATATTGACGCCGTTGCGATTGGCGATCAGGTGGTGGTTGCATTTGAAGCCTGGTCCGATGAGATCGACATGCCGGTGTTTCGGCCAGCTAAGACGTAAAGGAGGACATATTTCATGAACGCGAGCAACATGATACCTGTAGCGATCATCAACCCGGACGCTCCAGCTGATTCACTGGAAGCAAAGCAGCCGCCGATAGACAACGGAACGCAGTGCTACAGCAAAGAGGGTTATTTCAGTCGCGACTATATGGCCCGCGAGTGGGACAAGATGTGGACGCGTAGCTGGCTGATTGCGGGCGTGGAATCCGACCTCGCCAAGGTTGGCGACTTCTTTCTGTTCGACATTGGCGATGAATCGATCATTGTGTCGCGTACGGAAGAAGGCGTTAAAGCCTACTACAACGTCTGCAGTCACCGCGGTAATCGATTAGTGAGAGAGGAGCGGGGCAATAAAAAAGTGTTCGTCTGCCCTTTCCACAGCTGGAGTTTTAACAACAGCGGTGAGCTGCGTCGCATCACGGACGAGGAGACCTTTCATCCGGATGTGATCGCGCATCGCCCTGGGCTTGTCGCTGTCGCCTGTGAAGTTTTTGCGGGCATTATTTTTATCAACATGGATGAATCCCCGCGGCCACTGGCGGAGATGCTGGGTTTGCCAGCGGGTTATCTGGAAGGCTATAACATCGACAAAATGAAAGTGGTTCGCCATGTGCGTAGCGAATGGGGCGCTAACTGGAAGGTGGGCGTAGAAGCGTTCTATGAGAGCTACCACCTGCACGCCGTGCACCCAGAGACTCGCGGTGTGATGGGCGATCTCAATGTGCAGTACGATCTGTATCCGCATGGCGCAAGCCGCATGATTGTGCCCTTGGGTCAGCCCAGCCCACGCATCCACGATCAGACCACGGTCAATGAAGGTCTGAAAATGATGCTACAGGATGCGGGTATCGATCCCGCCGGATTTGAGGGCACAGCCGCTGATGTCAGGCGCGCTATTCAGCGCGGCAAGCGCGAGCGCGCGGATCGTCTTGGCCTGGACTACTCTGGGTTTGAAGATGGTCAGCTCTCTGATAGCTGGGCGACAGGGGTCTTTCCCAATGTGCAAATTGGCTGTCATCCAGAGGCGGTGTTTTTAATGCGTTTCCTGCCGCACCCGACAGATCCGCAGCGCTTTTTCTACGACACTATGACCTTGATCTTTCCTGCAGATGATTCGGACTATTGTCCGCCCGCTTGGATGGGGCTGCCCGAGGGCATCGATGTATCGGGCAAAGTGCGCCCACCCATCGAACACTTTGGCATTGATGAAGATGCAGGTTTAGGACTGGTCCTGAGCCAGGACTCTGCCCTATTGCCGGTGGTGCAGCAGGGAATGCGTTCTAGAGGGTTTAAGGGCCAGCTATGGGGAGAGCAGGAATCGCGGCTGCGACATTTTCACGTGGAATTGGAGCGCCGACTCGCGGATGATTGAGGCGTTCCAGCTGCAAAGTAAGGTGCCATAGCGTAAGCAGTATAAATATTGCGTACTATCGGTCGCAATAATTGCTTGACAAAAACAAGTAAGATCGCCAATCTTGAATAATATTCAAAGTTGGCAGGAGCCGAAGACTCGAGCTCTGCAAAACACGGACGGTACTACCGCAATCAGTACCCAACCGTGTTGCTGGATTTAAGCGAAGGTGGTGCAAAACAGCGTTTGGGTTGTGCGTCATCAAAATAATAATGTGTCAGGAGCATCTATCATGATGAAGTCCCAGGTTTTACCTTATCAGCCCAAAACCAGTAACCGCTGGCTAGTCAGACCGATGGCCGCCGCCTGTGCTGTGGCTGCTGCGAGCATCACCGGTTTAGCTACGCAACCGGCGATGGCCGCGCTAGAGGAAGTGATGGTGACCGCCACCCGGCGTACCACCACGGACATCCAAACCACGCCGATTGCGATTTCAGCACTCAATAGCGAGCTCATTGACGAGCTGGTGCCCAGGGATCTGGGCGACATCGCTGCTCAGGTGCCGAACTTTGTGGCTGGCAAGCAGCCTGGCTTCCGCTCCGCTGCGTTTGCGATTCGCGGCGTCGGTACCACCTCGATTATTGTCTACCAGGACGCGCAAGTGGGCGTGACCATCGATGATTTCGTATTGCCCTCCGTACAAACTCAAAACACCGAAATATTCGATATCGAACAGATCGAAGTGCTGCGTGGGCCGCAGGGTACGCTGTTTGGTAAAAACACCACGGGCGGTGTGATCAATATCAAAACCAAGAAACCCCGCATGGACGAAAACTCGGTAGAACTGCAGGGTAAGGTGGAAGAATACGGACGCTATGAAGGTCGCGCGGCCTTAAACTGGGGCGCAACGGATACGCTCGCATTTCGTGCAGCGGGTATATACATCAAGTCGGATGGTTACTATGAAAACGGCGCAAGCTATGGTCCCGTAACGCCGTTCTCGCCAAACGCACCTTATGCCGGCGCAACTGGGCAAGGTGATGGCGATGACATTGGTGGGGATGATGTGTTCTCAGGTCGACTCAAGGCCTTGTGGGAACCTACCGACAACTTTTCTGCGCTGGTACAGTACGAGATCATTCGAGATAAGGGTGACTCGCCACCTAGCGTCAACACCACGCCGATAGGCGCACCGCTCACATTCAATGCACTGGGTCTGACACAGGATAGTGGTGATCCAATCAAAAATGCCGCTGTCACCGATCGTGACGACTTGTTGCTGAATATGTCGGACGGCCACGTAATCGACGTGGACGGTTACTACCTGAATATGGACTGGACCGTCGGCGACTACACGCTGAGCTCCGTAACAGGCTACCGCGAGCAGGATAGCGAGCTACCCAGCACCTACGTGGGTGAGGTGGGTCCCGGCGGCTCCTTGTTTGATGCCAACAGACAGGATGAGCGCGAAACGTTTCAGCAGGAAGTGCGCATCGCCTCTCAGTTTGATGGCGCTTTCAACTTTGTCGCCGGTGCGTTTTACCAGACAGATGACACCACCTTCTGTGTAAACCAGGTGTTGGGATTCCTCGACCTGTTCGGCCTGGGTTTTGATAACTTTGGCGATCCGACGTTCTTTGATAACAACCCGCAGGTACTGTGTAACGAGCAGGAAGCGGAGAACTGGGCTGTATTCGGTGATGTCACCTACGACTTTACTGATCGCTGGTCATTGGGAGCCGGCTTCCGCTGGACGGAAGAAGAGAAGGATTGGAAGGGCAGAAATCAGGTGTTCTATCAGGCACTGGGAGGTGGTTTTGACCCCAACCTGACCTGGGAAGACTTCAGCGACCCCCTGGGTGCGGCGGATTTTAATCTCTACAACACGGGTGTTGTAGAAGATAACGAAAGCTGGGAAGAGCCGACCTACCGCGCCACGATCAGCTATCAGGCTACCGATGATACCTTTACCTACTTCACCTACTCGCGCGGGTTCAAGAGTGGTGGCTACAACGACCAGACCGGTACCTCAGGTAATGAGATCACGCCTGAACTGGCTGCGCCAACCGATCCAGAAATCGCTGACTCATTTGAGCTTGGCCTGAAAACAGAAGCGTTGGATAACAATCTTCGCCTGGACCTCGCCGCTTTCTACGTAGAATACAGCGATGCTCAGCGCGATCTGGTTACCACCTTCACCAACGAATTTGGAGCCGAGTTCCAGGAAACACGCTTCTTTAACGCGGCAGAAATGGAAGTCTGGGGATTAGAGGCCCAGTTTGCCTGGGCGCTCACAGACAACTTCACTCTACGCGGCAATGCCAGCTACCTGGACAGTGAGTACAAGGAGTTTATCGCAGACACCAATGGCGACGGCATGGATGATATTGATTTGTCGGATCGTCCCGTTAATCGGGCGCCGGAGTGGCTTTGGAACGTTGATGCGGTATATCAGCACGAGCTGTTCGGCGGCAACATGAGCTGGCTGGTCAACGCCAACTATGAAGACGACGCTATCTTTGTGTACTCGGTTGTTGATCCTGCCTTTGACGGTAAGACTGACAGTCGCACGCTGTTCAACGCGAGTGTTACCTTTACGTCAGAGGACAGCCGTTATTTCGTCAGGGTGTACGGCAAAAACCTGACAGACGAAACCTATAAGGTGGGTGAATTGCCGGTGGCGGACCTGTGGACCTTTGCCTACTACGGCGAGCCTCGAGCCTTCGGCATGGAGGTCGGTGTCAACTTTGGCGACTAAGCTCGCTGTTGACATCATGGTAGTAAACTGGGGCCGACAGACATCGGCCCTTTTTTTTCGATCTTGAAAGCCAAGGCCATCTCGGTTGAGGAGTACCAGTGGCAGAACTGATTTTGCACCATTTCCCCGCTTCGCCCTTCGCTGAGAAGATCCGCCTGGTGCTGGGATTCAAAAGCCTTGAATGGCGATCTGTTGAGATTCCCATGGTGATGCCCAAGCCGATGTTGACGGCGCTCACCGGCGGCTATCGTAAAACCCCGGTCCTGCAAATCGGTTGTGATATCTATTGCGATACCCAGTGCATCGCCCTGGAGCTTGAGCGACGCTTTCCCTTGCCCACCCTGTTTCCGGATCACAGTGAAGGCCTGGCACTCGCGTTCAGTCAGTGGAGCGATGCGACCTTTTTCCAACCGGGCGCCGGCCTGTCGATGGGGACCAACCAGGCGCTACCCGAGGACATTCTCAAAGACCGCAGCGCGTTTTTTAACTTCTTGGATTTTTCCACGCTCAGCGAGCAGATTCCGCACCTGTACTCACAGTTTCGAGCGCAGCTACAGCTCGTCGAGACGATGTTGAACGACGGCAGGTCCTATGTGCTTGGTGAGCAAGCCAGCTGGGTGGATATCCTGGCGTATTTTCCGTTGTGGATGGCACGGGGCAACATCGCCAATACCGAAGAACTGGTATCCGGCCTGGATGCTTTAGGCAAGTGGGAGGCGCGGATGACGCAAATTGGGCACGGTAGCGAGCGCGCGCTCCCAGCGGAAGAGGCCCTGAATATCGCGAATAACAGCGTCTCGGTGGTCTCACCCGAACGCATTGATGATGCCTGGCCGCCGCTTGAGCTGCACAGTGAGGTGACGGTCACGCCACAGGACTACGGCGCCGTGCCGGTAGCTGGGAAGCTTGAGCGGCTAACCCACAGTGACATCGCGGTACGCCGACAGGATGACCGGGCGGGCGAAGTCGTGGTGCACTTCCCCCGCGCGGGCTATCGGGTGGAGGCAGTATGAAGTTGCAGCTCTTGATCCGACTATTGATTGGCACAGCGTTATTGCTCGCCTTCCTAGTTCGCGCAGCGACGGCAGAGGAGGCGGTGAGTGCACCTGACGGCGAAGCCCTCTACGACCAGTATTGTGCGGCCTGCCATGAAGGCAAAGTGGCGAAAGCACCGCCGCTCAGTCTTTTGCAGATCATGTCTGCCAGCTCGGTGCTGCGTGCGATGAACAACGGCATTATGCAAGAACAAGCAATGATGCTGAATGAAGATCAGCGCGCAGCGATTGCGGAGCACCTCACCGGCCAGCAATTGAACACAGCGGGTGAGCTTCTACCTGCGCCAATGTGTAGCGATGAACTTGCAGCGTTTGATTTCAATAAACCACCCAAGGTCGACGGCTGGGGTGTGACTCATGACAATCAGCGCCATATTCCTGAGGATATCGCCGGGCTTAAGGCAGAAGATCTCCCTGCACTTGAACTGCGTTGGGCCTTCGCCTTCCCCGATGCCATGCGCGCCCGATCGCAGCCTGCCATTGGCGGCGGCGCTTTGTATGTGGGGAGCCAGAACGGTACCGTCTATGCGATTGAGCAAAAGACGGGCTGCATTCGCTGGCAGTTTTCCACTGTGGCTGAAGTCCGCACCGGGATCGTGCTATCCCCATGGGAAGCTGGCGTGGAAAGCGAGCCACGGGTGTACTTTGGCGACCTTGTTGGCAATGTTTACGCACTGGATGCAAGCAGCGGTGAACTGCTGTGGCGCGATAGACCCGATGATCATCCAAGCCTGACCTTAACTGCCGCGCCGGTGCTATACGAAGGTCAACTGTTCGTGCCGATGTCTGCCTTGGAGGTCACCGCAGCTGCCGACCCCACCTATGCCTGCTGTACCTTCAGGGGAGGTGTCGCGGTGTACAACGCCGACACGGGTGAACAGCAGTGGATTGGCTATGCAATCGATGAGGAACCGACAGTCGTTGGCAAGAACGCCGTGGGCACGGACCAGCTGGCACCTTCTGGCGCTCCCGTATGGAACACGCCGGCGATCGATCCAAAACGGGGGTTGATGTATTTCGGCACCGGCACCAATTATTCCTCGCCGTCCAATGAGACCAGCGATGCCATTATTGCCCTCAGTCTCAAGGACGGCAGCATGGTCTGGTATCAGCAGGCCACCCCCGGCGATGCCTGGAACATGAGCTGTGAAACGGAAGACCGCATTAACTGCCCCGAAGAGGATGGACCTGATTACGATTTTGGTGCGGCGGTGATTATTGCTACCACCTCCGACGGCAAAGACATCCTGCTGGCGGGACAAAAATCAGGGGCGGTGTTTGGGTTAGATCCCGACGACAATGGCAAGGTTCTTTGGCAACGCAAGCTGGGTAGAGGCGGCATTCAGGGTGGCGTGCACTTTGGCATGGCGGTAGAGGGTGACACATTGTATGTGCCCATGTCGGACTTCGATGGCGGCGCGCGCTGGCCCGGCGAGGCTAAACCCGGCATGTTTGCGCTAGACATTAAAAGCGGCGAGACCTTGTGGTTCACGCCTGGCGCTACAGATGTATGTGGTGATAGAGAGTACTGTCAGCCGGGGCTCTCCGCCGCGGCGATTGCTATTGACGGTGCAGTAGTGGCCGGCTCAATGGACGGTCGTTTGCGGGCCTACGACACCGACGACGGAGAAGTCATTTGGGATATCGATACTGCAATTGAGTATGACACCCTTAATGGTGCCCGCGGCTTTGGTGGCAGCATGGGCGGTGCCTCCGGCCCGATTTTCGATGACGGCATGCTGTATCTGAATTCAGGCTACGGGATTTATTTCCATATGCCGGGCAACGTGCTGCTTGCTTACGGGCTCGCTGAGGAAGAAAAAGAAGAGTAGGCGGGACGCTGCTTCAGTGTTGATGTTAATCAGCGCCGGTTACGTGTCCCTCATTTTTTCGGTTACTAGCCCAGGCTTAAGGTAGTTCAAACACATACAGCGCTTCGCCTCCCGAAGGCTGGTACAGCTGCGGGCTTACTACCGCGGTCATCGCCCGAAACACACCGATACCCGTAGGTACAGCCACATACTGCTTGCCGTCGACACTATAGGTAATCGGGTAGCCGTGAGTCGGCGCCCCGAGTCGTGTGCGCCAGAGCAACTTACCGTTCTCGCTGTCAAACGCATTAAAGTAGCGATCTACATCGCCGATAAAGACTAGCCCGCCTGCTGTAGCCAGCGCTCCCGTCATGAACAGGGCGCGCTGCTCATGTGCCCAGCGTTCTGTCATGGTGTCCACGTCCCAGGCGGCGAGCCGGCCTAGCATGCCGTCAACCCCCGGCATCTCATAGGTACGCGAATCGCCTCCATAGCCGCCGGAGCCAGTCACCTGCTCAACGGCCCGGCCCACCATGTCGGTGCACAATTGATGTAGCGGTATAAACAGGGTGGTGGAAGAGGGGTCGTAGGCGGTGGCCTGCCAGTTGTGACCCCCATAGATGCCGGGGCAGGCGGTCACGCTGTCACCCACCTTGGCACTGAGGATATCCTCACGGTATGTGACTTTGCCCGTAGCCTTGTCAATGTCGGCGTAAATCGTCTGCGGCAGCGTCTCTGTCACGTCAAGGTATTCACCGGTCTCACGATCCAGCTTCCACAGCAGGCCATCCTTGCCGATGGTAACGACAATCGGTGTCCCATTGAGGTCGAGCAAGACGCGCTCCAGGCCCACCTCCATGTCGATGGTCTCACCGGGAATGTGCTGGAAGTACCAGACCATCTCACCGCTTCGGGGGTTTAGGGCCAGTGTGGAGTTTGTGTACAGCGCCGCGTCGCGCGGTGTCATACCGCGGCTGGCCGCGACCCAGGGTTTGGCCTGAGACGTGCCGATATAAAACAATTTGCGCTGTGGGTCGTAGGAGCCAGCTATCCAACTGTCTCCCCCGGCGCGCATTTCCAGCGGCAGTCCGGCCCAGGTATCACCGCCGTAAGCACCCGGCAGAGCGATCGTTGACGTACGCCACAGCTCTTTACCCGTATCCGCTTCGTGCCCGGTGATAAAGCAACCGTCCTCCTTATACCATTCACAGCCGTTGATACCGCTCAGGACGACGCCATCGCCGATAATCGGCCCTGCGGTATGGGTGTATCCCTGCTCAAAATTGGCCTTTTCCGTCCGCCACACTTCTTCACCCGAGCGGGCATCGATGGCGACAATCGCCGCGTCATAGGTGGCAAGAAAGAGCTTGTCCCCGAAGATTGCGATATTGCGGGTAGGGCCTCCCAAGGTCCGCGACGTCTCTGGGAATTCGTATTGGTATTCCCATATCAACTCGCCTGAGGCGGCATCCAGCGCCTGAATCAGATTGCCAGGATGGGTTAAGAACATGATGCCATCGTGCACCAGCGGGGTGACCTGGTTGCTACCTTCCTGCATGGTCATCACCCAGGCGAGCTTGAGCTCCTCAACCGTCTCACGATTGATTTGCCGTAAAGGACTGAATGCCTGGCCGTCCAGTGTTCTGCGCCAGCTCAGCCAGTCTTCTGGTGGGGGCTTGGAGAGTTCTTGCATGGAGATAGGCGAAAACGTATCCAGCCGCTGATTGACGAACCCACCTCGCGCGCGTGCGGCCGCCTCTATCGTGTCAGCGCCACCCCAGGTCTCCCAATTCGGCTCGTTCGCATCATCTGCTGTTGCGGTGTCGGTAATGGCAAGTGCACTAGCGCTGGTAAACAGGTGTTTGTTGCCAGTGGCAGGCGCTTCGTTGAAGGCGATGATATAAGCTGTGATGGCAGCGTGTTCCTCCTGTTTGAGGCTGCCTGCGCTGCCAGGTGGCATATTGGTTTGATTGTAGGCGAGTAATGCAGCGGCATTCTGGTCTTGCCACTTGTTGAGGAAGGTGTTGCCGCGAAGTGTGCTGCCGTGGGCGGAACCGCGCAGATTCAGTGAATGGCAAGTCGCGCAATGCTCTGCGTACAGCGCTTGCCCTGGGGGATCCGCTACCTCGGCCCGGCTAAACGCAGCGGCCAAAAGGGTTATCCCGATCAGCGCTAGGCTGGGGCGACAAGTGGGGTGTCTTTGAAAGAATCGCCCCTGTTTGCCCTTATCGACTCGTGTTACCGCTCGTGTTGGAACCGCCTTTGCCATGCCGTGCCCCTTATCGTGGACCGCCGATCGACTAAAACTTGTTCTGAGCAAGTAACTCCAGTGTAGCGATAGAGCACGTCTTTGTCACGGACAAGGAGCGACAGAATACTTATCTAGCTCGCGGTGGTGGGTATGACCCCCGTGCTCAATTTATGCTTGTGATAGCCCATCATGAGAGCTCATCACGAGATCCTATTAAGAAAGCCTATCAAGAAAGCCCATTGGGAGTACTCATCATTAAAGCTCATCAAAAAAGCGCGCTTGAAGGCCGGAAGTTTATGTGCTGCCTGGGGATCTGTGCGGGCGAAGGTAAAGCGGTTAACTGTGCCCGTGTAACGTAGATTTGGGTTGTTCAGATGTTTTTTCGACTGCTAGTGGATCGCTGTTCGAGTTGTGAATAATGCGATCTCTATTTAATTTCTGCGCCGTTGCGTTCATTATTAGCCGTTTGGGCGAGTCTCACCGTGCGACTCGTCAGCTTGCAATGGCCGGACTAGGTAAGATGACACACGAGATAAAGATAGAAGCGCTTGCGCCGAATGAGCGTAAGGAATTGCCAACGGAATTGGCCTTCGGCACTCAGTTTTCGGACCACATGTTTGTCCAGGACTTTCACCCCGATACGGGCTGGAGTAATGCGGTGGTGCAGGCCTTAGAGCCGCTGCCACTGCACCCGGCTGCTGCGGTCCTGCACTACGGGCAGGAAATCTTTGAGGGCTTAAAGGCATATCGGCGTGCTGACGGCGAGATCAATCTATTCCGCCCCGAGGCAAATTTCGATCGATTCAACAGGTCTGCGAAACGTATGGTGATGCCTGAGGTGGATGTGGCATTTCATCTGCAGGCCCTAAAAACATTGATTGCGCTGGATGAGCGCTGGGTGCCCACACAATCCGGTGCTTCGCTTTACATACGTCCCGCGATGATCGCCAGCACGCCCAAGATGGGTCTGGGAGCGAGTGCGGAATATAAGCACTTTATTATCACAGGGCCGGTGGGGCCTTATTTTCAGGTGGGGTTCAACCCGGTATCGGTGTACGTGTCAGACTACTGCAGGCGCGCAGTCGTCGGAGGTATCGGCGACGCCAAAACCGGCGGCAACTATGCAGCCAGTCTGCAGGTCAGCGAAGAAGTAGCGAAGGATGGTTACACCCAGGTGTTATGGTTAGATGCGATCGAGGGTCGCTATGTCGAAGAGGTGGGTGCCATGAACATCTGCTTCGTCTTGGAGGGAGAGAAGATCGTTACACCTACCTTGAGTGGCAGCATTCTGCCGGGCATTACGCGTGACTCATTGCTAACGCTCGCTCCAGCGTTGGGCTATGAGGTCAGCGAACAGCAGTTGGACATTCACGAAATGCTTGAAGGCATTGGTACGGGTAAGGTAACGGAAGTCTTTGGCTGCGGCACCGCAGCTGTTATTTCGCCGGTAGGGAATCTGCACTTTAAGGGCAAGGACTACGCTATCAACGACAATAAGACGGGCCCAGTTTCGCGGCGCCTGTATGACGAGCTGACTGGCATACAGTACGGTACGGTAGAAGATCGCTTCAGCTGGACCCAGACGCTGAGCTAAATCACGGTGGCTGGCGTGATCGCCTCTACCGTTGACCGTTTCATTTCACTTTGAAGCGGTGAAATTTCAAACAGCGTGATTTCACTGCGGGTGCCCAGACGCAAGGTCGGGCCCCAGGTGCCGGTACCTTCGTTGACGTACAAATAGGTCTTATCGTGCCGGTACAGACCTTTGCGATATTCGAACACTTTGTTGACGGCCAAATGGAAAGGCACGATCTGCCCGGCGTGGGTGTGTCCAGATAGCTTCAGATCGATACCGTGTTCGGATGCGTCGCTGAGCCCTTGTGGCCGGTGGTACAGCAAAATAGAGTAAAGATCCTGACGGACGTCGATCGAAGGCAGGACTCGACCCACCTGCTTTGAGGATTGGTGATCATCAATGCCGATCACCTGTATTTCGCCCACCTCGACGGCGCGGTCGCGCAGCACCTCAATACCGAGTGACTCGAGCCGAACTATGATCTTGTCGAGATCTTCGTATCGCTCGTGATTGCCGATGCAATAGTAGATAGGGCCTTTGAATTTTTTTAAGGGGCTAAGCTTATCCACGCCAATATCAGACTGGTCGATAAAATCACCGGTGATACACAGGAAGTCAGGCTGCTGAGCGTTAACCAGATCCATGATGTGATTGAGAAATCGCGACGTGCGTGAACCGATATGCACATCGGAAATTTGAGCAAAGCGCAGAGGCCGGCTCAGCTTGTGCGATCGCAACTGAATCTCGACCACATCCGGTGTCCAGGCCTTTGCCAGCCCCCAGACGCCTGTGAGACCGGTGATAAGCAGCACACCGAGACCGACGGGGGTGGAAGACCAACCTAGAAATGCGATTCCGAGTTCACCAACTAGCACACAAATGATGAGAACCGGCGTCAGACCCAGGAAAAAATCCGCCGCACCGCGGCAGGCATAAACCCATTTTCCCTGACGGTTTCGCATCACTACGCGGGCGATGAACTGCGACAGGAAAGCCGGAATTGTGAACAGTAGATTCAGCCAGGTCGGCAACTGAATCCAGGCTCCCACGCGCCATACCGGGTAGGCGAACAGCAGCAGCGACAGCAAGAGCAAGATCAAAATGAATCGAGCCGGCAAACGCCGTGTGTGGTTTTTCGGGCTGGCAGATGATGATGACAATGTGGGTTTAGAACTCGCGACAATAGCGCTTGATTAGAGAAAAAGAAGCATGTGTGCGGGGTCAAGTACGACCAACGGGCCTTGTCTCATCAACGGATGAACGAACAGGCTAGCGCCTTCAGCCGTTTTCCAGGTTGCATTCTCCGTTTGCGATCTGCAATACGGACGCACTGTCGTTGCTAGCCGTCAGATTGTCAAAAGCCGTTTGTCCTTCCAGGTATTGAGGGTCGCTGGCGTCAGTCGTCGCATAGCCTGCTCGAATAATATTATTCCAGCTCAACCAGAGGCGGGTTCGGGACAGTCCATCCATCGGATACGCGCCGAGTGCCGAATATACGAACCCTTTACAGTAGCCGTAGTTGGCCTTTGTCTGTGACTGCCATGGCCAATCGACGGCCCATGCGGGGGCGGCGACCAGCATTAGCGCAACAAGTAGTTTCTTCATATGGCGCTCCCTTCAAGCGGTGTCAGCAAGCCCCGAGAAGCTCACGGTAAGCATGTTACCAAGGTTCTCGGAGCAAATCCCTAACCAGCTGCCTCGATTGCGGCTTGAATGGCTACCAGACGCTGCGCTTGTTCTAGGTGCAGTAGCTCGGCCATTTTGCCATTGACCTTAATCACACCTTTGCCGGCATTTTCGGCTAATGCAAACGCGTCAATAATGGCCTGCGCCTGCTCAACCTCCTGCGGATCAGGGGAAAATATCCGATTGGTCGCCTCCAGCTGCGCCGGATGGATCAGGGTTTTACCGTCGAAGCCGAGCACGCTGCCCTGTTCGCACTCGGCCTCAAGACCCTGCTCATCTTTGATATCATTAAAAACACCATCGATAGCCGTCAGCCCGAAGGCGCGTGCTGCAGTCAATGCGAGTACGAGTGGCACTTGAAACGCGGTCCGGTCCGGGGTGGGTACTGCCTGCATCTCCTTAGCCAGGTCATTGGTACCCATAACAAAACCGCACAAGCGGCTGGACTCCGAGGCAGCGGCAATGTCCTTTATATTGAGTATCGCCAGCGGCATTTCGATCATGACCCACAGTCCCATATCGGAAGCAGCGCCAGCATCTGATAGGGCCCAGTCGATATCGCCAACCTGCTCTGCATCCATCACTTTCGGGACCAGGATTCCGTCCGGTGCAGCGGCAACCGCCATCGCCAGATCATCCTTGCCCCAGGGTGTATCCAGGCCATTGATGCGAATAATGACCTCTCTGGCGCCGTAGGCGCGTTCGCTTACTGCCTTGAGAATGACGTCGCGGGCTTCGATCTTTGCATCAGGTGCAACCGCGTCTTCCAAGTCGAGAATCAGCATGTCGGCTGGCAGAGATTTTGCTTTCTCTAAAGCGCGAGGGTTCGCACCCGGCATGTAAAGGCAAGAGCGCCTGGGGCGAAACTGTGAAACTGAGCTCATAGACTCGTTATCCTGTCGGCGGTGAACCAAGTTTAAAAACGAGCGGAGGATAACATAAAGGTAGCAGACTGATGATTCGGGCTTAATGGAATCGGATCAGCCTGCTAGCTCGTGTCTGGGTTAACGCAATCGATCGTGTCGCCGGTTACTGCGCTGCGCCCCGCTCAGAAGCCCAAAAATGACCCTGAATTCTTCGAAGTGCCGAGCGTCTGGCGCTGATGGCCATTTCCCTGGCTCTATCATCACCGTAATCGTTGACCGAGAAGGTGACGTTGGCCTGCTTGCCCTCGCCCACTGGCCAGGTCGCTTCCCAGTACCAGTTCTTCTTGATGGTTCCATCTTTTAGCGTGAAAGGCTTGGCATATTTGCAGACGCCAGAGACGCCCGACTTATTATTGCGACGCAGTATCTTGCAAAACTCTTTACGGGAGAGGGGAGGCAGATCCAGAATCAACTCGTCACGGTAAGTTTTAGCGCATGCTAACGCCTTGAGTTTGCCGCCGTACTTCTTATCGGCGAAATTGCGTACGTAACGTTTACCTCGTCGGCTGAGGCTGACTCGCCAGGCGTGACTGCGGTGTTTGTCGTCATCAATGCGGGAAATGCCATACATAGCCTTTCCCTTTCCGTTGTTTTTCCTCATTGTAGTCGTTTCCTTCCATGGCTGTAGTGTGGCAAAACCGACGGCAGAAAGTCCCTGCATGCGATCCGGTTTTACCGCGAGCGCTGTTATTTTATAACGATTCAATAATGAAAATTAACAGCAACTGGCCAATTTCTCGAAAAAAGCGCTTACTGAGTCCGCCGTTATAATCTTTTGCTCGAAAAGTGAGCGATTTCCGTTGCGCTTTCGCGATGCGTAGTGTGCCGTCCTAAGATTGCAAAAGTATGAAAGCTGTGTCGTGAAGCTGCGATACGTAGGGATCTCGCTGCATGCCGGTAAAGTGAGCGACTTGCGACGACTTATTGCTTAGATATACCCACCGTGTTTTAACTCGGCGATGATCAATTTTTGCGCGGCGGACTGTTTAAGGCCGCGGGTTTGCTCCAGTCCCATACGGTGTAAATAGGGCTGCGCAGCGGAGGGCTTAGAAAACGCAACGCGGGTGGCTTGCGCGAGCGTTTGCAGCAAGCTGGCCTTATTGCTCATCTTGGATTTCAAACTGGATAACACCTGCGCCAGCACCAGTTCCTCATCGGTAAAATCAGTGCCGAAGGGATAACGTGGCAGCAGGCCTTCGCCGCGCATGCTTCTAGCAATACGATTAAGTCGATCCGGTGTGTTGTTACGAAAGCGTTCCGGAATGGTGTAGCCCTGTTCGATTTTGCCAGCGGCTTTTGCCTGGTCCAACAGTTGAGATTGAAATCGAGAATCGGTGATATTGAGTAGGCTCGCGATAACATCTTTTTCTCGCTGGCCACGCAGCATGGCGATTCCGTACTCGGTAATGACCACGTCACGCAGATGCGCTGGAATGGTCGCGTGACCATAGTTCCAAACGATGTTGGAGCTTAGGGTTTTGTTCTTGTGGCGGGTGCTACGACAGAGCAGGATTGAGCGAGCATCGGCTAGCGCATGGGCCATGGCAACGAAGTTGTACTGACCACCCACACCGCTGATTTTACGACCGTCTTCCAAACCATCGGAACAGGCTGCCCCAAGCAGCGATATCATCATCGCCGTATTGATGAAGCGCGCTTGCTGGCGCTGAAGACGCGCCAGCTCTTCGCAGCCGTAGAGTTGATTGACGAAGGCGATGTCCGTCATGCAAATTTTCTTCGCCTCGTTTTCGTCCATGGTGCGCAGCTGTTCATACATCGCCTGTGGGCCCAAGAAGAAGCCGGCATGGAGTACGATGCCGCCCGTCAATTCCTGTCCCAGGCAGCGCTCGTTCATGTGTTTCCTCGCTTCTGGGTCATCTAGGCGTGCGGGTATTTGGCTTCCGTCAGGGCAACAAAGCCGGCCATCTTGCAGCGTGACTGCTGGATGAAATATGCCGTAGCGAATGAGAAACTCCAGGTCAGCTGCACTCAGCTCAGCATTGATGCGACCTTCCTGATAAAGCAGGCTCAAGGTTTCTGGTGTGACCTTGTCCGTCAGGTGCTTGCTGTTTTTTAGTCGTTGCAAGGTTGGATCATCATATACCGCGCGTTTTAGAATGCCGTGGTTGTAAAGGTGCCGAAACCCGTCTGCGAACATTTCGGTAGAGCCGTACAGGCCCTGTTGGAATATGTCTGTGCCGCCGAGCTCGTCAATCACCGCGCCGGCGTTATCAAGGGTACCCAACTCGGTGAGCGCTGATCGGAAGGCGGCGTTTTTTTCCTGCCTCAATATGCAGCCGTAGCTGATCGCATCTCCCAGCGCACCGATACCGATTTGCAGTGTTCCGCCATCGGGGATCATAGCCGCAGCATTGAGGCCGATCATGTAGTCTACTGTGTCGACAGCGGGAGAGGGTGGGCCAAGCAGAGTGTGGTTGTAGCTTGGATTATCCAGAATGAGGTCGTAGGTTTCGGGTGGGACTACTGCATCGTTATACATAAAAGGTAGCTGTTCGTTGACCTGTCCCAGCACGGCCACTGGCTTGCCGGACTCGCGCAGCGCCTGTATGCGCGGAATGATATCGAGCGCATAGGCGTCGCAACTCATGCTGTATTGAAGCCGGCCATCAATGCTGCGCTTGGCGACCATTTGGCTGAATACATTGCAACCTTGCTCAACCATGTCGCGCAGCCAGTGTGTAAAGTTGCTGTAGACGAAGTTTTGCTGGGCATAGGGACTGTTCGTAAACATACCCGCCTGCAGAAACACTTCAACCACCTCAATGTTGTCGGGTAAATTGCCCCGCATATAGGGTTGCACGTAATCGAGCTCGGGCAGGTTGCCGAATACTCGATCGACGAACGGGTCGAGAAAGCGCGCCTCCAGGTCACTCTTGCCCTTGGGTCGGCTAAAGGAGGCACCTGTAATAATCGTTAGGCGAAGTTCGCGATCGACCGCTGCGCGCCTGTACAGTTCATTAAAGATGTGAACGGGCCTGCCAAACCCTCCTGCGATAACCACATGTTTGCCCACGATGCCCAGTAGTGCCTCTACGCACTGCTCTAGATCGCTGAAGTACGCGGGCGGGCTGGCTGACATAGCGCTGTCCTTGCTTTGAAAGTAATCGCAGGTGCTACGGTATCATAGCCTGATTGATGCAGAATCGATCGAAATACTGCTGCGCGATGTCGATCCTGGTTGCAATATCACCACCATCTCGAAAGCACAGTTCTTGGGCCTAGAGGCACCATTATTCTGCTAAACTATGCGGCTCGCGAAAATCGGGCCAGCGGCGGTCCGGCACATTTTGGGAATAAAATAGTATGAAAAAACTGGCTCTTATGGACAAAGCTTTCCTTATGGTCGAAAGCCGGGAAACGCCCATGCATGTGGGCGGATTCAACTTGTTCACACTCCCTGAGGGGGCTAACGAGCAGGAGTTTCTGCACGGTCTGGCCGATACCATGCGCCTGGCTGAGGCCTATCAGTCGCCCTTTGCCGACAAGCTGAAGGAAGGGCGCTTGGGCACTCTGGGATCTGTCTACTGGGAGCCGGATAATGCCCTCGATCTCGATTACCATATTCGCCATTCGGCACTGCCGAAGCCGGGACGTTTCCGTGAGCTGTTTGCACTGGTATCCAGGTTGCACGGCACGCTGCTGGATCGAAAACGGCCCCTGTGGGAAATGCACTTGATTGAGGGTTTGGAAAACAACCAGTTCGCGGTGTATTCAAAGTTCCACCATGCTGCTATTGACGGCGTGAAAGCTATGCACCTGATGCAGGGTATGTACTCCGCCGATCCTGCCGAGCGGATCCATGAATCTCCCATCTCAAAAGCGGCAAGGGAGCGTTACAAAGCCTCGCAAGACATCCCGCCTCCCACCAAGAGCGAGCTACTAAATGTGAGTGATATGCTCAAAGCCACCTTTGATAGCGGCAACCATATCTACGGCGCGATACAACAGTTTGCCGGTGCTTGGACCGGTAGTCGCGAGTCACTGATGGTGCCGTGGAAGGGAGTACCGGCCTCGACCTTTAATACTAAGGTGGATGGTGCCAGGCGCTTTGTCGCCCAAAGCTGGTCCTTTGAGCGTATTCGTAACGTAGGCAAAGCGCTGGATGCAACCTTTAACGACGCCGTATTAGCCATGTGTTCTGGTGCGCTGCGTTTGTGGCTGCAAAATCATGGCGAGCTGCCCAATGAGTCACTGAAAGCGATGGTTCCCGTATCACTGCGCCGTCCGGGAGATATGGATTCATCTAATGCGGTGGGCACGATCAGTGCCGATCTTGCCACCACAACGAAGGACCCCCTTGGTCGATTCCACAAAATAAAATCGTCCATGGAAGCGGGTAAGGCGATGCTGCAAGACTTATCGTACAGGGAGGCAATGCTGTTTATTCAGATGACCCAGCTGCCGGCGATTGCGCTTTTGCCATTGGGTCTCGCTGACAAGTTTCCACCGTTCAATACGGTAATTTCCAATGTGCCCGGGCCGCGCCAGCCCATGTATTGGAATGGCGCTCGCCTTGAGGGTATTTACCCCGCGTCCGTTGTGACCGAAGGCATTGCGATGAACATTACACTGGTCACCTACAACGATCAGGTTGACTTCGGTGTTATTGGATGTCGCCGAACCTTGCCGCAACTGCAGCGCATGATCGATTATCTGGAAGACTCTCTGGTGGAGTTGGAGCAGGCCCTTCAATCTGCCGCCACCGCGGCCTTGCCTGTGCAAGCTGTCAATGAAACCAAGGCCGCGGCCCGAAAAGCCAAGGCAAAAGCTAAGACTAAAGCAAAAGCGAAAACCAGAGCCAAGGCGAAAACGACTGCCAAGCCCAAGCGAAAGTCGAAAGCGACGATCAAATCCAGGCCTAAATCAAAAACCAAGGCCAAGCGTCGAGTTGGCGCAGGCTCGAAATCAACAGCTCGACCGAAGGCGCGCCCTAAAGCCCGTTGATCATTGCCTCGAAGATGGCGCATGACAGCTTGTATCGGACCCGTGATGATCGCGCCTGGGGCAGCCACCAGCGCATAGCTGTAGTGGCTTACGGATCGATCGGCGTACCCTCGCGGACATGTGGATAGCCGCTGCGCTTGAACGTACTTAGCGCTTTCCAGTCATAAGGATGGAACGACGCTGCGTTTTTGTGGCACTGGGAGAAGACGAACCATCGATCCTCAACTACAGAACCTATTGGTATGGGGTAGTGCTTTTTCGCTGGTCTGCCTGATCGGTACCCTGGTAGCTGTGCCCTGGGTCGTGGCGAGACTGCCCAAGGACTACTTCAATCGAGACCGTCGCCAGGTATTGCGCGAAGGCGCTAACCAGCCCTGGTACACCCTGTTGCTGACCGTGATAAAGAATGCCGTGGGGGCCCTGCTGGTGCTGTTGGGCATTATCATGTTGGTTACACCTGGCCAGGGTATTCTGACGCTACTCGTCGGACTGCTTTTGATGAATTTTCCAGGCAAATATCAGCTGGAGCGCTGGTTGATTCAGCGCCCGGGTGTGATGAAGGGGCTGGATTGGCTGCGGGCACGCAGTGGGCAACCGCCCTTTGATCCGCCCGCTTTCTAAATACTGTTATTGAACCCTATAATCAGAGTACAGTCAGGCAGAGGTCGACGAGCATGTTGGGAAAAATGGTTTCATTGGGATTTGGCCTTGCGACTCTGCCCGCGAGAATGACCTATAGAAGTGTGAAGGCCGTCGCCACGGTGCCCGGTGATCTAAATCACCTGCGCCAGGAGTTGGCGCAGTTTTCTGGTGAGGTAGCCCGCGAGATCCAACATGTGCTCGAAAGTGTCGATGCGGAGATGCGCGCCAAGAGCGCGCATCTTAATCCCAGTGAAAAGCAGCAGGCGGCGGAACTGGCAATTTCTGCGGCGGAGCAGCATTTGAGCATGGCAGCTGTCAACGTGCTGAGAGCACTCTGGCTTAGCGCAGATGCCAATCGCAGTCTCGAAGAAGATCGCAAGGCGGGTATCATCGAGCACGAGTCCTGAGGACAGGTCAACGACTATAGCGGCGTTTGTTGCTCCAAACCTGCTTTACTCAAAAAATGCGTCGATCGGTTTTTTGACGGTTCCCTAGATCTTCTCTGGCACCTCAGTCAGCGGGCTTGGGCGGTGACGAGATTGTGCTGATCCCCCAGGTCCAGGGCACCATCGGCGGTTCTGGCGCTAGCGTGAATCCGGTCTCCGTCCTTCAGGTAGTCG
This sequence comes from Pseudomonadota bacterium, assembly GCA_039025905.1. GTDB lineage: Bacteria > Pseudomonadota > Gammaproteobacteria > Pseudomonadales > Halieaceae > JARRPM01. The sequence goes on along the minus strand of JBCCNJ010000043.1, from coordinate 6,314 downwards.
GTATCAGATAATGCGCCGTCGATGAAGATCTGCCAGCGTTTGGCTTCCGGCAATAAACGTCCAATGAACATTTTCAACTTGCCCGGCGCTTTCAATGCGGTGCCGCCGGGTGTCCCGGTGACGACCAGATCGCCGGGCCCTAGATCCTGCATCTCTGATAGTTCAGTCAGTGTCTCATGCGGTTTGTAGGCTAATTCCGCAGCCATTGCCTGCTGTCGAATCTGATTGTTTACCTCAAGGCACACCTGGATATTGTCTAGCTTGGCCAGGTCTTGGGCGTTTACCATTGTCAACCAGGGACCGGTGGGTCCGAAACTGCGATAGCTTTTGCCCTTGTAAAATTGGGTTTGCGGCAGTTGCACATCGCGCGCAGATACGTCGTTGTGCAGGACGAGAGCGCCGACATAGTCTGATAAATTGTCGGCTGTGACCGTTTCGGGTTTGGTAATCCCGCGCTTGATGACTAGCCCTAGCTCTACCTCATAATCCAGCAGCCGCACATGGGCTGGCCGCATGATATCGGCATCGGCCGCCGACAGGCAGGAAGATGCCTTCCGAAAGAACGTATTGAAAGGTAGTTTACCCGTAGGAAAACCGATTTCCTGGAGATGTGAGCGATAGTTCAACCCCTGCGCGATAAGTTGCCTATCGGTGGTAATAGGGCACAGCAACTCCAGGCTGGCGAGATCGCGATCGGGAGCCGGTGTGGCAATGGCCGCTGCTATTAACGGCTCGCCCTCTGTCATGATTTTGGCGGTGGTTGTGGCATCTAAGTCCAGTGTTTGTACGCCGTCTGTAAAGATGACTCCCCAGCGAGGGGTGCCGGCGTCGTTGAAGCGAATCACATTCACCGCCATATTTTATCTCCTTGGGCGCTGCGAACTGAGTCAGTCGGCCTTGCCTGTAACCAACCAAATTGCGGTGGCCATCTGTAAAGCACCATCCTGGAAGTAGGGCGTCAGAACTGACTCTAGCGCAGGGTAGATCTCTTGCAGTAAGTCTTCCGGCTGATCTTTTAGCAGAACACCCAGTGGACCGATGCGCACCAAATGACCCACTGCTTCCTCGACCGAGCCGCTGTCATGAAAACGCAGTGTGGGTGAAAAGGGATGTACGGCGATATCAGAGAATCCTGCCGTTGATAAAATGCCTTCGAGCCTATCTTTGTCTGCAAAAGCAAAAGGTCCAGGCGCATGGGGATCAGGTCTCTCCGGTGGAGGCAAATACTGTAGTGCGCACTCGATCGGAATGCGCAGCCAGTCGTTGAGTGGCATAGCCTGCCAGCAGCAGAACGCGAGGGTGGCTGCCGGCATACAGGCACTTCGAAGGTTGCTAAAGGCGGCGATTGGATCTTCGAAAAACATCACACCAAAACGCGAGAACAATAAATCAAAGCTGTCTTGCGCAAACCCGTGAACGGCGGCGTCTGCGAGCAGAAAATCCAGCTCCGCACAATCCTCAGCGCGAGACTCTTTTTTGGTTTGGGCCAGGCCGAGTAGGGGCTCAGATATATCGATGCCGAGCACACTTGCTCTGCTCCCCAAACGCTTGGCCAAGGCCAGACTCTGGCTGCCACCGCCGCAACCGATATCGAGCGCGCGCCGATAGTCTCTAAGCTGTGCGTGTTCCATCAATTTGTTGCTGACCGGTTCCAGCAGCCGCGACATCACTGCATCTTCTTCGGCCCACCGCCTGCCGGCATCACCGTTCCAGTAGTCTTTTTGTTCTTCGTTGGCCATCAGTGCATTGCTCCTTGAGTTGCCGTTATCATAGCAGTCACAGGCTGCGCTGCTAGGTGTGAATGCTGGACGCACAGCTAGGACTCTTTATCGCGATTTCGGGTCGTCGGCCCACGGCAAGCTATAATACAGGAGAATATTATGTTGCTTCTTGCGCGCGCCTTATTGCTGTTATCACTGTCGACATTGGCCGTAGTGGTTCACGGGGACAATGACGATGCCCCGCCCTTAACCAGCGACTGGATGGAGTTGGTGCGAGGGCACAGTGATCCAGATACCGGTGTAGAAGTGCGTGAGGTACGTCACTCAGAGGATGGCGAACCTCATACCTTGATATTGGCGATACCCAAGACATCCATGGCGCATCCCGATAGTATCGAAGAGGTTGTGGTAGTAGGACAAAGACCTGAGCAGCCCGAACAGCCGGAACCCTTGGATATCGAATACGAATGGCTGCGTGACTACGACAACGATAACTATGGCCTGGTGATTCGGTTCGGCAAAGAGAGCAAATGGCCGATTCGACTCTATCTCGATTCCTCGCCTGGCTACCTCTATTAAGATCTATGCAGCGATTATTTAGTTTTCGCAAGTGCGTCTTCTTTGCGCCATCATCTTGATTTAGTACCACTTCCTACTCGATGATGCATAGCTGCGCCCTCGCGCCATCCTATTTCGCAAGATGGGATGCGTGAGAGGGGTTAAAATCGGCGATATAAAAATAGGGAGAGCAGCATGCCGAATACACTGGGCCACCGAAAGGAATTGTGTTTCTGGGGTTGGGGTTACGCCGATGCCGGCCTCACCTCAGAAGAAGAGACGCACGTGCAGCAATTGGCCAGCCAACTCGGTGCGACTTCCCGTCCTGGGGCAGCACCTCAGCTGCAGGATTTTGAATTACGCGCCCCACGAATCGACATTCCCGAGGGGCTTGAAGGTGTGCTGTCTGCTACGCCTTACGATCGCATCACCCACGGCTATGGCAAATCCTTTGCTGATTTGGTGCGCATGCAGCAGCGCATCATGCCTAACCCACCTGACTATGTGGCCTTTCCGAAAGACGAAGACGATATTACTGCAGTGATGGAATATGCCGATAGCTGTGGTGCCGCGCTGATTCCCTTTGGCGGAGGCACCAGTGTTTGCGGCGGCGTTGAGCCGGATGTACGAGGCGATTATGCGGCGGTAATCAGCTTAGATATGCAATATTTGAACAGGGTTTTAGAAGTGGATCGCAGCTCCCGCGCAGCATTGATTGAGGGTGGTGCCCTGGGCCCTGAACTCGAAGCGGCGTTGAAGCCCCACAATCTAACGTTGCGACACTTCCCACAAAGCTTCGAGTTTTCGACGCTAGGCGGCTGGATAGCGACACGAGCTGGCGGACATTTTGCCACCAATTACACCCATATCGATGATTTCGTCGAAAGCGTAAGTATGCTTACACCAGCAGGTCCCATGGAAAGCCGGCGACTGCCGGGCTCCGGCGCAGGCCCCTCACCCGATCGCATGATGATCGGTTCTGAAGGTACCTTGGGTGTGATCAATCGCGCCTGGGTTAGGCTGCAAGATAGGCCGGTACACAGAGCGTCCGCCAGTGTGAGCTTTCCGGATATGACACAAGCGACGGCGGCTGTGCGCGCCATCAGTCAAGCGGGTCTGTTCCCAAGCAACTGTCGATTATTAGATCCGCTGGAAGCGATGGCCAACGGTGTCGGGGATGGCAGTACCGCGCTGCTGGTTCTGGCCTTCGAGTCTGCTGATCACGCATTGGCACCCTGGATTGAACGTACCTTGGAGCTGGTAGCGGATCACGGTGGTAGCTGGGATGCCCAGAGCGTTGCGCGTTCGCTGAAAAGCGAGGAGACGAAGCAGGCTGAGCAGGGCGAACATCGTAAAGGCGCGGCAGGTGATTGGCGCAATCAGTTTTTGCGCGCCCCTTATTTTCGTAACTACCTTACCCCTGCAGGTTTGATCGTCGATACCTTTGAAACGGCCATAACCTGGGATAGGTTCGAAGTGTTCTACCAGGGCGTTAAGGAGCGGGTTGGTAATGTTCTGCGTGAGGTAAGTGGTAAAGAGCCCATGCTCAGCTGTCGCTTCACCCATGTGTATCCCGACGGTCCTGCGCCTTACTTCACGTTCTATTGTATTGGTACAGATTCCGGCGATATGGCATCTATGTTAGATCGCTGGCGCACAATTAAGTTGGCCGCCAACGAAGCGGTGACTGACCTTGGCGGGACGGTGACTCACCACCATGCCGTGGGTCGCGATCATCGCCCACGTGGTTATGACCGGCAAGCGCCAACGCTCTTCAGCCAGGCTTTTGCCGGCGCTAAAGCCGTGCTCGATCCATCCGGCATGATGAACCCGGGTGTACTCGTAAACACACCTGCTCGCGGCGCCATACAGGGCGGGATATTGGCCCAGTAAAACCCGTGTTTTGGCGGAGTATCTATCAGGACTTTTACCCGTTTCTGACGAGTAGTCATCCGCTTGACTCATAATAGGCGGCCCCCTATAGTAACGCCCCCTCGCGCCTGTAGCTCAGCTGGATAGAGTACCTGGCTACGAACCAGGCGGTCGCACGTTCGAATCGTGCCAGGCGCGCCATCTAAATAAAAAGGCCACCCACAGGGTGGCCTTTTTATTTAGCCGGTGTGTCCCGGTCGAGAGAACGTGATCGTTCGACAAATGCGCCAGCATTTGGACCGAGTCGCGCAGCGACGAAGCCTGCAAGGCCATAACGCCCGCTAGGGCGTTATGGGTCAATCGTGCCAGGCAGCCCGCGAAAGCGGGCCTGGCCGAAAGAGCGCCGGAATGCCGTACCAGTCCGTTCGACAAATTCTCCCTAGGGGAGAATTTGAACCGAGCTGCGTAGCAGCGACGCCCGTAGGGTCGGAACACCCAAAGGTGTTCCGAGTCATCGTGCCAGGCAGCCCGCGCAAGCGGGCTGGGTCGAGTCAAACGCCGGTATGCCGCACCTATCCGTTCGACAAATTCTCCCTAGGGGAGAATTTGAACCGAGCTGCGCAGCAGCGAAGCCTGCAAGGCCATAACGCCCGCTAGGGCGTTATGGGTCAATCGTGCCAGGCGCGCCAAAACGTACTTCAGGTCCTGTACCTCAGCTTGCTTTAGGCTGGCTTCCTGCGTTCAAGACTATCCGTTCAGCCTAAGGTACAAATAGTGATGTTCGCTCCGGAAATTTGATATTCTTCGCGCCTCGATTTTCAAGAGGTAGGGAGGGACTATCATGTCTTTACGCATAAATGACCAAGCGCCGAATTTCAAGGCAATGACTACGCAGGGCGAGATCGATTTCCACGACTGGATAGGCGATAGCTGGTGTGTACTGTTCTCGCACCCAAAGGACTACACCCCCGTGTGCACCACTGAGCTCGGCTATGCAGCCGGCCTGGAAGATGAAATGGCTAAACGCAACGTCAAGATGATCGGGCTTTCGATCGATCCAGTTGATGCTCACGAGGGCTGGTCAAAAGACATCGAGGAAACCCAGGGTAACAAGGTCAACTTTCCCATGATCGGTGATGTAGACCTCTCCGTTTCAAAGGCTTACAACATGTTTCCCGCCGACGAGACGGGTACGGCGGGTGAGCGCACCGCGGCAACCAACGCCACTGTCCGTACGGTATTCGTGATTGGCCCGGACAAGAATATTAAGTTGATGATGACCTATCCTATGACAACCGGCCGCAACTTTAACGAGGTGCTGCGCGTTATCGACTCTATGCAGTTGACGGCCCAGCATAAGGTCGCGACGCCGGTAAACTGGGAAAAAGGTGACGATGTAATCATCGTGCCCGCGGTGAGCAACGAAGAAGCCGCGAAGCAGTATCCGGATGGGTGGACCGAAATTAAGCCTTATCTGCGTGTTGTCAAAGATCCGTCATAGTAGCGGGCTCGGCAGCTAGGCAAAGCGGGAGTAGCACCGGTGCGGCTCCCCGTTTGAACCCTATACTTCCGCCGATGCGACTTCCAATAACGCCTTTTTTTCGTCGTGCGATTCTATTGCTGATTCCCTGTTTTGCGATTAGCCAAGCAGTGACTGCCGCTGAGCCCGAGCACGACCTAAGAACGGCCATGACTGCAGAGCTCAAGAACGGCCAACACACAGCCACCGCTCTAACCACAGCCTTCCAACCTGATTTTTATCCGCTTCCCGAAGGCTACGACGCCGCGCTCGCACATCCATTTGCTTCGCGGCATTAGGACATCCGTTCCGTCACGAGTGACTGCGGGTCGAAGACCCGAGAATCGTGTTTAGGCGATTCGAGCCACTCTTGTCGCTTGTTCCAAGCGCGCTCGCTCAAAAGAGGACATTCAACCTCCTCTCGCTCGAGCGGCAGCAGTCGACCCACAATTGCCATTCGCAACTATGGAGGGACGTGTTTCACAAGCTGAATGGTCTGGCGGGATCACCTATGTCTCGGCGTCAGGTAAACCGTCTATAGCGATTAGAAGGGGCGCAGTACGGATCGATCTTGCGTGCATGCGCAAGAGTTGGCTCGAAGGCCTAGTCGATGATGATCGGGGGTGTGAGAGGCAGGCAGCGAC
>JBCCNJ010000042.1:0-31998 GCA_039025905.1 Pseudomonadota bacterium | reverse complement strand
GCAGGCTTGGGGTCTCGCCGTGAGATGGAGCGCTGGATTGAGCAGGGGCGGGTAGCAGTTGATGGTAAGCCAGCGTCTCTGGGCGACAGAGTGGATGAGCGCTGCAACATCGCCGTCGATGGTCGCTCGGTAGATGCCGCTCCCGCGCACAAAACGCGCTGCATCCTCTATCACAAACCTACTGGCGAGGTGTGCTCGCGCAAGGACCCCGAAAAGCGCCCAACGGTGTTTGATCGGCTGCCCAGGCTGAAAAGCGGTCGCTGGATATCCATTGGTCGCCTCGATTTCAACACGTCCGGTCTTCTCCTATTCACCACCGATGGCGAGCTTGCCAATGCCCTGATGCACCCCTCCTCGAACATCGAGCGCGAGTATATGGTGCGGGTGATGGGCAAGGTCGATAAAGGTATGTTGGAACGCATGGTTGAGGGCGTTATGCTCGACGATGGCATGGCGCGATTTACCGACATCACCGACGCTGGAGGTGAGGGTATAAATCATTGGTTTTATGTCGTGCTGATGGAAGGGCGAAACCGAGAGGTTAGACGCCTTTGGGAGTCCCAGGGCGTGACGGTATCGCGCCTGAAACGCGTGCGTTACGGCGATGTGTTCATTCCCTCAAAGGTGAAACAAGGCCAGTGGATTGAGTTGCAAAGAACGGAAGTGAAGAGCCTCTACCGCACAGTAGGACTGCCGATGAAAGCAGTGCAAAGCGCCACCCCGAAAGAACGCGACGTGATGGAAAGGCAGTTTCGCAAGCGCGGTGGCGGAAAATCAAACGCCAGCAGGCGCTCGGCCTCAACCCGGCGGCGCCCCCAGTCGTCACAAACGAGTGCAAACAAGCGCACAGGCAATAAGGCTGCAGCCAAGACGCGCCCTAACAAAACGAATTAATCGGCTCCTGCAGCTGATACCTATTGGGCGTTAAAGGCCGCTCCGGTGATACCGGTGCTGTCATCCCCCATCAGGAAGAGATACGCGCGCATGATGTCCGCAGGGTCAGGATTTGTAGTGGGCACCTCGCCCGGGTAGGCCGTGCGTCGCATTGCCGTGTTGGTGGCACCTGGGTTTAGGCTGTTCACTCGTATTGCGGAGGTGTTCTCAAGCTCACTCGCCAGAACCTGCATCAAGCCTTCTGTCGCAAATTTCGATACAGCGTATGCGCCCCAGTAGGCCTTTCCTGTGCGTCCAACCCCAGATGAAGTGAAAATAAGGGATGCGGCGCTTGCTGCTTGTAACAGCGGGAGCATGTGGCGCGTGAGCAAAAATTGCGCGTTGACGTTAACTTGCATAACCTCCCGCCAGGCGTCGTAGCGTGCGCAGTCTATCGGCCGGCGTTCGCCCAGCACACTGGCGTTGTGCAATAGTCCATCGAGTCGGGAAAATTCGTTGCTCAATTCATTCGCCAGAGCCGCGTAGTTGTCTTCGCCAGCATCGAGTAGATCGAGCGTAACGATAGCGGGCTTCGGACCGCCAGCTGCTTCAATTTCATCGTAAAGTGCATCCAGTTTGCTCTGAGTGCGCCCAAGCAGCACAAGCGTTGCACCATGTGCAGCGTAGGCTAGGGCCGCGGCGCGTCCGATACCATCACCCGCACCAGTGACGAGTATGATCTTATCTTTGAGTGAATCGGGTGCTGCCTCGTAGGCCTCAGGTACATGTCTTATCATAAATCTTGAATCTCGCTGCGCTGTCTGCTGATCTGCTCGATAACGGCATCCTTTAGCTGCGTGCTGCGTTCCACATACGTGTTAGCACCCCAAGTTTGCGGGTCGTCATCCGGTTCGATGTACCCATAAAGCGCGGCAATTGTATGCATGCCCGCGCGCCGCCCGGCTTCAATGTCTCGCATATGATCGCCAACGAAAATAGACTGCTGCGGCTGCGTGTTCAGTTCATGGCAATTGCGGAAAAGGGATTCCGGATCAGGTTTGCGCGCTTTGACATCTTCCGGGCAGACCACACTGCCGGGCGCGGGTTCTATCGCCAGGTGCTGCAGTAGCGCTTCGGTGAGATAACGCGGTTTATTGGTGGCAATACCCCAGGCAATTCCCATCGTCTCTAACTCTTCCAGCAGCTCAGAGATGCCCTCGTAGGGGCGCGCCACGGTACCAATCACTTCGCTGTAAAGGTCCAGAAGACGCAGGCGCTGTTTCTCAAATTCTTCTGAGCCCTCTTCGAGCTTCAATCCCAATGCGACCAGGCTGCGCGCGCCATTGGAAACAGAGGCGCGGATGCGCTGCGCATCCATAGGAGGCAATCCGTGTTCAGCTCGCAGGGTTTGCACAATCAGCACGAATTCTGCAGCCGTGTCGACTAGTGTGCCGTCCAGATCAAATATGACAGCAATCGAGTGGTTGTTGGGATTGTTCACTCGGGTTTGATCGCGCGCAGCATGTAATTCACGCTAACGTCGCGTTCATTCAAACGGTACTGTCGCGTAACCGGGTTGTAGGTCAGGCCGGTCATTTCCTTCATGACCAGGCCGGCTCTGCGAATCCAGGCTGCCAGTTCGGAGGGCTTGATAAATTTATCGTAGTCGTGCGTACCTGCGGGGAGTAGATTGAGGATGTGTTCAGCGCCCACGATAGCGAACAAATAGGCCTTTGGATTGCGGTTGATGGTTGAGAAGTAGATACTGCCGCCGGGTTTGGTGAGAGCTGCGCAGGCACGCACGACCGAGTTGGGGTCGGGTACGTGCTCCAGCATTTCCAGCGCGCAGACAATGTCGAAGCTTTCCGGTAGTTCCGCCGCGAGTGATTCCGCGGTGATTTGCTGATAGTGAATATCCAATGTGGATTCCTGCGCGTGCTGGCGAGCGACAGAAAGTGGCGCCTCACCCATATCAATTCCCGTAACCGTCGCACCGCGCTGGGCCATTGCCTCGCTAAGGATGCCGCCGCCGCAACCCACATCCAGGATCTTTTTCCCGGCTACCGCAGAGTGTTGATCAATGAAATTTGCACGCAGGGGATTGATGTCATGCAGTGGTCCGAACTCACCGCTGCGATCCCACCAGCGCGAGGCCAAGGACTCAAACTTGGCGATCTCGCTGTTATCAACATTAACGCTTTCGCTCACGCGGTCGGGCCATCCTGTTGTCCAATCTGGTCTCGCCAGATATGCGTTCGCGCGATCAGCGCTGGCAGGTCAATATGAACGAGTTCGCGGTTCTGCAAGACCTGTCGCCCCCCGATCCAGCTGTGGCTAACCTGGCTGCCGTTGCAGGCATAAACGAGTTGCGATATGGGATTGTAAACTGGCTGTGTCTCCGGTTGGCTTAAATCGATAGCGATAATATCGGCTAGCTTGCCGACTTCTAGGGAGCCAATGTCCTCCTCTAAACCCATCGCTTTGGCGCCATTGATTGTGGCCATGGCAAGAGCGGTCGCAGCCGGCAAAACAGAGGCATCCTCTCGCTGCAGTTTCTGCAGTAACACTGCAGACTGCATTTCGCCGAACATATTGAGATCGTTGTTGCTGGCCGCGCTGTCGGTTCCCAGTGACACATTGATACCCTCGTCCAAAAGACGAGCGACAGGACAGGTTCCTGAGGCCAGCTTCATATTGGATTGAGGGCAGTGGACGACGTTCGCGCCAGTTGCTACGAGTAATTCGATATCCTGATCGGCCAGATCAGTCATGTGGACGCACTGGGTTCTGGGGCCCAAGAGCCCAAGTCGATTGAGTGTAGATAGCGGACGCTCCCCGTGCTGCTCGACAGCGAGCAACACCTCGCCGCGTGTTTCATGCAAATGGATATGTACGCCAATATCCAGTTCAGCGGCTAGCGTAGATATTTTCTCGAGATTGGGCTCCGACACGGTGTAGGTGGCATGAGGACCAAAACACACATAGATTAAGTCGCTGTGTTTGACCTCATCGCGTAGAGCAAGACCTTTACTGATGTACTCGTCAGCGTCGCTTGCCCAGGCGGTAGGAAAATCGAAGATAGGAAACGTAATTTGACAGCGCATTCCGCTTTTTTGAGCGACTTCGGCGCAGGTCTCGGGAAAGAAGTACATGTCGCTGAACGTCGTGGTGCCGCTACGCAGCATCTCAGCGATAGCTAATTCCACGCCGTCGCGGATAAACTCACTGCTTACGTGCGCCGCCTCTGCCGGCCAGATATGTTCCTCTAGCCATGGCATTAACGCTAAGTCGTCTGCATAACCGCGCAGTAGCGTCATTGCGGCGTGGCCATGCCCGTTAATGAGTCCCGGCATAAGCGCGTGCCCGGGTAGTTCCAATTCCTGCACTGCCGTCAGCTTCATTGCCTCTGTACGTGGAAGGACCGCGCTGATTCGACTGCCGGTTATCGCCAAACTGTGCTCCTGTAGCACGGTGCCATGCGGCACAACGGGCACAATCCACTCAGGGTGCAGCAGCATATCGGGGCTTTTTGTGTCTTCTTCCATGCGAATACCTCGCGCCAATTGAGACTGCGCTTTAGCTCGAAATCGTTCAGTAGCCAGGGCAGCGCAACGCAGTCGCCTTGATCGCTGCGCCGTAGGCTGCGCAGTATAACCGCAAACACCTAAGAGCAGTCCCTCGAACGTTGAAATCCCTCAAAATAATGGTGAAGTCAGCCCATATTCCGTATAATTTGCCGCTTAATTTCGGGGCGAGCAGCAACCTTCAAACTCATCTAGCGGGAGCGCAAACCAATGCTTGCGATCACGCGCCAATTGTCACTTCGCTACTAGGTAAGGAATCCTCATTTCATGGGCGAAATAGCCAAAGAAATTCTTCCCGTTAATATCGAGGACGAACTCAAACAGTCGTACCTCGATTACGCCATGAGTGTGATTGTCGGGCGGGCCTTGCCGGATGTGCGCGATGGCCTAAAGCCCGTTCACAGGCGCGTACTACACGCCATGAATGAGCTCAGTAACGATTGGAATAAGTCCTATAAAAAATCAGCGCGCGTGGTTGGGGACGTTATCGGTAAATACCATCCTCACGGCGATTCTGCGGTCTACGACACCATTGTACGGATGGCGCAACCCTTTTCGATGCGCTACATGCTAATTGATGGTCAAGGCAATTTTGGGTCCATCGATGGCGATTCGGCGGCGGCCATGCGCTACACCGAAATCCGCATGCGGAAAATATCCCACGCCTTGCTCTCGGATCTCGACAAAGAAACAGTAGATTTCGTCGACAACTATGACGGAACCGAGAAAATTCCCAACGTATTGCCCACCCGGATACCGAACCTGCTCGTTAACGGCTCGGCAGGGATTGCGGTCGGTATGGCGACGAACATCCCACCACACAATCTGACGGAAGTTGTCAGCGGCTGTTTGGCGCTGATGAAAGATCCCGAGCTTAGTGTTGACGAATTAATGGAGCATATTCCGGGCCCCGATTTTCCCACTGCCGGGATCATCAATGGCCGTGCGGGCATTATTCAGGCCTATCGCACCGGCAGAGGTCGCATCTATGTGCGGGCGCGTGCCGAGATCCTGCAGGATGAAAAACGCGGTAAAGAGACTATTGTCGTTCACGAATTACCTTATCAGCTCAATAAGGCCAGGCTGATTGAACGCATTGCAGAATTGGTAAAGGAAAAGAAGATTGAGGGTATCACCGAGCTGCGCGATGAATCCGACAAAGACGGTTTGCGGGTCGTAATCGAATTGCGCCGTGGCGAGATCGGCGACGTGGTCTTGAATAACCTCTACGCCCAGACTGGATTGCAGTCCGTGTTTGGTATCAACATGGTGGCACTGGTGGATGGCCAACCTCGCACACTCAATCTGAAAGAAATTCTTGAGGCCTTCATCCGACATCGTCGCGAAGTGGTTACCCGTCGCACCGTATTCTTGTTGCGCAAGGCGCGTGAACGCGGACATATTCTCGAGGGTCTGGCGATTGCACTGGCGAATATTGATCCCGTGATTGAGTTGATTAAGGCCTCCCCCAGCCCCTCTGAGGCGAGGGAAAAACTGCTGGCACAACCCTGGTCGCCTGGCGATGTGACTGGCATGTTAGAGCGCGCGGGTGCCGACGCCTGTCGGCCGGAGGACCTCGATGCGCGATTCGGCCTACACGATGGTGAGTACCATCTGTCTCCGGCGCAGGCTCAGGCTATTCTAGAATTACGCCTGCATCGCCTTACCGGGCTTGAGCACGAAAAACTGCTGAACGAATATCAAGAGAAGCTGCGCGAGATCGCTGACTACCTTGAAATCCTATCCGATCCCGAGCGTTTGAAGTTGGTGATACGGGAGGAACTTGAAGAAGTTGTTACAGACTTTGGCGATGAGAGGCGTACTGAGATCACGGCATCGCAACACGATCTCACCGTGGAAGACCTGATAACCGAGGAAGACCGTGTGGTCACCATCTCTCACGGGGGTTATGCGAAGACTCAACCGCTATCTGACTATCAGGCTCAGCGTCGCGGTGGTATGGGCCGATCAGCGACGGCCGTGAAAGATGAAGACTTTGTCGAGCATCTGTTGATCGCTAGCACCCACGCCACCATTTTATGCTTCTCCAACTTGGGCAAGGTTTACTGGCTGAAGGTGTTCCATATACCGCTGGCGGGACGCAATTCACGTGGGCGTCCAATGGTGAATCTTCTACCGCTGGAGGAAGGAGAGCGTGTGACCTCTATACTGCCAGTAAACGAGTACACCGAGGGACATTTCATCTTTATGGCCACCGCCAATGGCACCGTGAAAAAAACGGCACTGACCGATTTTGCCAGGCAGCGCAGCGTAGGTTTGCGTGCCCTCGAGCTCGATGATGACGATGTGCTGGTGGGCACCGCGATCACTGACGGCAGCTGCGATGTGATGCTCTTCAGTAGCGAAGGCAAGGCGGCTCGATTTGCAGAATCTGATGTGCGCGCGATGGGGCGTACCGCGCGCGGGGTGCGCGGTATCCGCCTGGCCGAGGGCCATACCATGATATCGCTGATTATTCCGCAGACTAACGGCAAGGTGCTCAGCGTTAGTGAAAATGGCTACGGTAAACGCACGGAGATGGAGGAGTTTCCGCGCAAGGGTAGAGGTAGTAAGGGCGTGATTGCCATGTCTACCAGTGCGCGTAATGGGCGCCTTGTTGGTGCGGTTCAGGTATTTGATGGTGATGAACTGATGCTGATATCCAATTTGGGTACCATGGTTCGCACGCGCACGGACGAGGTGTCGGTGCTGGGCCGCAACACCCAGGGCGTGCGGGTAATTCGCACCAAGCACAGTGAAGTGCTGGTTGGTGTCGAGCGCATCGACGAACCCTCACCGGATGCAGAACTACTAGCAGTGGATAAATCCGATGCGGCAGCGGTCGATCCGACAGATGGCGCGCCCAGCGGCGATGGCCAGGATACGGACCCAGAATAGAGCGCAATTCCCCTGGCGTTCGAGGAAAGCAGCAAATGAATCGTAAATTTAATTTTTGTGCGGGCCCTGCCGCGCTGCCAGAGTCGGTTTTAGAGACTGCCCGAGAGGAGATGCTCGACTGGCACGCTAGCGGTTTGTCGATTATGGAGATGAGTCATCGCAGCCCTGAGTTTGTCAGCGTAGCTGCGCGCGCTGAAAAAACGCTGCGTACGCTGCTTGAGGTGTCGGACGAATACGCTGTGCTCTTCCTGCAGGGTGGTGCCAGCAGCCAGTTCTCCGCCGTACCGCTGAATTTGTTGGGAAATAAGCACACCGCGGATTATGTGAACACTGGGCAGTGGTCAAAGAAAGCCATCGCTGAGGCGAAGCGCTACACCAATGTCAATGTAGTCGCTACAGCTGAGGACACGCAATTTTCTACAGTCCCCGCCTATGAAAGCTGGCAATTGGATCCGGATGCAGCTTATGTGCATTACACACCGAATGAAACGATTGGCGGTGTAGAGTTTTCCTGGACGCCGAAAACCCAGGTTCCGCTGGTGGCGGATATGTCGTCGACCATTCTTTCGAGACCAATTGATGTCAGCGCCTTTGGCATGATCTACGCAGGCGCTCAAAAAAACATCGGTCCAGCGGGACTGACCGTAGTCATCGTACGGCGAGACCTATTAGATCGTGCGAGTGAGCGCTGTCCAGCCATGCTTAATTGGCAGCTGGCGGCGGAAAGCGACTCCATGTACAACACCCCGCCAACGTTTGCCATTTATTTAGCGGGGCTGGTGTTCGAATGGCTGCAACAACTGGGCGGACTGCAAGAGATGGCTGTGATCAATCAGCGCAAGGCCGAGAAGCTGTATGCCGCAATCGATGGTAGCAGTTTTTATGCAAACCCGGTTGAGTTAGCGAGTCGCTCCCTAATGAACATACCGTTTACGCTCAGTGACGACAGCCTGGATACAGCGTTCCTGGAAGAGGCTGAGGCAGCAGGTCTGCTCAACTTGAAAGGCCATAGATCGGTTGGCGGCATGCGCGCGAGTATTTACAACGCAGTCCCGGAGAGTGCGGTCGATGCATTGATCGCTTTTATGCAGGACTTTGAGCGGCGTAAAGGATAGTCCCAATGGCCGAGTCAGATGACACCAGAAATCTCGAACAGGTCAGAGCGGATATCGACGATATCGACAAGCAGATACAGGCGCTCATTACTCGTCGGGCAGAGTGTGCGCAACGTGTTGCTGCGATTAAGCTGGAAGAAGTCGGCGCGTCCGGTGTTTCGACAGAGGCGAACGCAGAGGTAGTCTACTACCGGCCTGAGCGCGAAGCCCAGGTATTACGTCGTATTATCGAGCGCGACCTGGGTCCATTGCCTGGAGAGAGCGTGGCCCATGTATTTCGAGAAATCATGTCGGCCTGTCTTGCTCTAGAGCGTCCATTACAGGTTGCCTACCTCGGGCCAGAGGGTACGTTTACTCAGCAGGCGGCCAACAAACACTTCGGTCATGCCGCCGTATGCGTGCCTCAGACAACCATAGACAACGTGTTCGCGCGCGTGGAGTCAGCTGAATGCAACTACGGTGTGGTGCCTGTCGAGAACTCTACAGAAGGCATGGTGAGTCACACGCTGGATAACTTCATGGACTCGCCTTTAAAAATTTCAGGTGAGGTGGAGGTTCGTATCTCACATCAACTGCTGGTGGGACCAGATACCAAAGATGCCGAAATTAATCGTATTTGTGCGCATCAGCAGGCATTAGCTCAGTGTCGCAACTGGTTAGATCGTCATTATCCAGGCGTTACCCGCGAAGCAATCAGCAGCAACGGCGAGGCTGCCAGGCTGGCCGCAAGCACGCCGGGGTTGGCGGCTGTCGCCAGTGAAATGGCGGCCGATTTATACAAACTGCGCAGTGTTGCGCGCAACATAGAAGACTATGCCGATAACACCACGCGATTTTTGGTGATTGGCCGCGAGGAAGTCGCAGCCAGCGGCGCTGACAAAACGTCGATCATAGTCGCCAGTCGCAATAAACCCGGGGCACTCTACTCGCTGCTAGATCCGTTTCGAAAACGGGATGTCAGTCTGACGCGAATTGATACCCGTCCCTCCAAAACTGAAAAATGGGCCTACGTATTTTTCATCGAGTTCGAAGGTCATTTGCAGGAGCAAAAGATCGGTGAAATCCTCAGAGAACTGGAGGAGCAATCGATTCTGCTAAAGCCCTTGGGGTCCTATCCCAGAGCTGTGCTGTAAACATGGCCTATTCTGTAGACTCGATTGCGATACTGGGCCTTGGGCTAATTGGTGGTTCGCTGGCACGGGCACTGCGTAAAAACGGTTTCGCGCGCCGTTTTATTGGATACGGCCGCCGGGAACAGTCGCTGCAAAAAGGTTTAGAGCTTGGCGTGATAGACAGCTTCACACTGGAGCTGGATGAGGTCTTGGAGCAAGCTGACATCGTGGTAATTGGTGCGCCTACGCTTGTGGCCGCTGAGCTTGTGAAGACCATTGTCACGAAACTGCAGGATAGACCGTCGGC
The DNA here is from genome assembly GCA_039025905.1 of Pseudomonadota bacterium. Classification (GTDB taxonomy): domain Bacteria; phylum Pseudomonadota; class Gammaproteobacteria; order Pseudomonadales; family Halieaceae; genus JARRPM01. Next base: position 22,109 of record JBCCNJ010000042.1, on the reverse strand, counting down.
ACCGGTGATCACAGATGTGGCCAGCGTCAAGGGTAACCTGAAAGCTGCCGCCCTCGAGTGTTTACCGACGTTTCCGCCCAATTTAGTACTTGCCCATCCCATCGCGGGTTCGGAGCAAAGCGGGGTTGAAGCCTCTACCTCTGATTTATTTTTGAATCACAGGGTGATTTTGACACCAGAACAATCCAACCGAGCTGAGGCGGTGGAGCTGGTGCGTGCGATGTGGAAGAGTGTGGGAGCTGAAGTGATCAATATGTCTGTGCTTGAGCATGACAAGGTGCTTGCGGCGACCAGTCATTTACCACATATGCTCGCCTACGCTTTGGTAGATGCGCTTGCCAGTTCCGAAATGAACGAAGATATTTTTCGCTTTGCCGCAGGGGGTTTTCGTGATTTTACGCGCATCGCCTCTAGTGACCCCGTCATGTGGCGCGATATCGCCATTGCAAACAAGGAGTCGTTATTGCGATCCATCGATTTGTTCGCAACACATCTCGCCCAGCTGCGGGTAGCAGTAGCCGACACCGATGGCGAACAGCTTTACGCTACCTTTGAGCGCGCGAAAGCTGCACGGGATCAGTTTGCATTGGACTTGGCTGGACGCAAACAGCGCAATGAAAACTGACGCACGATAGTGGATTCGTTTGAATGGACTCGTTTTAATGGACTATAAACTTCTTCCTGGCGGTGTCATCTCTGGCGAGGTGAGACTACCCGGCGATAAATCGATTTCTCATCGTTCCATTATGCTCGGCGCGCTTGCGCGAGGAACGACGCAGATCACCGGTTTCCTGGAAGGCGAGGATGCATTGGCGACTGTGGCCGCATTTCGAGCAATGGGAGTCGATATAGTCGGGCCTGACAATGGCCAGGTATCGGTACATGGAGTCGGTTTGCACGGTTTGAATGCCCCCTCAGCCGCCCTCGACCTCGGCAACTCCGGGACCAGTATCAGGTTGATGGCTGGACTGATGACTGGCCAGTGGTTCGACTCAGAGCTGACCGGTGATGAATCACTTCGTGGTCGACCTATGGGCCGCGTGATCGAACCCCTCACGTTGATGGGTGCGAGCATCAATAGCAGGCATGGTGATCGACCACCTCTTTACATTGATGGAGCACAGGCTCTGAGCGGTATTCGCTATGACCTGCCAATGGCCAGTGCCCAGGTGAAGTCCTGCGTGCTCCTTGCCGGCCTGTATGCCACCGGGACGACCTCGGTACGAGAGCCTGCGCCGACGCGGGATCATACCGAGCGTATGCTGCGGGGTTTTGGTTATGATGTGGAAACGGAGGGCCCCGTGGTGTCTCTGAGCGGTGGAGGCAGCTTAAAAGCCACCTCGATAGAGGTACCGGCCGATATTTCTTCTGCCGCTTTTTTTCTGGTCGCCGCCAGTATTGCTCCCGGATCGGATCTGTTGCTAACGCACGTCGGGGTAAACCCAACGCGTATTGGCGTGATCAATATTTTGCGCCTGATGGGGGCGGATATTGCACTGCACAATGAGCGCGAAGTCGGGGGTGAGCCCGTCGCGGACATTCGCGTCAAACACGCGCCGCTCAAGGGTATCGAGATTCCGACCGAACAGGTGCCGCTGGCGATAGATGAATTTCCCGCCCTGTTTGTTGCGGCGGCCTGTGCTCAGGGTAGCACCGTGCTCCGCGGCGCCGAAGAATTGCGTGTGAAGGAGAGTGATCGCATCGCCTCTATGGCAAAGGGTTTGACGACACTAGGTATTGAGAATGAAGTTTTGGAAGACGGTATCGTTATTCAGGGCGGCGTGATCGGCGGCGGTAGCATTAATACCTATCACGATCATCGGATCGCAATGTCATTTGCCATTGCAGCGCTGCGAGCCCGGGGTGAAATTTGCGTGCGTGACTGCGATCATGTGGCGACGTCGTTTCCCGGCTTCGACGACACTGCCAGGGGTGTAGGACTGCAGTTGTCAACGGTATCGAATTAAACCGTGACTGATGTACCTGTCATCACGGTAGATGGGCCCAGCGGTGCCGGCAAGGGTACGATCAGCCACTTACTCGCTCAACAGCTGCAGTGGCATCTGCTCGATAGTGGCGCGCTCTATCGTGTGACGGCACAAGCCTGTGTGATGGAGCGTGTAAGCTGGAGTGACGAGGCGGCGGTTACCGCCGTGGCCAGACATCTCGATGTCAGCTTTTCAGCGGCTGAAAGTGGTGAAGTGCTGGTTGCCTATAAGGGTGAGGATGTCAGTGCCGCGATACGCACTGAAGAGGGCGGTAGGGGTGCCTCCAAAGTCGCTGCGATTGCCTCTGTTCGAGAAGCCCTTCTGGTGCGTCAGCGCGAGTTTCAACAACCCCCCGGACTGGTTGCCGATGGCAGGGATATGGGCACGGTGGTATTTCCCAATGCAGCCCTCAAAATCTTCCTTACTGCGAGCGCACAAGAGCGTGCACAGAGGCGCCATAAGCAGTTGATTGCAAAGGGAGAAAGTGTTAGTCTCGCGCGCCTTCTTGAGGACATAGAGGAACGCGACGAGCGCGATAGTCAGCGAGCTGTATCCCCGCTTGTTCCCGCGGAAGATGCCATCGTCATTGACAGCAGTGATGCGTCAATCGAACTCGTTGTGTCGCATGTGATGCTACTGGTGAGCGAACGGGGTTTGAAACCCCCTCGAAAGTAAACACCAAGAGAGCGATGGCAACAAAGTCTGTCGTCTGCACGAATTCCAGTCAGGGTGCTTAATGACAGTTATTTTGACATGACCCGGACCGGCTGGAGGTGCGGTTAGAGGCGCGTCAGCGCCGATCATTTTGGCAGGTAATGTGTAATGAGCGAATCTTTCGCCGAATTATTTGAAGAAAGTTTGAAAACGGTCGACATGAAACCCGGTGCGATTGTCACGGGGGTTGTGATCGATATTGATAATGAATGGGTAACCGTTCATGCGGGCTTGAAATCTGAAGGTGTCATCCCGCGAGCACAGTTTAATGATGCCAGCGGCGAGTGCACGCTGAACATTGGTGACGAAGTACAGGTAGCGCTTGAAACAGTTGAAGACGGCTTTGGTGAAACCAAGCTATCTCGCGAGAAAGCGAAACGAGCCGAGGCATGGAAGGATTTGGAAGCTGCCCATGAAGCCGATGAGATGGTGAAAGGCGTTATCAACGGCAAGGTAAAAGGTGGCTTTACCGTCGATATCAACACCATTCGCGCCTTTTTGCCGGGGTCGCTCGTCGATGTTCGCCCGGTGCGAGAGACCGTACATCTCGAAGGTAAAGAGCTTGAATTTAAGGTCATAAAGCTGGACCAGAAGCGCAACAATGTGGTCGTTTCCCGGCGCGCGGTGATGGAAGAGGCCAATAGCGTGGAGCGCGATGCGCTGCTGGAATCGCTGCAAGAGGGTATGTCAGTCAAGGGCGTGGTGAAAAATCTCACCGACTACGGTGCCTTCGTCGACCTCGGTGGCGTCGATGGCCTGTTGCACATCACCGATATGGCGTGGAAGCGTATCAAGCACCCCTCGGAAATCGTTGAGGTGGGTCAAGAAATCGACGTCAAGATCTTGAAGTTCGATCGCGAGCGCAACCGCGTGTCACTGGGTCTTAAGCAGCTTGGTGAAGATCCATGGGTTGCTATTACAGGACGCTATCCGGAAGGTAGTCGTGTCAAAGCGCGCATTACCAACCTGACTGACTACGGCTGTTTCGCCGAGTTGGAAGAGGGCGTGGAAGGCCTTGTTCATGTCTCCGAAATGGATTGGACAAACAAGAACGTGCATCCCTCAAAAATCGTTCAGCTGGGCGACGAAGTAGAGGTGATGGTGCTAGACATCGACGAGGAGCGTCGCAGGATTTCGCTAGGCATCAAGCAGTGTCAGCAAAACCCATGGGATGCGTTCGCGTCTACCTACAGCAAAGGTGCCAAGATATCTGGCAATATCAAGTCGATTACTGACTTTGGTATTTTCATCGGCTTAGAGGGCAACATCGACGGTCTGGTACATTTGTCTGACATCAGCTGGAACGAAGCAGGCGAAGATGCAGTTCGCAACTACAAGAAGGGCGATGAGATCGAGACCGTCATCCTTTCTATTGATCCTGAGCGCGAGCGTATCTCCCTGGGCATCAAGCAGCTTGAGGACGATCCCTTCGGTAATTATGTCGCCGAAAATGATCGCGGTTCCATTGTCTCCGGTGAAGTCACGGAAGTGGACGCCAAGACGGTCTTGGTGACACTGGCCGAGGAGGTGCAAGGCGTGTTGAAGGCCTCTGACATCAGTCGCGACAAGGTGGATGATGCCCGTACTTTGTTCAAAGTGGGCGATTCTGTGGAAGCGAAAATCATCGCTGTAGATCGCAAAAATCGAGGTCTGGCGCTGTCCATTAAAGCGAAGGACTACGAGGATGAGCAGGAAGCTGTGAAATCACTGAAGGAGCAGGAAGGGGAGGTGACCTCTCCCGGCACCATCGGCGATTTGATCAAGGCTCAAATGGGCGACAGTTAGCGCTCTGCCTATCAGTCATTCCACTCGTAGAATGATCCCTAAAAAGGCTCGCATTGCGAGCCTTTTGTGTTTCAAAGTCGCTACATTGCACGAGCGCGGCAGTATCAACTATTCACGACAAGGATAGCTGTTGATACCGTTCTGCGATGAAGTTTTCCTATATAAAATAACAACTTGCGAAATTGGTCGGCTCGGTTCACAATAGCGGTCAAGCTTGAAAAACGACAACAAAACCTCTGTCTAAGGGGGCAAAATGACAAAAAGTGAGTTGATAGAGGCTATCGCGGCGCGGCAAAGCCAGTTGTCCTCAAAAGATGTTGAGCTGGCTGTTAAAACCGTTCTGGAGCATATGTCACAGGCCTTGTCTGCCGGTGAAAGAATAGAAATTCGAGGCTTTGGTAGTTTTTCTTTGCATTTTCGCTCACCACGCCGTGGTCGAAACCCCAAGACAGGCGATTCTGTTGAACTGACCGGTAAGTACGTTCCCCATTTTAAACCGGGCAAGGAGTTGCGTGAGCGAGTGAATCTCGGCTTGCAGCTCGGTTTGTGAATCTGCGCCGTGCCTAGAGAGGCCTTATGAAGACACTGCGCGTTCTACTGTATTTAATCATCCTTGCACTCGGTGTGACGCTGGGTGGTTTCTTCGCGGTTCAGAACATGCAGGCGGTGCCGCTGGATGTTTTGATTTACACGTTTCAGCCTCGTAGCCTCGCATTATGGATATTGGTGGCCTTCGCGTTGGGTGGTGTCCTGGGTTTGTTAGTATCTTCGGCTTATTTGCTTCGCTCTGGAGCGGCCCTGCGCTCATGTCGACGTCAGCTCGACAAAGCGCGCACAGAGCTGGCGCTGCAAAAAGGGCGCGGCTCGGACCTAGTGGTAAGTGACTGACCTTCTTTTCTTCACGCTCTTCTTTCTTGCTATTGCGATAGGTTGGGTGCTCGGTCGGCGCTCAAGTCGAGGCTCTGTCTCCGATGGCTATTTTTTGGGTGGACAAGCGCCAGACGAAGCTGATGCGGCAAACGCACTACGTGTTTTGGCCGACGAGTTGCCGTCTGAAGCAAGTCAAACTCACCGGCGTATGGCCCTTGCTGCGCAGTTACGCCTTCGTGGGGAAGTAGATGGCGCGGTAAGATTGCATCGAGAGCTACTTGATAAAGACACGTTGCCGGAACGCGACCATCACCAGATCCAATTAGAGCTCGCGAAAGACTTCATCAGCGCAGGGCTGTTGGATCGAGCCGAGCAGCTACTGCTACAACTAGTTAAGGAGAGCGAGGAACAAGCCCAAGCTGCTCGAGACCACCTGCTAGATATTTATGAAACTGAGCGAGACTGGTCTAGCGCCATAAACATCGCAAAGTCGTTGTTGTCATGTGAAGCTCCAGTTTCTGTAGCCTATGCTGACTCAAAAAGTGCTCTACACACGGCAACGCGACTTGCTCACTATGCCTGTGAGCTTGGACAGGATAAACAGCGCGAAGGCAATCTTACGGTGGCCCGTGACCTCTTTCAGGAAGCGCTGGTACAGGATTCAAAATGCGTGCGGGCTTCGCTGTTGCTTGCACAACTGGAGTTGGCTGAACGTCGCTATAGTAAGGCAATAGAGAGCCTACGAGAGGTACGGAACCAAGATCCAGATTATGTGCCGGAGACCGTAGAGCCCCTTGCACATTGTTATGATGCATTGGGGGATGATGTCTCACTGCAACACTATTTGATGGAGTGCCTAGCTCAGCACCCGACAGCTGGCCTGGTTTGCGCGATTGCTCAAGAGATCAAGATCAAAGAGGGAGCACAGGCGGCAAGCGAGTTTTTATCGGTGCAACTGGGGCAACGTCCATCGCTCGCGGGATTGTCGCAGTTCGTCGAATGGCATCGCAGCGCTGACGGAAATGCGAGTTTCGCGGAGCTTGAAGTCGTTCAATCGTTAACGAATCGCCTGGCCGCAGCCATGCCAAACTATCGCTGCGTGCAGTGTGGATTTGCTAGCAAGCAACTGCATTGGCATTGTCCCGGTTGCAAGCGCTGGGGCAGTATAAAGGCGATAGACGGTGTGGCTTGACTTAGAATTACCACGCGTGTGGTCCGTCAGGACAGGGCTCTTGTTGTGAAGCAGCACGTTATAGTCGCTCTGGATTTTCCGTCTGCACAATCAGCGTTGGATTTGGTAGCGCGACTTTCACCCGATTTGTGTCGTCTCAAAGTAGGCAAAGAACTCTTTACCGGCAGTGGTCCGCAGCTTGTGGAAGACCTGCAGAACCGGGGCTTCGACGTGTTTTTGGACCTTAAGTTTCACGATATACCCAATACTGTGGCAGCTGCCGTACGCGCCGCGGCACAGCTAGGCGTTTGGATGATTAACGTTCACGTCGGCGGTGGTAGGCGCATGATGGAGGCTGCCGCCGAAGAGTTAGCGGCGTTTCAACAAGCGCCGATATTGATTGGGGTCACCGTGTTAACCAGTTTGTCTGATGTGGATCTTAGGGAGTTGGGCTATACGCAAAGCACCGCTGCGCGCGTAGAACAGCTAGCCGCATTAGCTGCTGACAGCGGGCTTGACGGTGTAGTCTGTTCCGCACTAGAGGCGAAAACCTTGCGCGCCTCGCGTGGAAAGGAGTTTTGTCTGGTCACTCCGGGTATTCGTCTTGCCGGTGATGCTGCTGGAGATCAGCGTCGTGTTGTCACTCCGGCAGAAGCCGTTGCCATGGGCTCCGACTACCTGGTCATCGGTCGCTCGGTTACGAAGGCGGTCGACCCAATTGCTGCGCTGCATCAGGTGCAGACTGAACTCCAATAATATCAAATACGGCCACGCTACTGGTTTACGTGAGCGTCACTGCTAGACTTCTTCGAGGTACGGATGCCTGCACGGATGCAGCAAGTCAAATGGAGATGACATCATGAGCAATTCACGATCTTTAGTTCGTTGTTTAAGTTCCACCCCGCTTCTCAACAATGCCGGACCCGATAACATCAGGGCAGGTGTTAGGCTGAGTGCCCTTGCCGCGGTTTTCGCGTTTGTGGTTCTGGCAAGCGGCTTTGTCCCAGGCACGACAACGGCGGCACTCGCCCAGGAAAGCGAGACGCAAGCGCCCAGCTCGATAAATATTAATACCGCAGACGCCGATACAATTGCCTCTACACTAAAGGGTGTTGGTGATACCAGAGCGCAAGAAATAGTGCGCTACCGTGAACAGTACGGACCATTTGCCTCGGTAGACGAACTGACCGATGTAAAGGGTATTGGCAAGTCGACCCTAGACGATAATCGCGCACGAATTACACTGGAATAAGGTAAACGCATCCGTATCATGAGGGGGCATCAGCCCCCTTTTTCGTTTAAGTGACGCATTGTGAAATGTCTTGTCAGTGGTGCCACCGGATTTGTTGGGCGATCCCTTTGCCGGCAACTAGTGGATCGCGGTCATAGCTTAATCGCGTTGAGCAAGAGCGGTGCAAGCTTACCCACCGGCATGTCCACTGTAGCTATGGATCTAGCACAGAGCCCGCCAACACCAGAGATGCTGCAGGGTGTGGAAATAGTGTTTCATCTTGCGGCTATTGCTCATCAACGCGCTGAGAGCGCGACCTATGAATCGCTAAACCACATCGCCGCGCTGGCGTTCGCCAGAGCTTGCCTCGCTGCCGGAGTGAAGCGATTCGTCTTTATCAGCAGCGTAAAAGCAATGGGCGATGCGCCGGTAGGCAGTGGTGAACGCAAAGAACAGGACTGTACACTGCCCACAGACCCCTATGGTTTATCCAAATGGCAAGCCGAGCAGAGCCTGCGTGCTGAATTTGCGTCCGGACCCATGAGTGTGGTGATACTGAGGCCCGCATTGGTTTATGGTGCTTCAGTAAAAGGTAATCTCGCCAAGCTGGCGAGCGCTATCAGCTTGGGTCTGCCACGCCCGCCGGAAATGGGTGGGCGCTCTATGGTCGCGGTCGACGATCTGGCCGCGTTAATGTGTGTGCTCGCCAATGCCCCATTGGCTAATCTGCAAACCTGGATTGTGACCGATGGACAGTCCTACAGTACACGTAAGGTCTACGATGCGCTGCGACACGCGATGGGCAGATCGTTGGGGAGAATCTGGCTGCCGCAGCCTGTTTGGCGATTCCTAGCAAATGCTATCGACACCATCTCAGGTGCGCAACGCGGTGAGACATTTGGCAAGCTCTTCGGTACCGAACTCTATAGCAATCGCGCGATTCTTCAGGCTACTTCGTGGCAACCCTGTATCAGCCTGGAGCAGGTAGCTGAGGATATGATTCGAACGCGCAGGGTTATACGTTGATCCTTCTTTTGGCAGGCACTTTCTTAGTGTCTTGCGTATTCTGTGGTCTCTATGTGCGACTAGCTCGCCGACTGAAGATGCTCGATTTGCCCAATGCCAGAAGTGCCCATCAAAATCCAACGCCTCACGGCGGTGGTGCGCCCATGTACCTGACGTTTTTTGTCGGCTTATTGTTTGCCGACGCTTATGTCAGTTCACTATCCACAGACTATCTATTGTTGGCTGCAATCGCGATGGGATTGATGGCGCTTGGAATCATTGATGATCTCAGGTCGCTCCCCGTTCAACTTCGATTTTCATTGTATGGTTTATGCTGCCTGACCACGGTTGCAATGCTGTTGCCCGCGGCAGCTGGCTTTACAATCTGGCAAGCGATCTTGGTCGTGGCGATCGCCTTTGCGATGCTGTGGGTGGTTAACCTGTACAATTTTATGGATGGAATCGATGGTCTGGCGGCCAGTCAGGCGTTACTCGCAAGCGCAGTCGTTGCCTTACTATCTGTATTATACGGTAACTCGCAGTACGCCCTATTTTGCCTGCTAATCGCAGCCTCTCAGCTTGGATTTCTAGTTTGGAATTGGCCTCGCGCGCGTTTGTTTATGGGTGATGCAGGCAGCGTACCCACAGGCTATTTATTTGCCGCTTTGGCCCTGTTGGGTGCAATACAGGGAGGGCCCGGTGTCGCCTGCTGGCTGATTTTACTTGCTGTTTTTGTTACCGATGCCAGTTGGACCTTGATCTGGCGCTTGCTGAGCGGTCAGACAATCACTCAGGCTCATCGATTGCATGCCTATCAGCGTCTGAGTCGCTATTGGGGGTCTCACCGCAAAGTCGTGCTCGCTTTTGTTGTGGTGTTCCTTGTGTGGTTAACACCTTTGGCATGGCTGTCGGAAGTTCATCCTCAGCACGCTTTATTATTGGTAATTTTGGCATATCTTCCGCTGCTGCTTGGCATGGCTAAAACAAGGCCACTAGCGTAATATGCGACTTTCTCTAGCGGCTAGAATCTCTGACACCTTCATGCCGCCGTCAAAATCAATATTCGGGAGTAGTCTTGCTTAAACGAGTAGGAGGGTATGCATCAAACTCCGTTGCCGGATTGATCGGAAGCATACGAGACGCTCTCGAGAAGCTGCTTCAATTACCTAGAAATATCAAACAAGCCTGCCTGCTTGCGCTGGATATGGTGTTTGTCACTGCAGCCATGTGGTTTGCTGTGGTGTTTCGTTACGGCCACATGGATTTTCACCTCGGTCCCGTCGAGTACGCTTGTGGGGCGCTTACTGTTGTTCTCAGTGCAATCATTTTTTTACGCCTGGGTCTGTACAGAGCGGTAATCCGATTTATGGGCCAGCAGGCCATTTGGGCCGTCATCACTGCTGTGAGTTATTCCACGATGGTGTTAGGCGCGACCGTGTTTTTCAGTCAGGCCGACGTACCTCGGTCAATGCCTTTTATTTATTTTGCACTCGCGCTGCTGTGTATTGGTGGTTCGCGGCTGTTGGTCCGAGCGTACTATCAGGCCAAGCTTAGGTCTCTGTCGGAAAACGTCATCATCTATGGCGCGGGAGAGTCAGGCCGACAGCTGCTCACAGCGCTACACCACGGCGACAAATACCGCGTTGTTACCTTCGTTGATGATGACAATAATATGCAGCGCTCGGTGATTAACGGCCTGCACGTCGCGAGACCGAGAGACCTGGAGCAGCTGGTGGCAGAGCACGATATAAGCCAGATTCTGCTGGCGATCCCTTCGGCTTCACCTGAGCGGCGCAAAGAGATTATTAATTCCCTGGTGGGCTTACCTGTATATGTTCGCACCGTTCCGCGAATCAACGAGCTGGTGTCGGGTCAGGCCAGCGTTAACCAGATTCAGGATATCAGCCTCGATGATTTGCTAGGGCGAGAGGCCGTACCACCTCATCCCGAACTGATTGACCGCTGTATCACGGATAAGGTAGTGATGGTGACCGGTGCCGGTGGGTCAATCGGGGCTGAGCTCTGCCGTCAAATTCTCCTGTCCGGGCCGCGTTCCCTCGTACTGCTCGATAACTCCGAATACGCGCTGTACAACATTGAGCGTGAACTGCGCGAGCTGATGGGTAGTTCCGACGTGGAATTGGAAGTCGTTGCGTTGCTGGGTACCGTGCAGGATCAGCGGCGCATGGAAAGTATCTACCGGACCTTTTCCGTGCAGTCGGTTTATCATGCGGCCGCATACAAGCACGTCCCAATGGTAGAGCACAATATTGCAGAGGGTGTGGCGAACAACGTATTTGGCACCTGGTATGCCGCCGAGGCTGCTCGTATCGCCGGCGTTGAGACTTTTGTCTTGGTATCTACAGATAAAGCTGTTCGACCCACCAATGTCATGGGCGCATCCAAGCGCCTCGCTGAAATGATTCTGCAGGGCCTGGCGCAGCAAGACACCAGCACCCGTTTTTGCATGGTGCGTTTTGGTAATGTACTCGGCTCATCTGGATCGGTTGTGCCGCTGTTCCATGAGCAAATCGCCAATGGCGGTCCCGTTACGGTCACCCATCCTGAAGTGTCGCGCTACTTTATGAGCATTGCCGAGGCAGCACAGCTGGTATTGCAGGCCAGCGCGATGGGCACAGGGGGCGATGTATTTGTGCTCGATATGGGAGAACCTGTGCGTATTGTTGACCTGGCAAGACGCATGATTCGCCTCAGCGGCTATGAGATGGATCACGATACTCATGTAGGGGAGCACATTAACATCGAGTTTATCGGTTTGAGGCCGGGCGAAAAGCTGCACGAGGAGTTGTTGCTAGGCAGCAATGTCACTGGTACTGGTCATCCTATGATTATGCGTGCTGAGGAGGAGTGTCAGTCTTTCCAAGACGTGAAGACAATGCTCAAAGAGCTAACACGCTTTTGCGACAGCATGGACTGTGCCGGCATCACCGCTGTTCTCAATGATGCGGTAAGCGGCTTTACCGCTCAGGAAGTGCGTTACGATCATATGTGGCGTAAGCGAAGCGCAACCGCATTCTATCGCGGCAGTAGCTCGACCGCTGTAGCGTCGAATGTGAAAGAGCTATTCCCAGATAAATCTTAACGCTGTCACCGATCGCGCCAGATTGCGTGTTGGCCACGTCAAACAATACGAACACTGTAAACACCATTCAGGGAAATCGGATGATGCATTTTGATGTCTTTAATGGCGATGCGGATGGCATATGTGCACTTGCGCAGATGCGCCTCGCTGAGCCTCGAGAGGCGAAGCTTGTAACGGGCGTAAAACGCGATATCAAACTCCTGGAAAAAGTGGAGGCCAGCGAAGGCTCCAAGGTATGTGCTCTTGACATCTCCATGGACAAAAATCGTGAAGGCTTGCAGCGCGCCTTAGATGCCGGTGCAGAAGTGTTCTATTGTGATCATCATTTCGCGGGCGACATTCCACAGAGTGAAAAGCTGCAGGCGATCATTAATACGGCACCCGATGTTTGCACCAGTATTCTGGTGAATAATCACCTCGATGGCGCTTTTCGTGAATGGGCGGTAGTGGGTGCCTTTGGTGATAACCTTCGCGACAGCGCGCGGCGCATTGCCAAACCACTTGAACTCAGTGAGGGCGAGTTAGAGCGCCTGGAAAATCTGGGAATTTACATTAACTACAATGGTTATGGCTCAAACCTCGAAGACTTGCACTTTGCGCCAGCCGAGCTCTACCAAAAGGTGAGTGCCCACGCCAGCCCCTTCGATTTTATGGTGGCAGGTAACACTGACTTTGAAAAGCTCGAGCAGGGCTATCAGGAAGACATGGCTTCTGCGAAGGCGCTAAAACCTCACTTCCGCGACGCCAGTGTCGCTGTGTATATGATGCCCAACGAGCCTTGGGCAAGGCGAGTGAGTGGTGTGTACAGTAATGATCTGGCCAATGGAGACACGACACGGGCTCATGCAGTGTTGACAGAAAAAGACAGTGGCTGCTACCTGGTTTCCGTTCGCGCGCCCTTGGAGAATAAAACCGGGGCAGATGAACTTTGCATGAAGTTTCCCACGGGTGGGGGGCGCAAGGCGGCCGCAGGCATTAATGATCTACCCGACGATATGCTTCAAGAGTTTATCGATACCTTCGCCAAGTTCTATGCCTGAGGGAGGATGAACTGGGACGATCTAAAGGTTTTTCTCGCCCTCAGTCGTAATGGCTCTGCTCGAGGGGCTGCCCAGGACCTGGGTGTCAGCAATTCCACCGTCACGCGTCGCCTCGACGATATGGAGCACAAACTGCAGGCGCATTTGTTTGACAGAACTCCAGACGGCTATCGACTGACAACTGCCGGAGAGCAGATTCTGCCAACCGCAGAGCATATTGAAGAACTGATCATGGGGGTGGAGCGAAAAATCACCGGTGGTGATCAGGAGCTAGAGGGTGTTATTCGACTTACCTTGCCTCCCGCGGGTAGTCTTAGTTTTCTGGTCGAGCGTTTGGTGCAGTTTAGCGAGCAGTACCCCAATATCGAACTGGAGCTGATGACAAGCGCTGATGCGGCTGATCTTAGCCGTCGTGAAGCAGACATTGCGATCCGCGTGATGGCTGCGGATACGCCGCTGCCTGATTATCTTATCGGTCGGCGTGTTGGCGCGCTGACTGCGTCTGCCTATGTTCATCGCGATCTACTCAATCCCGAGGATAATACCGATGTTTCGCATCTGCGTTGGATAGGTAAGCGTACGGAGCATGTAGCCGAAGAGTGGTTGGCTATAACGGATTACCCCGATCTGCCAGTGCGCCATGCCGTTGGAGATATATTTCTCGCTGCCCAGACCGTGCGCTACAAATTGGGTATGGCCTATTTGCCGTGTTTTCTGGCTTATGGCGATCCAGATATTGTGCGAGTGCCGGGCGCAACGATTGTGCACCAGTCAGACATGTGGGTACTGACGCACAAGGATCTTCGTCTAAGTGCGCGGCTGCGGGTTATGCGTGAATTGCTGGCTGATGAGTTTCAGAAGATCGCGCATCAGCTCGATAGTCGTCTGTTGTCAGGCTGATATAGTGCTAGTCGTCTTTCTCGTCGACATCATACTGGCCGGAAAGACGACGACGAATGTGAGACCAGGACATGCCAAAGGCGAGGATCAGCGACAGTATGATCACCACGACCCATGCAAGCATATTTTGGGACTCGAGGTTTAGCCAGCCCTGATCCACCATTAGCCAAACCACGCAGGCAAATAGTGCGGCACCCAATCCCACTCCTATCCAGCCAATTGACATGAATGTAGCGCGCAGAAACATAATCCAGCCGATCAGCAGCAAGAGACCGACAATCGCGACGATAGGCCCAAATGTCGTTGTTTCGGCCGTCGCCCAACTGAAGTAGCACCACTGTGTGGGGTTATAGGTTCCGAGCACTAGCACCAGAGCGAAGGCCCATCGCCCTAAAAAACTCAGCGGAGTGAATTCTGTCGCCATGTTTGTGTTCCTAGTTGGTCAATTAGACGATCACGATCTTTACTCTACGCAAAATCGCTCACCTTATGCGGCTCGCAAGCCATTGACGATAGTGAGAAGCTCATCCTCTGACATATAGCGGGGGACCGCGTAAAGCCTGCCGGTCTCGTCGACACAGCCATCTATGATGCCAGGAATATCTGATGGATTGAGGTCCTTCGGCTGCAACGGCATTTCCATGCTTGCGCGCATATCGTGTATGGCCTGAATAAATCGCCCTGCTCTGGACGAGATGGAGTCGCCCGCTTCGCCGATGCCAACCACGTCGGCAAGATCGGCAAGCCTTTGGTGTACGCAGTCGCCGTAGGCGGCTAGGACTTCAGGCAGCAGCATGGCGTTGGCATTGCCGTGTGGCGTACCGCAAACGCGTCCAAGTTGATGGGCAATCCCGTGTACATAGCCGACTGCCGTCTTATCAAAAGCTGCCCCCGCGTAAAACGATGCCAGAGCCATGCCATCGCGGGCTTCCATATCGCTGCCCTCCTGGTAAGCACGCTGAAGATATTTGAATATCAGACGAACCGCCGCTTTTGCGTGTTCTTCAGTATAGTCTTTCGACGCCTTAGATAGGTATGATTCTACTGCGTGGGTCAATGCGTCCATACCGGTAGCGGCTGTGATCCCCGGTGGCATACCTTTCATGATCTCGGCATCCAGAGCAACGTAGCTCGGAAGCACCTTGGGATCCGCAACGGGCACTTTGCGGTGGGTTTCCGGATCGGTGATGACAGCGGCAAGGGTGATTTCCGAACCCGTGCCCGCTGTGCTTGGAATAGCAAACAAGGGAATACCCCTTTTCTTCACCTTTAAGACGCCATCGAACTTTGCAAGGGGTGCTGGGTTGTTGCGCAGCACTGCCATCATTTTTGCAGCGTCCAAGACTGAGCCACCGCCAACGGCAATAACCGCTTCGCAGCCTTCAGATCGAATTACCGCCTCACCCGCCTGGACCTGGTCAAAGGAGGGGTCGGGTAGCACGCCATCGAACACAACAAACTCAACATCTGTTTCTGTCAAACGGGATTTAATCCCGTCGAGGATCCCAGATCTCGCCAGAAAGTTGTCGGTGACAATCAGCACCTTCTTAAAACCAAGAATGGAGACCTGCTCACACAATGTGATTGCGGAGCCAGGGCCTTTGAAGATAATCGGCGGTTTGCGCGGAATGATTGGCAGAAAGATGGAGATCAGAAAACCCACAATCTTGTGAAAGAAGATTTTTACGTTGTAAAAAAATGTTGCCACGAACTGTGCTCCGACGGTGAGTTAGTATTGAGCGGGTTAAGAAAATCTCAGCTTCCGATGCAGCTTGGGAAGCCTATGTCCCTCCAGCGAACGGTACCCGCGTATTATATCCGCGCAAACAGGGGCGTCAGCATAGCAAACAATAAGGTGTTTTTGGCTGCCATAGACGTATTTGGATACGCTCTACCCATTGAGGTTTTTGTAGCAGCGTAGCAGCCAGAACGTTGTGCGGTATTGGCAGAATCTTATTGTTTTGGTGTAGAAGCCGATTTTTACAAAGCCCGTGTTTCGCGACGTGGTTGTTAATCGGCGAAGTATAGCAACAATGCGCCTATCTGCCGGTAATGGCTCGGACATCTGGCGTTCGCCAGATCCACTGCAGTAGTGCAGCGCCAAGCAGAGCAGCTGCGATGGAAATGTAGAACGGCAGTCCGATATCGAAACCCATCAACTCACCGCCAAGTAGTGAACTCGTACCCGCTACCAGGGTAAACACGGCGATCGTCATGCCCATCACCCAGCCCTGTTCTGAGTCGCTGACGCTGGAAGAGTAAATACCCAAAAAAGTAGGATAGGAGATGCCGAAGATAAAGTAGAAGACAAAAACAGGGATAAAACATAGCCAGGCGTAAGGTGAAATCACGAAAATGGTCGAGCACGCTGCCCACACCAAAAAGTTAACAATCAAAATGGTGCGTTTGCTAAAACGCCGCTGCGTTGGAGCCACGAGAAATGTGCTTGAAAAGGCAAGCGCTGCACCTATCGTCAGCATGATCATACTGCCGCCCAGACTGCCATAGCCAAATCGACTGCTCATGTAGTTGATGACGAAGACATAGAACATTACGTTCGTCACGTGAAAGAACAGAAACACCGCGGTAATGCGCATCACCAAGGGCTTTTTTGTAATTCGCCATAGGAGCTCGAATATCTCCATCGGCCTAAAAACGAATTTCTCTCGCACGGTGTCGGTTTCAACGTCTTCGAAGAAAACGATCACCAACGCGATGCCGACCATAACAAGGGCCAGGGAAGCCCAGAAGGGTAGGGCGAGGCTGGCGAATTGACCGATCAAAACCGGGTCAGAGAGCAGCCCACCAAGCAGCGGGCCGCCGACCATTCCAATACTAACACCCGTAATGATGTAGCCCATATTTCTCGCTCGATCAGCGTCATCTATGCTTGCATCTACCATCGCAGCCTGGGCGATAGGTTGATTGCCGGCAGTGAATCCTGTGATGGCCCTGCCCAGAATAAGCATCCAAAGACTGTCCAGATGCAGCGCAAGGATGGTGATGGCGTAGCCCGCGAGAGCGCCAAACAGGCAAATCAAAATGGCTTTTTTGCGCCCGATGACGTCTGAAAGCTTGGAGACATAAGGTGCACCGAGAAACCAGCTCAAGAAAAATATGCCGATAACGAGACCATAGGAGAGATGGCGCGATGCACTGGAGGCATCATGGGGCAACAGCGTACTGCTTGGCTGCATGATCAGTGCATTAATAATAGGGAAGACTAAACCCTGCCCGAGCAGGTCGACAAAAACAACGAATAGCAATGCGATTTTGGCGGCGATGGGCATCAGGTAATTCCCTTTATACGAAAAACGCGAAGGCGTTTGTCTTATCCTTTAAACGCAATGACGAGTAGTGAACGATCTAACCAATCCACTGAGCGTGCGAGCGTTTTCAAGATGGGAGCTTAGCAGCTTTTAGGCACGCTCATATTGTGCATTTACTTACGACTTGTGGGATTGAACAAGAGCAGCTACGCCAGATTTGCCATTTCCGCCCGCAGCTCCGTGAGGACGCTCTCCTGGCCCTCATTGCGCAAATAGTGTTGAAAGGTATCAGCGATCATTGATAAGCGCTTTTGTCGGGGCCTGACAATGAACCACTGAGACTCAATCGGCATGTCCGCTACCCTCACTTCGGTCAGCCCAGACCTGCCGCCAAATGTCATGGTATGGGCTGAGAGAATGGAAATCCCCAGACCGGACATGACCGCGTGCTTAATGGCCTCGTTGCTTTCAATCGTCATCCGAACATTAAGCGTGATGCCGTGGCGGCGCAGGTGGTTCTCAATTGCATAGCGTGTTCCGGAACCCTGTTCCCGCATCAAAAAGGGGTAAGCCGCTAAATCAGAAAGTTGTACACGTTTCTGTGTGCTCAGAGGATGCCCCTCGGGTGCGATGACGACCAGCGGGTTGGGTAGAAATTCGCTGACCTCTATGTCGATATCGTCTGGGGGGTGGCTGAAGACGTAGAGATCGTCCAGTCCTTGCTCGAGACGTTTGATGATTGTTTCGCGATTATTCACCTTAAAGTGAATATCCACCTCGGGGTAACGATTACAAAATGACCCCAGTAGATGTGGAATAAAGTACTTCGAGGTGGAGACCACCGCCAGACGTAAAGTCCCGGATTTGAGTCCCCGTAGGTCCGATAGCTGCATATCCAAGTCGGCAAAGTTTTCGAGTACTTCCCGCGCGGTCCTGGCCAGAGCTTTGCCTGCATCGGTGTAGACTTTTTTACCATCGCGTTGTTCAAAAAGCGGCATGCCGACCGCCTCTGACAGCTTTTTCATCTGCATTGAAACCGTAGGCTGTGTTAAGTGCAGATGCTCTGCGGCCTTGCTTACACCGCCCTGCTCCTCCACCGCGAGTAAAATTTCCAGCTGTCTCAGGGTGCCGATTTGCGCGTGTAGCCGTGAACGATTCTTCATAGATCTTTTTCTATGTCATTTATATTTATCGGCTGATAATACACCGATGCTCAATAAAATTCGAGTTTGAGTATTCTGATTTTAATAAGTTGAAAGAAAAAACACATAAAAACAAGGACATAGGAGAATTCAACAAAGTACAAGCCCGTTACAGTGGGTGCATTAAAATATAGATTAAAATCTATTAAAAAAATAATAAATATCTATTTGAATCTAATTATTAGCTCAGGCACTCTATGCAGTGTCAGGGCAAACATCCGATCGTAATCGAAATACAGCCACCGTTGAGGGAGAGGACATGAACTCGATTCCATTGATTTTCAGCGTAGTAACCGGCTTGGGTATCAGCGCCCTTGGCGGAGTCCTCGCTGTCAGTGGTCTCACTGATTGGGGACTGTGCTTGGTTGGTTTGGGCGTTCTGGGTGTTTCGTTTGTCTCCCGCATGGGCTCACCGGCAGAGTCCGGAGCCACGGCGTTTGACGAATCAGGTAGCACCTCTCCTGCCCCATACAGTTAGTCGCGAATATGTATTTTGACGTAGCCCCCGCCTTTTTCCTGTTGGGAGTTGTCGCCGCTCTTGTCAAAGCCGATCTGAAGTTTCCAGCAGCACTTTATCAAAGCCTTACACTATTCTTGCTTATCGCGATCGGTCTGAAGGGCGGCGTGGCGCTCTCTGCCCACGCCAGTAGCGATGTGGTTTGGGAAGCCGTGGCCGTGATCAGTTTGGGTATCGCCATACCGCTCATTGCCTTCCCCGTTCTACGCAGAATGGGGCAGCTGAATAAGGATGATGCCGCGTCTATTGCGGCACACTATGGCTCGGTCAGCGTTGGGACATACGCTGTTGCGGTTGCCATGTTGGAGACCTTCGATATTCATTATGAAGCGTATTTCCCGCTCTTTGTGGTGTTGTTGGAGATGCCCGCGATTATCGTTGGTTTGATGCTAGCACGCGGCATGGGGGCCGACTCCGGGTACAACTATCGGGAGATTCTGCATGAAATCTTCTGCAACCAGGGCATTATTCTCATGTCTGGCGCGCTGTTGATAGGGTATATCGCAGGGCCAGAGGCGGATAGCGTCATGCCCCTTTTCGGCACTCTTTTCCACGGCCTGTTAGCGCTCTTTCTACTTCAGCTGGGAGTAGTGGCAGCCAGTCGACTTGCTGAGATACGAATGAACGCCCCGTTTATAACCGCTTTTGCTGTATTGATGCCTCTCATCGGAGCGACCTTGGGGGCATTATTGGGCGATGCCATCGGCTTCACAACTGGGGGTATAATACTGCTCGCAGTGTTAGGTGGAAGCTGTTCCTACATAGCCGTGCCGGCTGTGATGGAGTCCGCTTTACCCAAGGCCAATAATAGCTTGTCTATTGCCGCGTCACTTGGAGTGACATTTCCTTTTAATGTCTTGGTCGGGATTCCCCTGTATATTGCGCTTATTACCTATTTCAAGCCAGTAAACTGAGGAGTCAGAGCTGTCTATGAGCAGCACTTCCGACAACGCCGCACCTAGCGTCGGCATTATTATGGGTTCGCAATCGGACTGGCCAACGCTCACGCACGCAGCGTCGGTCCTGGAGGAGTTGGGCGTTGCCTACGAAACGAAAATCGTATCTGCCCACCGAACACCTGATCGTCTGTATAAGTACGCACGCGAGGCGCAGCCGCGCGGTCTGCGCGTCATCATAGCCGGCGCCGGCGGAGCAGCCCACCTGCCGGGTATGACCGCGGCTATGACGCTACTTCCTGTTGTCGCGGTACCCGTGAAAAGCGCGGCCCTCAATGGTATGGACTCTTTGCTGTCGATTGCTCAAATGCCGCGCGGGGTAGCAGTAGCAACCCAGGCGATAGGAGAGCCAGGTGCAGCGAACGCGGGTTTGCTGGCGGCCCAGATACTGGCCCTCTCAGATACCGAACTGGCCCAAAAGCTCAGCAGCTGGCGGGCGGCACACACCGACGCGGTCGCCGAACAAGTAGATCGATGAAAGTAGCGATTTTGGGATGCGGCCAGCTCGCGCGCATGATGGCGCACGCCGCTGCTCCGCTTGGTATCGAATGTTGCTTCGTGAAGCTGGGCGGCGAGCAGACACCCTGCGTGGATGGGTTGGGCAAGATCGTTCCCTGGAGTCCGGGCGATAGCGCACAGGCACTGTTCCTGGAACTTGGCGAGCCCGATATAGTCACTGTAGAGCGCGAGGCAATCGATGTCGATTTACTACGCGATATGGAGCCTTTTTCTATCGTAGCTCCCTCTGCTGAATCGGTTCGTGTCGGTCAGCATCGAGGCCGGGAACGTGCACTGCTCGATGAGTTAGACATCCCCTGTGCTGCGCACCGCGTGGTGAGCACACCTGAAGCCGTCAGAGAAGCGGTGGAGGCATTAGGGTTGCCCGTCGTACTGAAGTCTTGCGAGTCGGGCTACGACGGCAAACTACAATGGCGCTTCCACGAATCTGCGGACGTCCATCGATTCTGCGAAGAGCAAACGCAAGGCGAGTGGCTTATAGAAAAATTTGTCGCCTTTGACCGCGAGGTATCAATCGTCGCAGCGCGCAACCGCGGTGGTGAGTTTAGCGCGTATCCTCTGACACAGAATCATCATCGCGACGGTATTTTGTTGGCGTCATTGGCACCCGCACCCGAAATCACCGAAGCCTTACAACGACAGGCGACAGAGATCATTCAACGTATTATGAATCACCTGAATTATGTTGGCGTCATGGCGGTAGAGTTATTCGACGTTGAAGGTAAACTGCTGGTAAATGAACTAGCGCCCCGAGTACACAACAGTTGCCACTGGACCATGCAAGATGGTATAGCCAGCCAGTTTGAGAATCATATGCGTGCCGTCACCGGTATGTCACTGGGCGAGACACAGCCCCATTATCATGCGGGCATGCTGAATGTACTCGGCAATCCAGAACCCATCTCTGCCGCCGCACAAGCTGTCCCCGAGGTGGATGTGCATCTGTATAACAAATCGCCAAAGCCCCTGAGAAAGCTTGGCCATCTTAACATCAAGGGGGACTCGCAAGCTGCGGTCAAGGCGAGTTTGCTCGAGCTGCATGAGCGCATGTATGGTGCCGCATCCGGGCAGTTGTTGTTTTCAGACTGAACGCAACGCTTAATCCCCTCTGCAGAGACCGGTGATCCCGTCTGCAGAAACCAGAATCTCCGAGACCAAGCGCCGCGCGCCATAAGGCAAACCCCGCTAGCTCTTGCCAGAAACCTGAGATCTGAGCTTAATGCAAGGTTAACAGGGCCCTTTTTTTGAGTCGATGAGTTAAATTGCCCGGCATTTTTTTCTAGGTGAGTGGCCTGTGTTCAGTAATGCTGGCCAGGATATTGCCTGCTTAGATTCGGCGCAGCTGTTCGCGACCCGAATTGGAGGGAGTTAGAAAGCGTACTCATTCTGCCGCTAACCCATCGAGCTCAACAAAATAACGCCACTGAAGGCAGGTTGTTAGCGCAAGTAACGGTGCGATCGCCACTAGGGCGTACTGAGCTCCAAAGTGGTGAGTCACTACGCCACCGATGCCCGCCCCTAGCGTACAGGCGAATTTTCGTGCACACATTAATGCTCCTGTTGTGCGCCCGATAACCTGGCTCGATACGATCTTTTGCAGCTGTCGCGACGTCGTAGAGTTACCCACGACCGAACCCAAACCCAGCGCCGCCATCGCGAACAGTGCGGGGACAAGGTGCTCACTGAGTGCCAGCACGATTGTCCCCAAGGCGAATGTCCAGGCGTACCACTTTGCACCTGTGCAAGCCAGAGATGTCTTCTGCGCTATGGAAGTCAGAAATGATAAGCCAAGCAGTCCACCTAGACCTAGAGCGCTAATCAGATAGCTGTAATCGCTGC
>JBCCNJ010000041.1:0-33309 GCA_039025905.1 Pseudomonadota bacterium | reverse complement strand
TTTCGAGATATGGCCGATGCTGAAAAGCTGGCCGCCCGACGGGTGCATAGCAAACAAACTGTCGTGCTCGGTGCGGGCTTGCTGGGAGTCGAAGCTGCCCGGGCGATGCAGCGCCATCACACGCAGGTCACATTGATCGACCATAACCCACACCCGATGTACAGGCAGCTTGACGAGCGGGCAGGTGCAATGCTTACCGATGAGCTTGAAAGTCGCGGTATCAGGCTGCTGCTGGGGAACAGCCTTCGAATGTTGCTCGGCACCAATCGGGTGGAAGGCGTCATGCTGCGCGATGGCACACAACTTCCCTGCGACACCCTGGTGGTTGCAACCGGAATCGTACCCAACAAGGATCTGGCCGAGCAGGCGGGTCTTGCCTTCGGAAGAGGGGTCACTGTCGACTCGCACATGCAGACGTCCGCAGAAGACGTGTATGCCGTTGGCGAGTGCTGTGAGTTCAACGGGGATGTATTCGGGATTGTTGCACCCGGTTTTGAGCAGGCGGCCATTGCCGTTGCGAATATCACTGGTAAAGGTGCAGTCCCTTACAGAACGCCACAGTTGGCAACAAGCCTGAAGGTTTTGGGGCTATCCGTTTTCTCTTTGGGGAACCCTCAGCCGAGGGCGAGTCAGCGCACTTATATTTATTCAAAAGAGGGGATCTATCGGCGAGTCACGCTGATTGGTGGTCGCATCGATAGTATCAACGCGATTGGTGACTGGCCTGAACTGCCCGCTCTGCGCGATCTTGCAGAGAGTCGCACCTGGATTTCACCGCACAAGTTATGGCGTTTCAGAAAAACCGGTCTGGTTTTTGGTGAGAGTGCCGCCAAGGCAGTAGCGCTTTGGCCTGACAGCGCAATCGTATGTAACTGTAATTCAGTATCTTGTGGCGAACTGCGCAGTGCGGTCGCTGCTGGAGCAGACAGCATAGCCACCCTCAGCGAGAAAACGATGGCGGGCAGCAGCTGTGGATCGTGCCAGCCCCTTCTCGCTGAGCTTATTGATGGCGAGCCGACAGCTCAGATACGCGCTGGTATCAAAACCCTCACGGTAGCTTCCATCGTTGCCAGCGTATTGGCAATAGTGGCTTGGGTTTGGACCTGGGAGTACCCCGACAGCGTGCAGCTTAGCTGGCGCTGGGATGACCTCTGGCGCGACCGCCTGTTCAAACAGATTAGCGGTTTTAGCATTCTCGGGCTCAGTGTTCTGAGTCTCATTTTTTCTCTGCGCAAACGCGTGCGCCGGGTGAAGTGGGGCGATTTTGCGTGGTGGCGAATTGCGCATATAGGGTTGACGGTTGGGGCGCTAGTGGCACTGGCTGTGCACACCGGTTTCCGCTTTGGCAGCAACCTAAATTTGATGCTGATGGTGACCTTCCTTGGTCTGGTGGTAGCGGGCGCAGTACTGGGGATGAGCATTGCCCTCGAGAACCGGCTAGCACCTGAAAATTCCCGACGGCTGCGCCAGATCGGTATCTGGGGCCATGTCTTGATGGCCTGGCCACTGCCCGCGCTGTTGGGAGCACATGTCTTGAAAACTTACTACTTCTGATGGCGTTTACGAATTCACATGCGAGTAAACAATTCAACCCTATGGGTAACGTGGCTGCTGCTGACTTGCGCCATCGCCGCGTACCTGCTGTATCGGATGTACGGCGAGGAGACCGATAAGATGGTTTTTCTCCCGGGCGATACAACCAGTGCGCATCACCAGATTGAGCAGGTGTGTACGGCCTGTCATACCGGGCCTTTCACCGATAAAGATGCCATGCAAGAGGCCTGCGAGGGCTGTCATCTTGAGCAGCTGAAAGCTGCGAAGGATGATCACCCCAAGTCTAAGTTTACCGATCCGCGCAATGCAGATCGCATCGCGGTGTTGGACGCTCGCTACTGTGTGGCCTGTCATGTAGAACATCGCCCCGAGATCACAAGCGCTATGGCAGTGACCATTCCAGCGGATACCTGTTTCCTCTGTCATGAAGCCATAGCAGAGGACAGACCC
This sequence comes from Pseudomonadota bacterium, assembly GCA_039025905.1. Taxonomy (GTDB): domain Bacteria; phylum Pseudomonadota; class Gammaproteobacteria; order Pseudomonadales; family Halieaceae; genus JARRPM01. The sequence goes on along the minus strand of JBCCNJ010000041.1, from coordinate 31,305 downwards.
AGCCATGAAGGTATGGCGTTTGATACCTGCACCAGCGCGGGTTGCCACAATTTTCACGACAACACAGCGTTGTATGAAGACTTCCTGGTCAGGCACATGGATGCTGAACATATCTTGTTTGGCGAGCAGTTACTTGTCAGCAATCTGCGCGAGATAGCTGAGCAGCTGCCCGATTATCCGCTTGATGACAATCCGTTAGAGCCCGTCACAGCAGGTCAGCAGGCGTTTCCCGATCACATCGATGTCGACGGCAGCATCATGCAGGAATGGATAGCTAGCAAACATGCCGAGGCCGGCGTCGGGTGCCAAACCTGTCACGCCGTGAGCGAGGAAGAAACTGTCAGTTGGATCGATAAGCCCGGCAAGGAAGTCTGCGCACAGTGTCACCAGGGTGAAGTGCAGGGCTTTTTATCGGGCAGGCATGGCATGCGTTTGAACGTGGCTGCTTTGGGTCAGGAACTGTCGCCAATGAGCCCATCTCTTGCACGTCTTCCTATGAAAGAACACGCCGTGGATAGTCACCTCGACTGCCAGTCCTGCCATGGCGCGCACAGCTACGACAGTAGATCGGCCGCAGTAGAAAGCTGTTTGAACTGCCACAACGACGACCACTCTTTAGCCTATAAGGATTCTCCTCATCATCGGTTATGGCAGGCTGAAATGAGTGGCGACGCGGCGCCGGGGACCGGGGTTAGCTGTGCCAGCTGCCATATGCCGCGGACAGAAAAAGACTACTACTGGGGCACGTTTGTCCATAACGAGGTGCAGCACAACCAGTCGCTCACCTTGCGACCCAACGAGAAAATGATTCGACCGGTCTGCATGACCTGTCACGGTCTGGGCTTTGCGATCAATGCCCTGGCTGATCCCGCACTTATCCATAACAACTTTACCGGCAAGCCCTCGGTGCACATTGAGAGCATCGATCTTGCACGGCGGCGTGTAGAACCAACGGGCGAATAGCTCAATACCACATGATCCAATCTCAGGAGATGTAAGAATGAAGAAACTTCGAAATCTAACTTTGGCGTTAACTGCGTCAGCTGCCGTGGGCCTATCCTCACTAGCGCATTCCCAGGCTGATGAGCCTGTATTTACGCCACAGCAAATGACCGACTGGCTGCACTTGGTCATGGCGTCTGACAGGACGGTATATACGAGGATGATCGTGAATCGTCTGGCGAACAAAGAAAAAGTGATCAAGGCCAGTGAGCACTTTGAAGACGAAAAGGCACTGGTTTTACCAGCGCAGATGTTCCGCTTTGGCGCCGAAATGGTGGGCGAGCAGACGGATGATTTCACGTATTCGTTGCTGTCTGAGTGGCCCATTAACAAGCAGAACGCACCGCGCACAGAAGCGGAAAAGGAAGGTTTGACGTTCGTAGCCGAGAACAAGGGCGAGAACTACTACACAACCGAAGAGTTGGGCGGAAAGACGTATTTTACCGCCGTGTATGCGGATACCGCGGTCGCACCGGCCTGCGTTACCTGTCACAACGATCACAAAGATACGCCGCGCTCCGATTTCAAAATTGGTGACGTGATGGGCGGTGTGGTTATTCGTGTTCCGCTGTAGAGCGCCCTACGCCCTTGGGCTAGCGCTCACTTGCGCTCTGACCCAGGCTGAGAAATTTCCCGAGTTTGAGGGAGAAGGCCTGGATACAGGGCGAACGATCTGGCTGGACAACTGCGAGGGTTGTCATGCCTACGGAGTCGCCGGTGCACCCTTAGCTGGCGATCCCGAGGCGTGGAACGAGCGTATCGCGAAAGGTCAGGAAACGCTCTATGTCAGTGCCCTGGAGGGATTTTTTGGCCCTATGGGTACGATGATGCCACCGCGAGGCGGCAACGATTCACTTACCGATGAACAGGTTAAGGCGGCAGTGGACTACATGGTTCGCCTCGCCCAACCCACATCGCAAGACGATACTGGAGGAAATACCGATGACACCTGAGCAAGTAACGATGGTGAAAGATAGTTGGGCGCAGGTGGTGCCTATTTCTGAACAGGCCGCCGATTTGTTTTACGGCAAGCTGTTTGATCTTAAGCCCGAGTACAAGGCGTTGTTTAAAGGCGATATGAAATCGCAGGGCAAGATGCTGATGTCGATGCTCAATACCGCAGTCGCATCGCTGGACCGGTTGCCGACGATCGTACCCGCGGTACAGGCCCTGGGTCAGCGCCATGTGGGTTATGGGGTCAAAGACGAAGACTACGATACTGTCGGCGAGGCTTTGCTGTGGACCTTGGGACAGGGTTTAGGCGATGCTTTTACGGATGATGTGAAAGAAGCATGGACTTTGACCTATACCACTCTAGCCGGGGTTATGATCGAAGCGAGTAACGCTGACGTCGCGTAGAGCGCCATATGAATTCGACAGGGAAGTCGTACTCCTTTCAAAAGACCTGCGATGCAGTAATCACTGTAGAAAACGAGGGTAGGCTAGTCTACGAAGCCCGCGAGCTCTCGCTGTTATTGCCTTTACTAAAATTGGACTAAAACAAACAGCAGAGCCAGGAAGTACAGCACCAGGGCGGCATAGCGCGGCGGCCAGTTAATCTTAAATCCAAAGCGCAGATATCTTTCTCGAGTCCAGACAAGTGCGGCGAGATCTTGCGCGGGCCTTGTGCTGATCAGACTCACGCCCAAGCCAACAACCACTGTGGCCAGGGCACCAAACACGTTCCACCAAAGCCAGGACAATTCCGGTAAGTTCTGCCAGCAGTAAAGATTAAGCGCAAATCCGGCGATCAGGCCTACTTTTGCTCCAAGGCCGTTACATCTTTTGGTCAAAATACCCAGCGCGAAGACAGCCAGCACGGGTCCGTTGATCAACGAGCCTATTTTATTGATCGCCACCAGAACGGTATCGGCGATATCGTCAACGTAGAACGCCAGTACCAGGGTGACGACGCCCCAAAGTGCGGTCAGTGACCTGGCGTAAATGAGCTCACGGCTGTCTGACCAGGTCTCGCCCCGATGGAAGCGGCGTACAAAGTCTTCCATGGTGGTCGCACTCAGGCTGTTGATAACGCTGTCCAGCGACGACATGGCTGCTGCGAACAAGGCCACTAGGGCGATGCCAACCACGCCGGCAGGCAGTTGTTGCAACATGTACAGCGGGACAGCCAGATTGTAGTTGGGTGCATCCCCGGAGGTTGGGAGCGCGCTGATGAATTCCGGCGTACCGGAGGCATAAACCGCTAGGCCTGCACCTATAAGGCAGTAAAGCAAAACAAGAGGAAATCGCAGCAGGCCGTTTATCAGCAGCGCCCGGTTGCCATCATCGACATTGCGAGCGCAGAGCTCTCGCTGTACCTGGCTCTGATCGCAACCGTAGTAAGAGACATAAAGCAAAATGCCGCCAAATAACATTGGCCAGAAAGCAAAGTCTTTACCGTCGCCTAGGCCGTGATGGCTGAAGTCCACCGCAGTTCTTCTGTCTTCCGGTAGCTGACTGAATAATTGCTCAAACCCGCCGACCTGAGAAAGTAACAGCGCGAACAGTGCTAATAGCACCGCGACAAGAATCACCATCTGGATGACGTCGCTGTAAATTACGGCCCGAATGCCACCGAGAATATCGTAGACCACGGTGATCACACCCAATAATACGACGGACCAGAAAAACGACAGCCCGGAGATCAGTTCAATCACCAGTGAAATACTGTAGACGGTAACTGCTGTCGCGAAGGCCCTCACAAACTGAAACACACCGCTTAGAAGCAGACGAGTTGAAAGATCAAATCGCCTTTCAAGGTACTCATACACGGATATCAACGACAGAGTGCGAAACAGGGGCAGTAAGAACACCATGATAAAGATCATGGCTATCGGCACGGCGAGTTCGTACTGAAGCCAAATCAAGCCGCCGCCTGCGGCGAAGGCGACAAAGGCCGGAGCGCCGAGAATGCTATTGGTTGAACACTGCGTGGCGAGAATTGAAATTGCGATTGGCCAGGGGCCGGTATGACGCCCTGCCACATAATAGTCGCCCCTAGAGTGCTGCCGCCGCGACAGCCAGGCGCTAAGACCGATCAGTGCTGCGAGGTAAACGCCAATAATGGCCCAGTCTAGTGGGGTGATCAGCTCGTTCATCTTTACCGGGTGCTCGGTCGGTGGTTACCATATGTTCCGGTGATGGCTCACCTATGGTGCACCGTCTCAGCTACTTTATCATTCCCGCCTTGAGGAGAATGTAACCTACTCGTTCAGGATTATGGCGAGTTTCGGAATCTCCAGAGCGCTCCTCTTGGATGAATATACTCGCGCTTTGGTTCGAGCTATCGACAAGCCGTGGGGTGGCGGGGTCGCGGCCAGCCATCGTCTGCATCTCTGCTATCAACAGTGGGGGTCCGTCAAACATAGGGAGAAAATTAAACGTCTTCGTCTTTTCTGACACCTTTAGCAAGTGGCCCACTACTACACCATTAGCCTCCCCTGGCTCTACCGCAATCCAATCGACCGACTCGAAGGTGTGCGAGCCGTCGTTCGCTTCCTCTTCTTGTAGTCGCATCTGAAAATTGTCGATTGAGACTTTGCGTATTCTCTCAGTCACTGTTTGACGACCTTTCTTGGAGGTGATCTGTGCGATCACTACAGGTCGCGTGGAAAATGCGTTATCGAAAGAAACGGTTTTCCAAAGGTGCTTTACGTTTTCACGACCAGCTGACAGTTTGCGGCCGCCACCAATATCGTGCGTGCCTCTTTCGACCACCATATATGCGACTGTTTCACCAATGTGGGCCTGGTCCAGATAATCCCATTCGTCGATTTGAAACTGAAAGCTCGATGAATTTACATTGCGCACCCGCATACTTGTAGGCTGGGTACCATTGAAAGATGGTGGACCAATGACAACGATAGGATCGTCATACGCACGCTGCAGCATCACGGTATGCCATTGTTTCTTCCCAGACTGCGCGACGGTGACTTCTCCAGCCTCGCCTATGGGCGGGGTAACAGTGGTATTGCTTCTTATTTGATAGATGGTTCCACTCAGGCTGGCGAGAAACAGCTCGCCGCTGTTGTTCTCGCCGAAGGCAACAGGTGTAGTGACTTCACCTGCGGGAATGACTTCTTCAATCAATCTTGCCCCTGCTACGCGATTGATCGTGACAATAGCTGTGTTACAGACGTCGGTAAAAAAATAGCGACCCCAAAGTGCTGGTTCTTGTGCCCCTCGATAGACCATGCCCCCAGTAATAGAGCAATTTGGACCGTGCCATGTGGTGTATATGGGGAAAAAATATCTGCTGGGATCAATATCGCAGTTTTCGGGAGTATAGCCTCGATCCCCCTCATAACAACGCCAGCCGAAATTGAGCCCTGCCGATGTATTGGCAGAGACAAAGTTGATCTCCTCTCGGTTGTTTTGGCCGACGTCGCCTATCCAGAGGTCACCTGTCAGCCTGTCGAAACTGAATCGCCAGGGGTTGCGCAGTCCTATCCCCCAAATTTCGTCGCAGCCCTCTCCCCCTGGACCGTCGTTGAACGCATTGTCTTCAGGTAACTGATAATTGGAACCAGGTAGCGCGCAGTCTGAAGAGCCGCCAACGCCGCCCACATCGAGTCGCAACAATTTGCCCAACAGTGAGCTTGGGTTCTGTGCGAGCTCTCTAGGATCTCCCGAGCTGCCACCATCACCTGATGCGATATAGAGATAACCATCCGGGCCAAAGTGCAGATCGCCACCATTGTGATTAGAGTAAGGCTGTTCGAACTCCAAAATCACCAACTCGGAAGAGGTGTCGGCTACATTCGGTTCATTTTCTGTCACCCTAAATCTTGCGATGCGCGTCCGATTGGGGCCTGATTCAGTCTCTCGTATGTAATTGACGTAAAAGTAGCCGTTACTATCGTAATCGGGATGGAATGCGAGGCCAAGCAGCCCCTCTTCGTTACCGCCGTCCTCGACTTTGTCACGAATATCAAGAAAAGGAGTAGGCCTAACGCTACCGTCGTTGTCGACTATGCGTATCTGACCAGCCTGTTCGACTACAAACAGGCGTTGGTCGCCGGCGTGGCTAATCACCACGGGACGATCAAGGCCGGTAGCAAAAACGTCTAGCCTTGCGGTCGCCGCAGGCGGTGCCGGGGGCGGAGGAGGCGGTGGCGTGCCCCCTGTGACGTTGATACTAAGCGACTGTGTTGCAATACCATCACCCAGCAGATCTAACTGGCCATCGCTGGAGTTACCTGCGCCATACAATGTGACCTGCGTATTGAATGACGGAGCAGTCCAACGAAAAGTAAAACTGACTTGTCCATTGCTCAAGGGTTTTGGCTGTGCGTGAGAGACGTTGTCGCCAGCAATCCTAAGATCACTGTTTGCGGTTAATAGAGTACCTAGTGATCCGCCAGTCGATGCTGAAAACCCGGCGGTAACACCGGGGCCGCCCAACAGGATGGCTTCATAGGTATAGGTATTGCCTGCGATAACGTTTTCGGGGCCGGTCAGGGTAAGAACCGGTTTGGTGGCACCTGCCGCATGACACACCGTGCAGTTCGCACCACTATTAACACCAGGATCGCCCGAAAAACCCTGGCGCCCGAATTGGCTTGCCTGAACAGAGTTGACTATGAAGGATGTTATCAACCCAAGAAAAAGAGCTCGACCGACCATCGTTTTGCTGCGCAGCACATTTTTTCAAAGTATGTCGCGGCCATACATTACTGTCCAGCGCATAGTGCAGGAAACAAGTATTAGCTCATCGGAGATAGTCTCAGCAGTCGGCCCTTTGAGCTACCCCGTTCATCTTCGATCACCCAAAGCGTGCCGTCTGCAGCCTGTGCGATGTCGCGAATCCGAGCATCCATCGAATAGCGAGCGGCCTCTCGCGCATCTTCGCCGTCAAATTCAATACGCACCAAACCTGGGAAAGACATGCCGCCGATAAACGCGTCGCCCTGCCAATCCGCAAACACATCGCCATCATAAAACATCAGGCTGGAGGGAGAGATGGCTGGGACCCAATACACTTTTGGCGCTTCAAATTCCGGGCGGGTGTCGTGGTGAGGTATCTCCTTGCCGTTGTAATGATTACCGTTCGATACAGTAGGGTAGCCGTAGTTCTCGCCGCGCAGCACCAGGTTCAGTTCGTCGCCGTGCGCGGGCCCCATCTCTACCACCCAAAGTTGGTCCGAGCCATCAAAAGCGAGCCCTAGAGGATTGCGATGACCGAGAGACCAAATCTCAGCCGTTACGCCGCCACGCTCGTAAAACGGATTGTCCTGCGGTATCGAGCCATCGGGGTTCAGCCGAATAATTTTACCGAGGTTGCCATCCATGTCCTGAGCGGGGTCAAACTTCTGGCGTTCACCAGAACTGATCCAAAGCTTGCCCTCGGGACCGAAGGCGATGCGATGACCATAGTGGCCTCTACCGCTGACTTTAGGGGATTGACGCCAAAGAACCTCGAAGTCCGTGAGACGGCCTCCCTCGTCGCTTAGCTGCAGAATCGCAGTCGCGACAACAGCACCTCGCTTATTATCCTCTTCTTCTGCGTAGCTCAGATAAACGCGCCCTGTTTCCTCAAAATCAGGACTCAGCGCAATATCGCCCAGTCCACCCTGCCCACCATAGGCGACCTCTGGAAGACCTTTGATTTCGCTGACTTCACCATTCGCACTTACTAGCTTGAGGGAGCCCGGCTTTTCTGTGATCAAGAGTCGTTCCTCGTCAAGGACAGCCAAGGCCCAAGGCTCCTCCATGTTGGCCACGACCTCGATGTCAAACGGTAACGCATCGTAGGGCACTTCTTCCGCTGCTAAAGCAGATATCGCAAACGCAGCTGCGAGCAGGGTCGCGACGATAATGGCATGTGCAATCTGGCTCATTCGCACGATTAGAGACCTCCATATAAATTGCCGATTGTGGCGGGGGCGGCTGTCAAATGCCTGATATCGGCCGATTTTCGCAACCGCTAGCCCCACCAAAAGCTACGCTCTGACAAGGCAGACGGATTATGGTTCCGTCACAGACATCGCTCTGTGGCTGACCCTTGACCGCTCAGCGAGCCATATCCAGAGGTTCGTTGCGTTTGTCCTTGATGGTAAGTGCAACCAGGAAAGAAAGTACGGCCGCGGCGGTGATATACCAGGCGAAAGCCATATCATCATGTGTCCGGTTGATGAGCCAAACGGCAACCATAGGGCTTGTGCCGCCCATGATGCCCAGTGTCAAATTGTAGCTCACGCTGACCGCTGTCACACGAACCGAGCCAGGGAAGAGCTCGCACATATACGCGGGGATTCCGCCCGCAAAGCAGGCACACAAAACCGCGAAGCCCAGCTGGCCAGCTAAAATCATGGTGAAATCGGGATGGTGCATCAACCAGATCAGGGGGTAGGCGAATAACGCGGTGCCGCCCATACCGATGAGCATAAATAGCTTGCGGCCATAGCGATCAGAAAGGATGGCGAATAAAGGAATCAGAGCCAGCAAAACAAGCATTGCGATGGTGTTGATTTCAAGCGCACTAGCTTCCGTGGTGTGTACCGTTTCAACGAGCCAGGTGATGGCGTAGACAAAAATGATGTAGAACGCTATCGCGTTAACCACATTGATGCCCATCACCCGGACTATATCTCTTCCGCATGTGGACAAGGCATTGAATAGTGGCGCTTTACCCTCGCGTCGCACAGGATCCTCGACCAGGCCTCGGCGAAGAAAGTAACCTGCCGCCGTCACCAAAATCCCAGATAGGAATGCCGCCCGCCAGCCCCAGCTGTGAAGTGCCTCATCGCTAAGTGCTGCACTAAGGGCGGCGCCGACAGCCGAGCCCAGTAAGATGCCAACGAGACCCCCGAACACGCTCCAGATTGAATAGAATGCGCGCTTGCCAGTAGGCGCGCGCTCCGCCAGGAAGACGATTGAACTGGTATATTCGCCTCCCACCGCCAGACCCTGCATCATGCGCAGGAGGACCATAATCACGGCGGCCGCGACACCAATGCTCTCGTAGTTGGGTAGTAGCCCAATCGCGAAGGTGGGAATCGCCATGCACACCACAGATAGCTGCAGTGCGTGAATTCGACCGATGCGATCGCCGATATGGCCAAAGAAGGCGGCCCCTATCGGTCGCATGAGAAAGCCTGCGGCAAACGCGCCGAAAGCAGCGATAAGCGAGACTGTGGGATCCTGAGATGGAAAGTATTGAGTTGCAATAATGGCTGCAAAAAAGCCATAGATGCTGAAGTCATACCATTCCAGCACATTGCCAATCACACCGGCGAGGACGGTCCGGCGGCCTGATACCTGTTCTTGTTCGATTGATTTTCCTAGTGTGTTTTCCATTACTGCCTAAAAGCATTTTGATAGCGTTTTCTAAAGTACATTGCATGACGCAATTTGTCTTCTCCCAACACTGTTTTCGCGACGAATGTTCTGAGGCCTTAGATGCCCGGAGCGCACGTATTGTGCAGTTCTGTGATCAGAGCGAGAGCATCGATAATTACCTCCAATTCCGTCTCTAAAACTTTGTGTGTGCACAATGATCAAACCGGCGATACTATCCTGTGTTCATATATTGCGGGTAATAGCGAGTTGGGCGGCGATACTGTCGAAGATATTCGTGGCTTAAAGCCGCGACCTTGGTTGCTGAGGACTTTTTTGGTGGGTTGGTGTTTCGTGAAGCGCTAGCAAGTTTGGGTATCATTCTCGCCTTGATTACTTTAATGGCTGTGATTCAGATTGTGAACGTACAACTGGACGGGGGCTTGGGAAGATACGGCATTCTTCCACGGTCAACGAATCACCTGCTCAACATTTTTTCGGCTCCGTTTGTCCACGGCAGCAACGCTCACTTAGTTAGCAATGCGTTTGGGTTACTCGTGTTCGGTAGTTTGGTGATAATTCGGTCAAGATGGCTCTTTGTATGGGGAAGTCTACTGATTATCGCGGTGAGCGGAGTTCTGGCCTGGCTGATCGGAAGGGAAGCCCTACACGTAGGTGCGAGCGGTTGGATTTATGGCTTGTGGGCCCTGACAATCAGTATTGCCTGGTTTGATCGCAAGCTGATTAACATTGTGATAGCCGTGGTTGTATTGGTGCTCTACGGCAGCATGAGCTATGGCCTTTTGCCCGTACAGTCATCAGTCTCTTTTGAGATGCACATCGCTGGCGCTATTGCCGGCGTCGTGTGTGCGTATTGCTATAAACAAATATTGAATCGGCGTCGGAGAAACTAATATGCCGTGTCCATACTGTAAAGAACTCGTACATGTCTTGAACTCCTTACAGTTTGGCCTGGACCAATGGGTGTCCGACCCCAAGACCGTGGGAGGGAATCATGGCGGGAGATACAAAAGCGCGGGAGATCATCAATTATTCGTTTTTGGTCGCGCTCTCCGATGACGGTGTTATTGATGAGGGAGAGTTGGCGTATATAAAAAGCCTCGCGTTAGCGGACGGTGTACTGGATGAGAAGGAACGAGATAGCCTCAGGCGGGTTTTTTCTCATGTTGATGTGGATAAACTATCCCCGCATGCGCGGCAAGAGTTTAGAGATTTTTGTGAGCGCTATCAGATCAAGTGAATTCGAATCTGCTTAGGCAGTCCAATGTACCAACAGCTTCTCTAGATACTCTCCTAGTTCCTTGTGGAAGCTGTCAATCTGCGCCATGCGTTGAAGATACTCACCCAGGGCCGCGCAAGACGAGAGTTGCGGCGCGAGGGCTTGTTTGCTGATCGCCGAGAGCTGTTCAGTCATTCGAGCTTCATTCGTGAACAGGCTGAGCTCGCAAACAGCGGCGATATCTGCCAGTGTAATTTCGTCCCCGACGATAAACTCACTGTATTGCAGACTTGAATCGAGACCTGTTGTGTAGGAAACCAGTGACCTCGCCATATCGTTGTATAGATGCTCGGTGAGTTCGTCTGCGGCCAACAGGTAGCGTTGAGTATCGCAGGCAAAAACGAGCGAACGATCGAGGAAGGCGTCGACACGTGACTCACCCAGAGGCCCTTGCCCCAGCAGGCCGTGATTCTTGCTGCCGCTGCGCGCGGCCGCCCGCATAATGGCGTTGGATTCAAATATGCCCACACTGCCGTCACCGGAAAACCCCGCGGGTACACTGCCCAACGGATGGGCGCGTAAAAAGGCATCGCTCTTGTAGAGGGTAAGCCCCGCGAATCCGAGCGAGCCTGTTCGAGCAAAGTGAGCCAGGCCAGGCTTATCGGCTTCAGTTAGTTTGCGGGCGTCGAAGTCCCACAGCCATTGAGTTAGTTCACGCGGCGCGTCCCCAACGATTTCGATATTCGCGCCGGAGTAGTGCGCCGCGATGACTGCCTTGGATAGTCGAGGGTTCGGCAGGTAAGAAAAAATACGCAAGTCAGGCATGGAATCAGGTCTCTCGTTATTGATTCGACACTCTTAGTTTAGTCGCTGAAATGGCTCCCGGTTAAGCTCGCTCTTCAGCCACGATGTAGACCTTGCATATACCGTTTTGATTTCAGAAATACGCGTACTGACGTTTCCCATTCTTTCAATCGTTGCCTGCGATCAGAATAGCGGCAGGGATAGTTTTTTGGTGCGACATTCTGTAGTTCGCTTTGCCATTGCGTGTCCTTTTCATATCCCAGGCGGTTCAGCTCTGTTGCCATTTCGGGGTACAGTTTCAGTTGCTGGGCGACGCGAGGCAGATGATTGCGCCACGGCGCGAGACGTTTGCTGTCTGGGGGACGCAAACCACTCATTGCTGTGGCAGATAATCCCGAAGGCTGTGCCCAATGATGAAATTGACTAAATTCATGAAGCACTTTCAGAAAGGAGAATTGCTCGATAATCTCTCTTTGTACCTTATCGGGGTCGGAGACCAGCGACTCATAACGCACTCGGAGAAAGCGAGCCTGCCCTTCATAGTGGCCAGCGGCCTGTTCACAGGCGCGCCAGATACGATAGTTGCAAAAATATAGGCCGGGCTGTTGATGGTGTTGACTGCAGATAACCGCGCGTGGATCCCTATAAATATAGATAACGTATAGGTTCTCGTCACCGTAAAAAATATGACGAATTCGCCGGATATCCGTTGGCTGTTTGGAGATATACAAGCCTGCGGGCAGATCTCGGTTATCGAATATACTCTGTTCGTGTTCACAGCGACCCTGATGCTCAATGCAAGCGCAAATCGCTTCCATGAGCAGCGTGGTACCGCTGCGGGGACAGCCCGTAATATGCAGCCGTTTCCTTAGTGCCCGTCTATCCAATTTGCTGATCACGAGCAATCAAAGGGACGGCTATCTGCACGAAAGCGGAGCTTGGTTGTATAGCTGCAGTAACAATAGATTTCTTTCCAACATGGGAAGCTGCATATCACCTAACGGCCTCCTTGAATACGCAATTATCGGTGGCGAGTGCATAGCGTAATGCTACAGAAGATCAGTCCCGTGCATTTAAACAGACGCTACCTGACTGCGCCCTGGAGGCGCAACTGCCAGGCTGCGGCAGTTACAATAACGACGCACGGGCGAATGCCTCAGCCAGGATGATGCGCACCTATGGTAAGTGCAAGAAACAGGTGTGCGCGATCCGGCGGGGCTATACTGCTTGAGTGGTCCAAAAGGCTTCAATAATAGGGTCGGTGGGAAAGATATGTTTCAGATGATGTTGGTGATTTCAGCTTTGTTGTGTTCTTTGGTCGCTGGATTCTTATTTGCCTACGCAATCGTGGTCATGCCCGGTCTGGAGAAACTTGATGATGCAGCGTTTATCCGTGCGTTCCAGGTAACGGATAGGGTAATTCAGGACAACCAACCTGTTTTCCTGGTGGTCTGGCTGGGCTCAGCGGTCGCGGTGATTATTAGTTGGGTATTGAGCTTTGGAGCCTTCAATGGACTAGATTTTTTTCTTATGACAACAGCCCTCCTTGCCTATTTGCTCGGTGTCCAGGTTGTGACTGTGGTGATTCATTTGCCATTGAATAATCGATTGCAGCAGCTGGATGTTTCGAGTGCTGATCAAGGGCAGCTGAACGCAGCCAGAACGAACTTCGAGGTTCAGTGGAACAAGAGTAATCGTCGAAGAACCGCAGTGGCCTGCGGGGTTGCACTGGTGTTGATCTATATGGTGTTACGCGCCGGTTAGCCGGTTCAACAAACATTGAGGCACTCATGTTTGCTGCAGTGATCGACCGTCGCGCGACACTTCGAAATCCCGATTTCACAAACCTCTGCAGATGGCGTTGTAGATCCCTCTGGCGCTGCGCTTAGCGCACAGCGATGGGCTTATCGCTCCAGGGTGTCACAACGTCGCCAAATGCTGCTTGGAACCCAGTGGGAAGCTCTTCCGTCATATCGAGCAGTGCGGCTAGTCTGCCCATACCGACGTAGAGTGCCAGATGCAGCATCAGCTCCATGGTCTGCGCCTCATTGAAATGCTCTCGCAAGGCGGCGAACCGTTCGTCCGTTATTGAAAGATGGTCAGTAGCGAAGCGGTCAGCGAAATCGAGGGCTGCGCGTTCTGCTGGCGATAGGTCGGGTGCCTCTTCCGGTTTCTCCAAAGAGCAGACCAAAGCTTCATTCACATCACTCGCGGCACTTGAATAACGAATTGCCATGCAACTTCGGCACTGGTTGTGAAATGCAACTCGTAGACGAACCAACTCTATCAGGCGCTCTGGCAGGGTTCTGTTTATTGCGATTGCAGCGCCGAAACCAATAGCGCCCTTCGCCATTTCTGGTGTGTGTGCCAGCATGCGTGTGATGCCCTGTTCAATCACGCTGGCGGTGTCACCTTGGGTAAGCTCTTTGAGACCGGGGTCCCAATGTTCCACTGGAATTTTGCTGATTCGACTCATGGATTCATCCGCCTTGTTGTGTGTGGGTAAGCGACAAGGGGTTATCTTTAAGACTAGTCGCAATGACCAGAGAGCTTAGCCCATAGGCCTGCTCCCTGTGAAGGTTTATTGAAACTGCATAACGGGTTGAGCTTTTGCGTATGGCATGAAGCTTTGTGCTCTGGCATCATATTGTACTAATTGCACAAACGATGCCATATTATTTCAATACGGCAAAAGCGAGATAAGCATGCCAGATTTATCCGATGTAGAAACGATTGATGGTCGCCGGCTGCGCAGCGAACGCAGTCGGCGTGCCATTGTAGCGGCGGGAATCGCGCTCATGAAAGAGGGAACACTGGCGCCCACGGCCCAACAGATTGCGGCTCGCGCTCAGGTTGGTCTTCGCTCTTTCTTTAGACATTTTGAAGACATGGAAGCCCTGTATGCCGCGGTAGATGATGAACTTCGCAGCTTCTATGAGGGCGTCTTTATAGGTGGTAATAGAGATGGCAGCTTGCAAGAGCGCGTTGGTCACGCGGTGGAACTTCGTGCACAAGCATATGAAGATATAAAGAACATTATGCTTGCGAGCACATGTAAGCTTTGGCAATCGGAGGTGGTTAAAAAGAATTACGCCAGAGGTCAGCGCCGTCTGCGTGGGGACCTCGACGAATGGCTACCAGAGATTAAGCTATTGCAAAAAGACGATCGAGAGGCGGTGGACGCGGTGACTTCATTTGAAATGTGGCATCGGCTGCGCTTTCACCAGGGCTTGAGTAAGAACAGTAGTATCGAGATAGTAACTCGATTGCTGAGAGAGCTAGTGCTCACTGAGTGACATCGAATAATGGACACTTTGAAAGTTACCTAAAATCAAGAGTGTCTTAGCAGAGTTAGAAGTCGTAGCGCAGCGTCGCACCATAGGTTCTTGGGGGTGCCAGAAAATACGCACTCATCCCGTTAAACAACTGTGGGTCGACAGTCTGCACCGCGTAATGATCGTCTGTAAGGTTTTTGCCCCAGACCGAGACATTCCAGTTGTTATTGCGCCACCCAACCCTGGCGTTCAATAGCTCCCGATCATCAATATCCTTTGGCAGCAGATTCGCTTCGTCTGTGCTGTTTGTCTTGTGATCGTCCATATAGATGTAGTCAGCGCGCAGATATACACCGCCGTCCGCGATCGGAAACATCAGTGTTGCACCCAGATTGCCGCTGTAATCGGCTGTATAGGGCAGCTCCTGCCCTTCCAGAGTGCCTGCCGTTACCTCATATTTGTGCATATACAGAAGCCCGGCGTTTATTGTCAAATTGGGTAGCGGCACGGCTTCTATCTGGAGGTCTAAACCCGACACCTCCACTTCGCCGGCGTTGCTGACAAAGGTTCCAATACCGGTCTCCAACTGTTGCTGAAATTGATAATCGTCAATCTCGGTGTAAAACCCGGCAGCGTTCACTCTCAGTGATGAGTCCAGCCAGGTGGATTTCAGACCCACCTCATAGCTAATGGTATCTTCGTCGTCGAATTCTCTTTCGTCGGGCTGACCATTCACGCCATTAAAATTGCCCGATTTGCTGCCGGTGGCAATACTGGCGTACACCATCCCTTGCTCGCTAATGTCGTATGCGACCTTGGCTAACCAGTCGATATTGGTGCTGCTGCGATCGAGTTTGGCATCTATGGGGGTAGAGAACAGGCTCAGCAATGCGACCTGCGGTGCCAAAGGGGCTGTGGATAGGGTCTCGCTGAAAAGGTCAGCGTCGCGCTTCTCGTCATTCCAACGCAGCCCGCCAGTGAGATGCCACTTGTCGCCTACATGCCAGGTCGCCTGCCCGAATACCGCAATAGTCTCGTTGTCCCATTTGTTTTCATAAATGAGCTCATCGCCGGGTTGCACAATTAAGGCAAACGTGGGAAACGGCAGCGTCGGTAAATCCTGCTGGTCGGCAATGGTAATAAAGTCTTCGCCTACAGTTAAAGTAGGGCTTCTGTCGCCTCGCTGCACAGTCTGGTCGTAGTAGAACAGGCCGATTTGATAATCGATGTTGTCACCGATCGTGGAGTCCAGGCGCAGCTCCTGTGAAAAACTGTCGCCCGAGTTGTATTCTGAATCAGAAAATAGCTGATCAAGCTGTGAACGATCAATATCAATGCTGACGGTGTAATCGTAGTCTATCCAACCTGAAATAGCGGTGATGGAACCCCAGTCTAAATCGTATTCGATATGCAGAGTCACCAGGTCAGACTCCATGGAAAAGGCGTCTTGAAAGTTAGTCGCGACGTTATAGTCGTAGGGTTGGTTTTTGCTCGGCTGAAAGCCCTCTTGCACTAGCTGCGCGTTAACCACCTCGCTTTGTGTCGCCGTGGCGCCACAACAGGTTTCGTCGCGGTCAATATGCGCACCGGTTAGCAGTATGCTAAGTCGATCTGTGGGCTCCCAGAGCAGCTTAGCTTGAACATTCCAATCGTCTGCGTCATTCAGATCGTTTACGCCGATATTGTCATAATAGCCATCGCGCTCATGAATGTTGCCTGACAGTCTAAAGGCAACTGTTTCACTGAGCGGGCCAGAGGCGGTGAGGGTCAATTTGCGCATATCGTAGTCGCCGACTGTGGCCTCGCCGTAACCCTCAAACTCTTCCAAATTGGGCCGCTTGGTAATCACGCTAATCGCGCCAGCATTGGTATTTTTGCCGTAGAGCGTGCCCTGTGGGCCCTGTAGCACCTCTATGCGCTCTATGTCAGTGAGATCGGAGGTGCCTAAGCCGGAGCGCCCCATAAAGACACCGTCGACAAAAAAGCCGACCGAGGGCTCAAGGGCGGGATCCGTTTGCGATGTGCCTATGCCGCGGATTTGTAAGCGGGTGGTAAAGGGGCTTGTGTTGGCATTGGCGTTGAGACTCGGCGTCATTATCGCGAGGTCACTCGCGTTGTTGATGCCCGCTTCCTGTATTGTCTCGGAGTTGAAAGCTGTAACGGCCACAGGTACATCCTGCAGGCTCTGAGCGCGCTTCTGGGCAGTCACGATCACCTCTTCAAGCCCGCCCGTTTGTGCCACCGCGAGATGGGTGAAGTGCGATAGTGCTAGAGCCGCCGTGATAGAAGTGACACGGTGCATGTTGACGCCTCTCTAGTGTATTTATTAATATGGCACTAATAATGCCATAATAAATATGGCATATCAAGTGCCAATAATAGGCGGTCAGGATCAGGCAGCGACCAAGGTCATCAAACAAACAGCTTCAGCCCCCAGACTTTGTCATAAAGCGGCTCGTGTCGGTATCAAGCTATGAATGAGAAAGTCTGCGCGAGAGAATGGATGGTTATGAGAGGTGTAAGTAGTGCGGCATGGGGCTGGCTAGAACAGCGTCACGCTACGAGCCTCACACAATGTGTCTACCGCCGCGGTTCTTCAGAGGCGGTCGTGACCTGTATTGCAACCGATATCTTGATTGATGGATGCGGCACTAAGATCCAGGAGGGAATCACATCATGGTTGTCAAAACCCTTACAATCTTGGCTGCGGTGGTTGCTATGCTGGCGCTCTACCTCTTTTGGCTGGGCTTTTTGTCCTCTCGGCCTGCGCTCACGATCGACCCGAGCCGACTGGCGGGGGACGGCAGCGCTATCAATTACTGTGAATTGCCTGAACTGGATGGTAGTGCCAGGATGGCCAGCGACATCCCCAAGGCGAATACCCCCGGATGTGCCTATCAGCATTTTCCTCTACCGATACTCGCTGAGTGTGCCGAGCCCCTACCCAATCATGCCGATGACATAAGAGGCCTGTGGCAGGTAGTACAGGGAGAGCGCAAAGGGCATGTTGAGCGGATAGAGCAGTGCGGCAGCCGCGTTGTGGTGACGAGCTCTGGCATCATTCATGACTACGGCCCTAACAGCACGGCTGGAATGAATACTAACGATACCGAAGGTGCGGTTCTGTTTACGGTTGGAGACAGGGAATACTGTATGCGCACGTCAGCGTCCATGATTTGGGAAGATGGCATTTTAAACTTTTACGCATTTGGCTGGGGCCCGAAGGTCGTCCGGCGCTATCGAGAGGGGGATCAGTTGATTTGGGAGTACGTGGATGGCAGCGTGAACCGTATGAATCGGATCTGCGCTCTGCCTGAGGAACACAAGATTCCCGCGCCTAGGGGCAGACGCTATCGCTTTTTCTAGCGAGTGACCTTGATACGGCTATCAATCTCGTCAAGAGCGGTTGCTGTCCTGACCTTCAGCCAGACCTAGACGGCGACTATTACCTCGACCACGCTGGCGCTCAAAAGTGCGGGCACCGCACAATCCACACTCGGTTTCAGTCGGTCGGCGAGAAACCAACGACAGTGTCTCGCGCTAATCTAACGCGATATTGGCCAACACCGGCCGTGCCATCCCGTATCGGCCGCTTGGGGCATCTCGTTTGAGGCCCTTGGCGTGTGGACACCGCTACTCGCTCATTGAGAGTTTCTACTAATGGACTTGCGTCCACGTCTTATTATGGCACTATATGTGTCAATATATACACTAACATGGGGTCCGCATGGCGATTCTTATTTGGGGAGGTGCTTTGCTAGCCTATGCCGCGTTTCGCCTTTGGTACGACGGGTTTCGCAAACCCCTCTCACCACAAGAAATAGACGAGTTTGTTGAGATCGTGCAGTCACGCGCCGGCAATGAGGTGAGCCAAGATGATATTGCAGTTGTACGGCGCTTTCTGGAAGGTGATGACGGCAAGGAATTCATCATGGTTAATCTGCTTGAGTTGAACTCCTCCCCCGTCGAGCATCCCGAGACCGGCGAGCCGGTGCGAGCCGACGCGATGTTGAGTCAGTACTTCAAACCTTTTATGGGGGAAATTATTCGTCGCGCCGGGCATCCGGTGCTGACTTCGAGAGCTGTAGGAGGGTATTTGGATGCCTGGAACACACCTGCTGATCCAGGCTGGCACTTAGCGGGCTTGATGCGTTATCGATCGCGGCGTGACTGTATTTTGTCTTCCCTGGCCAACCCCCGGTTTTCCGAGTTACACAAATTTAAGGTGGCCGCACTCAGGCAAACCTTTGCCTTTCCATCGCAGACACTTGTTACGTTTTATGCATCGCCGCGGTGGTCGGTGGCAATCTTGCTGGCTTTAGCGGCGGCCATGTTGCAGCTAACGCTGAATTAGGAGCGCATATGTACTATCTCTATGGGGCGCAACACTCGGCCTATACTGGCAAGGCGCGTTCCTATCTGATTAAACAAGGTATTGCTTTTGAAGAGCGCGCCTTTGGTCATCCCCGGTTTATGCAGGAGATCATCCCCGCAACTGGGCAATTCATGATCCCTGTCTTAGAGACGGAAGATGGTTCTTTTGTACAGGATACGGCGGATATTATTGACTACTTTTCACGGCGCGGTGAAGAGCGGTATCCGTCCCGTCCGCAAGGCGCTGTAGCGTGCGCGATAAGTCACCTGTTTGATCTATTTGGCGGTGAAGGCATGTTGCGTGCTGGCATGTATTACCGATGGTTTTTTGACGACCAAAATATGGCCTTTATAGAGGATCAGTTTGGTTTGTTTATGGCGCCCGATATGCCCGCCGATCAGCGTATGGAATTGACACGCAAGCAAACCGGCACCATGCGCAAACGGGCCGCTAGCCTCGGAGTCACCGAGGAAAGTGGTGCCGCGATCGAGCAGAGCTACCTTGAGTTTCTTGACGCGTTTAATAGCCATCTATTGCAGTATCCCTACCTTGTTGGCGGTGCACCCACTTTGGGTGATTATGGTATGCAGGTCATGTTTTATGCGCATCTCGCTCGCGACCCTTACTCTGCGACGGTTATGAAACGTGAGGCCCAGGCCGTGCTACGCTGGACCGAACGCCTGAATCAACCGGGGCTCTGCACTCCCGAGTATCTAAACTACCCAGAAGCCTGTATTGCCGATGATGCTGTACCGGATACCCTGAAGCTGATGATGCGTCTTGTGGCGCAGGACTACCTCCCTGAAATCGAAGCCAGTATCGGCCTGCATAATGAATGGCTGACAGAGAACCCGGTTGAGATTGGAAAGCCAGTCGGGGGTGAGAAAAGGCGGCGGGTTGTTGGGTTTGTGCGCTTTCCGTTGAGAGGTACAGAGATAGACTGTGGTGCCCGTACCTACTCCATATATATGTTGCAGCGACTCCAAGACTGCGTCGATAGCCTGGATCCGATGGCACAAGGCGTGGTTTACAGCCTGTTTAAGGAAACAGGCTGTGAGCCTTTCCTCAAGTTACGTTGCATTCGCCGGGTTGAAAGAGCCGACAATAAAGAGGTGTGGGGTCAAGCTGCTCGGGGCGCTGCTGGCTAGTAATCCGCGACAGGGATTCTTGATAACATGATGAGAGTACTGCGAACGCCCGACAGTCGATTTGAGCATCTGCACGGCTATGATTATGCCCCGCGCTACTGCACGATCTGTGACAGAGACGGTACAGAACTGCGTATCCATTATCTCGACGAAGGGCCACCTGGAGCGGAACCGATTCTGCTCATGCATGGTAATCCATCCTGGTCTTACATCTACCGCAAAATGATCCCCGGCTTGCTGAAATCCGGTAGGCGGGTCGTAGCCGTCGATCTCGTTGGTTTGGGTCGCAGCGATAAACCGGCTAAACGTAAATACTACTCTCAAGCGCGCCATATTGAATGGATGCAGACGTGGTTGAAGGCGATGGACCTTAAGCAGGTGACCTTGTTCTGCCAGGATTGGGGCGGCGTTATTGGTTTGAATTTGGTTGCGGATAATCCAGAACGCTTCGACAGGGTGGTCGTCGCGAACTCCGGTTTGCCCGCCGGCGATGGAGGGACAAAAGCATTGCGGGTTTGGCAGTTCGTTATGAAGTTCTTGCCGGTTTTTCCGCTCAAGACCGCAATGACACGGGCCGTTCAAGCAAAGGATTTTAACGAGGAACAGCTAACTGCATATCGTGCACCTTTTCCGTCGCTCAAGTATCAGGCAGGCATCCTTGCTTTCCCGGGCTTGATCGCGTTATTCCCCGATAATCCCGGTGTTCCGCAAAACAAAGCAGCCTGGCAGAAGTTGGGAAGGTTTAGTAAGCCGGTATTGACCTTATTCGGCAATCGCGATCCGATAAGTCGAGGTCTGGAAAAGTTGATTCATCAGCGCATTCCTGGTGCCACCGGACAGAATCATAAAATCCTGAAGGGTGGCGGCCACTTCATTCAGGAGGATAAGCCAGAGGAGCTGGTGTCGGAGATTCTTAGTTTTCTGGAAGTGTATCCTCGAACCGCGCCCGATCAGCCTATGGAATGCAAGAGTAAGGAGGTGAACAATGGAGTTTAAACGCACACCGGATGAGCGATTTACTGACCTTCGCGACTATCCATTTTCGCCCAACTATTTGGAGGTTGATGACACCGAAGGCGGGCGCTTGCGCATTCACTATCTGGACGAAGGTCCGCATGACGGCAAGGTGGTGTTGTTGATGCACGGCCAACCCTCATGGAGCTACCTCTATCGGCACATGATCCCTCTTCTCGTCCTTTCCGGACATCGGGTAATCGCACCTGACCTGATAGGCTTTGGTCGCTCGGACAAGCCGACACGCCAGCAAGACTACAGCTATGCCCGTCATGTGGCATGGATGACCGATTGGATGCTGCAGTTAGATCTCGCTGATATCAGCGTTTTTTTCCAGGATTGGGGCAGCATGATCGGCCTGTGCCTCGTCGCTGCCTACCCGGATCGCTTTGCTCGCGTGATACTGAGCAACGGCGGATTGGTGCTAGGACCGATATCAGAGGAATTTGCCCCTGCGATACGAGAGGCATACGAAGGTCTTCCCGTGGTGAAGGCGAGTGACTTAGACGCGCACTTTCGCGATCGCTCAGGTATGCCTGGCTTCCTCTACTGGCGGAAGTTTGCTGCGCACAGTGAGGAGATAGTGCGTCCTAGCGTGGTGCTTGACGCTGTGGGCAATGCTCATCCTCTCTCCGACGCCGAAAAATCGGCATACGACGCACCCTTCCCCGACGAGACATACATCGCCGGTGTACGACGCTTTCCGTCGCTCGTCCCTATCTTCTACGATGAACCTGGAGTTGCTGAATGTAAGGCTGCCTGGAGCGCTTTGAAGGACTTTAGCAAACCATTTCTCCTAGCATTCGCGGACGATGACCCTGTTACCGCAGGAGGCGAGAAAGCGTTTAGTGACGCAGTGCAAGGTTGCCAGGGTATGCCCCATCGCACTATCAAAGAAGCTGGCCACTTTCTGCAACAGGATCAGCCCAAGCAATGTGTACAGGCGATCCTGGATGCTATGGAATACGAATGAAGCTCTAAAGTAGCGAGTTTATTGACCGCGGCTTTGTCGAGTCTGCCGCAGGCTCGTCTGGTAAGAGCGCAGCCACAATACTTTAGTCATCTGTTTTCGACTCATGTTCTATGCGCGTTTACTCTGCGTGCGTGTCAGCGCAAATTCAGAGCAAGCAGCCGCGGGTAAGGTGCTTGGGGTGAGTCTCCCACATTGCGCCTAAGCCATCCCCAGCGCCTTGGCCTCCTGTTCGAGCACTGCAGCTACGTTCGGTAGCGCTTTCACGTTGGCGATCAGCCCTGCCAGTCGCGGCCACTGCTGCGCGTCGACCTCGTAGCCAGCGTAGGTTGCATTAAAAAAAGGGCTGGCCATTGATAAGTCTGCCATCGTGAAGTCACCAAAGACGAAGCCATCTGCCGGAATCTCTCCCTCGAGATAGTCAAGCATTGGGGGCAAGCGCTCGTTGATGATGTTGGATACTAGCTCCTCGTCGGGCTCCTGCTTGAAGGCGAAAGGCCGCATAAATCTCTGAAAGAATATACCCGCTGCCATCTCGGAAACCTTGCCACCACACAAATCCTCATACCAGTCGGCCATAGCCCTGTCGGCGATATCCTTCGGATAAAGCGCGGGTTCAGGATAGGCGTTTTCAAGATAGCGACAGATGACTTTTGAATCTGCCAGCGTAAGCTCCCCATCTACTAGCGTCGGTACCTTGCCGAGCGGGTTTATTTTCAGATAGTCCTCGTCACCCGTGAAGGGCATTTGCGGAACGATTTCGAAGGGTATGCCTTTTATGTCTAGCGCCACGAATACTTTTCGGACGAAGGGCGATCCGTGGACGCCATATACTTTAATCATCGAGTTCTCCCATCTGGATGAGCGACTAACGCGTTGTAGTATAGATGCTGGATTTGCATCGGTGATTATCACAGCAGTTCCAGTTCCAGACTGAGTGACGAATCTATACGAAACGGAGCGGTATCGAGGGTTACATAATGGCATTTACTATGTCAATATAATTAACGATTCGAATGGCCCATGAAGGAGAAAGCTAAATGGCAAGCACAGCACCTGTTCGCCTGGTGGGCGCGACCGCTTCCCCGTATTCGCAGAAGATGGTTGGCCTGTTGCGCTATCGGCAAATTCCTTATGCAATCACCTGGGGCTCGCCAGAGGCAGCGTGCGAAGCGTTGGGTGTGGCGCCACCGAAACCTGTATTGATGCCGATATTCTTCTTTGAAGATGATGCGGGCACGCGCGCGGTCACCGATTCAACCCCAATTATTCGCCAACTGGAGCAGATGTATCAGCCGCGTTCTGTCATACCTGTCGATCCCGCCTTAGCGTTTATTGATTATTTGATTGAAGACTTTGGCGATGAATGGTGCACAAAGTACATGTTCCACTACCGCTGGTATTGCGAGGCCGATGCCGACAACGCCGGCACCTTACTGCCCCTGGGTGTGGACGTTAGGCTGGGTGATGAGCAGCTGGCTCAGTTCAAAGCGTTTTTTTCTGACAGGCAGATTGGTCGGCTCTATGTGGTTGGATCCAATGACACCACCGCTCCGGTAATTGACGCAAGCTACCGCCGATTTCTTGCGGCGATGCAAGCCCACCTGGGAGAGCAGAGGTTTATGCTTGGCAATCGCCCCGGGGCGGGGGATTTTGGTGTATACGGTCAGTTAACCCAACTTGTAGGCTTTGATCCAACCCCGCGAAATATAGCCCACGAGGTTTCGCCGCGTACGGTCGCCTGGGTCAACCAAATGGCGGATCAGTCGGGTCTGCAGCCACTGCAAGAAGACTGGATTGCTGTCGAGTCTCAGCCAGAAACACTGAAGACTTTATTGCGCGAGATCGGGCGTGTATACGTACCGGCGCAATTAGCGAACGCGCGGGCCTATTCTGCGGGAGAGAAAACCTGGGAATGTGAGATTGATGATGCGCCCTGGACCCAACAGACCTTCCCCTATCAGGCCAAGTGCCTGCAGTGGACTCGGGAACAGTATCATGCGCTGACGTCGGAAGATAAGAGTCGAGTGGATACGCTCATCGCCGGCACCGGTATTGAGGCGATGTTAACGCCCTCAGCTTGAGGTTTTACTCGGCTTACCGCTGAGTAGACGTTTCGCTGCAAAAACAGTCTGACTGTTTGAGCACTTAGGCTTTAACGTTTCCCAAGCTCCAAGCTCCAAGCTCCAAGCTCCAAGCTCCAAGCTCCAAGCTCCAAGTCCCAAGCCCCAAGCCCCAAGCCCCAAGCCTCCAATCCGGCCCGGGTGCTCGCTATAGTTTGTGATAGAAGGTGTTATGCCTTCTGAGACGCGTTATGCTCTGCGGCTGAACTAGGGACTTTCAGCGAAGAGTCGCAAGGGCATCGTGTTTTAGTCGAGGCTCGCTGCGCTGGCGTGGATGTTGTTGGAGGGACAGACTCATGACAGGCTACAAGCGTTTGTTGTGCGCTCTATTTCTGACATATTTGGCTGCACATGGTGCCAGCTCGGCGACGGATATCACTAACAAATTGCTAACTAAGCGCTCGGGAGACTGTGCTGACTATGTGGGTAATTATTTTGCCGATGTTGAGGATATCTCTCGGCAACTCAGCTTCAAAGCGAGCGTTGAAATCTCAGCGACCAGGGAAAGCTGTGCGGTAACAACAAACGGTATTCCAAATCATGACTTCAACGGACCCACCGCGAACTTTGCCAACGAGGTAGAGGCCATTTCCGGTGTATTCAAGATTGTGCGCTCTCCACAGAAAATGGGTCGCAATCAAAAACTCACGCAAAGCAGCTATGATGCCATTTTGCTTAACGGTACACCCGTGGACCTATTATCAGCGGGGTGCTATCGACCGAGCGACCCGCGAGCTGATAGGAACGGCAACGTGTTGGCAGGCTGTCGTGATACTGATCCATGGATGCTGGACCCACCTGCTTATGATCGCTACTTTGGGGTAGACCAGCATAATGCGCATGCGCAACCGGATGGACGTTACCATTATCATGCCAACCCGAATGCGTTGTTTTTGGATCATAACCCCGAGGAGCCGTCACCTGTTATTGGATTTGCGGCCGATGGCTTCCCTGTTTATGGCACCTTTTTCAGAGACAGTAGCGGAGACATTCGAGGCGCTCGCTCGGGTTATCAACTGAAAACGACTCCGAGACCAGCTCCGCCTGATGGACCCGGTGGTATGCCGGATGGCACCTATCTGGCGGACTATGAATTCACCGGAGAAGGCGATTTGGATGAATGTAACGGTATGGAAGTTAATGGCCAGTACGGTTATTACGTAACGACGACTTACCCTTGGGTCCTAAACTGCTTCAAAGGTAGTGCGGACGCCTCTTTCGATAAGCGCGCACAAGAGCGTGGATACAATGTTCGTCCGCGGCCTGGGGGACACCCTCATGATCACCGCCCACCGCCGCCACGTCACGGTAGACCGCCATAAGTTTAAGGCCAGTATCGCTCCCGACAGTTCGATGGCACATACTTCAAATTCTCATCGCTCACATTGTCGTCTTGACCGCAGCGCCACGTCAGTTGGCCGTTGACGATTTCGGGATCGAGCTGAAGTTCAAGCTGGCTGGTCAGCCCCAGCGCATCCTCTTTAAATTCGATCTCAATTCTTTGGTCAATGTGCCAATCCACGGTGTCCACATAGGGCGTGTCATACTGCTGGGTTATGCCCGCCAGGTCATTGTCGCCACCTGTCGGGAGCTCGCCATTGACCTGATAATACTCAGAGACACTCGTTTTTGCAGACGCCGCGGCCGCGACACCTTCGGTTACTTTCGCGCGAATGGTATAGTCGCGATAGGCAGGTAGCGCAATACTGCTGAGAATGCCGACAATGGCGATCACTATCATCAGTTCGATGAGCGTAAATCCGGCCTCTTGACGTTTAACCACAATAACTTCTCCCCTGATAACCGCCCTGCGCCGTTCCAAATTCCCCCGCGATAGGTGTTCGCCCCTACTTTGCGACCGTAGCTGCTAACGGCTGAATACGCAGCGCATGCATGCTCCGAGCGATCTAATGCAATCCGCGTGCCAGTGGTTAAAAGCTAATAAAAACAGATGCTTGAGAATATGTTGGATGTGCTCACTGACATTTTATGTCACTGTTTGTCAGTAAGGGTCATGGCGGCGGGCGTGGAGGCGAGAGCCTTGGAAGTAGATTTTTCTACGGGCTGAAAACCCCTTTGCTAGGGTATTTTTTGAAGTATTTTTCGGCGGCTACAGCTTGCTCACAGACTGGCAGGTCCCAGAACATGCCAGGCATCATCGTGCCGTTGCTACGTCGCTTGGCATTGCCATAGGTCCGATAGTAGTTTTCACAATAGCTGCGATCCTTGCGTTTTTCATTCACACAGTTCTCGATTGCCTGGGTACGCAAGGGTGCGATTCTTGCTTCCCGTTGTTGCTGGCACTGTGAGAGAAGCGCTGGCACCTCGTCCCGTGTGATCTCCTGTGCAGTGACCAAACTAGTACCGATCGCCAGCAATAGCCAAGCGAGCCCTTTTCCACGCTTCATTGATTTGCTCCAATTTCTGTGCGGGCTGAACGCACTTAGTGTAGCTCAAAGCTGCCTTTTATCATGCCCGCGTCCGAGACCAGATCGATGGGCATCGGAGGCGGACCTCTTTCTATGTGCTGCAAAGCGATATGTCTCTTGATGAGTTGCGCGGGCTTTGTGCAACTCAGCCTTCAAACTGCGACACCCATTTGTAGTAAATAAACGTTACCCTAGGTGGGCGGCGATAGTTGAGAGCCGCGAATCGAAAAACTGATACTAAGACGCGAAGTAAAGAGGTAACCGCAATGTTTAAGCTACACACACTAGCAGCACTGGTGAGTGCTGCCCTGGCACCGATTACAACCCTGGCCGACCAACCAAATTGGGACTTTGTTGAGATTTCGTACGTAAGCAGTGAAGGCTCTGGCTTTGATGATGTTGAGCCCGATGGTTATGAGATCGCAGGATCCTTCGCACCCACCGATTGGGCGTTTCTGGATCTTCGTTATCTTGATGAAGATGGATCAACCAATATCAATCTGATTGGCGGCAGTGCGAGCTTGGAACTCACGCGCGAGCGCTTCAGCGCTGGTGGTGGCGTGGCCTTTGAAATATTTGAAGCGACGGATCTCTATGGCCGATTGGCGTACGAGGAGTGGACTCTAGATGCAACGGTCAAAGCAGGAGGCGAAAGCGTCAGCGATGACGTCAATGAGGAAGGCTATAGCACGGGTATCGGATTTCGCTCGGTACTGTTACAGGCCTTGGAGCTTCGCGGAGAAATATCGTATTTCGATGTCGATAATATTCTCGATCAGGAATACGGTTATGTGCTAGGTGCCTACTACACCTTTGGCGGACACGTCACATTGGGCGGCAGTTTTCAGGAGATCGATGACTACGAGACATACCGCGCTACCCTAAGGTATCAGTTCTAAACACAAGGCTATATCCGAGGCCGCATTTTTTGCGGCCTCGCTAGTCATATTGCGCTAAGACTGTCGTTGACCCATAGCTGGCTGTACGATGGGGGTCAGTCAAGCCGCACAGGCAGAGGTGCAGTGCGCCAACGTCTTATGCTTTTGGTTTACGATAGTCCCATGCTTGTTTGGTAAACGTTGATGTGCGTGTTAGTGCGTAACTTGAACCCCTGGCGCGGTGTTTTCGTTGGCTGTGATAGCGGGACTGCCTAAACCAGCAGTTTGAGCACTGTCTCCACTCTGCAGCTGTGTTGATGTCTCTGCGCACACCTCGCATGACATCGCTATTCCAGAGCTCAAAAAAGTCTCCCGGCTTAGTCATGAAGCCTGCCGCTTTGGCGTGATAAATACCACAGGTGCTCATTCTGCCTTCGGAGTTTAAACATGCCGTGCGATGGATGTAGTGGCAGATACTATCTCGGGGCTCGGCGTTAGGTGCCGCTGTGTTTTTGTTATGAACCGCCCGCACCTCACACTGGCTGCCACGGGTTTTTGCAGCCGCCATTAGAGGTGGACAATCGGTTTCGATGTCCATTTTGTCAAACAGTGCGTAGGTCTCGGTCAAGTAGCGGTTAACAATCTCGGGCTCTCGTAGCAGGCTTTGTTCCTCATCCTTGTCGTGGCAAACCAGCAGGTGTCGCATATAGAAACGGTCGGGTTCGAACTGTGCTACAAATCGAACAAATGCGGGTAGCTCTGCAATATTATTTCGCTTCAGGGTCCATGAAATGCAGAGTTTTGGTCTGCGTGGCAGCAACATGCGTTTGCGTAGTTCGTGAAAATGTCCCATTGCACCGACGAGTGTGTCAAAACTGGCGCCACCTCTATTGGTAGCCAAAATCTCAGGTGAAAAACCGTCGATCGAGATCGTGAGTGTGTCGATGAGAGGAATGATATCTTCAGTGATTCGGCGCTTGACGAAGTAGCCATTGGTTACCACGGTGAGGAGCAGCCTGTTGCGGTGTGCTTGCTCTACCAGCAGATTCCATAGTTTGTCGCTTACCATTAGCGGCTCACCGCGACCAACGAGATGCAGCAGAGTGAGGTGTGGAAAGACCTCGGTTGCCAGTAGCTGAATATGAGCTGTGCTGATGTGTCCTAGGCGATTGTGTTTATCGTGTTGCTCTGGTGTGCCGTGTGTCGCGCAATGGCCGCATTGAAGATTACAGCCGGGCTGAATCTCTAGGCTCATGGATTCCGGGTAGTGCCCCACCTTCTCCACTTGCTGATCCTCACTGCGCTTGACGGCTGTTCTAGTCGCCCGTTTTAAGGCGTATAGCTCAGCCAAGCGCGTCATCTCCGGCATACTTCCGGAGTCGTCAGCCAACCGGCACCCGTAAACCTTAGCGCGGCCTTGGCAATACGGTATCAGATCGATTCGAAGCGAAATGTTCCCCAGCGTATGACGACTGTAGGGCAGTTTGATTCTGACCCAATGGCGGCTTCGGTTCTGTTCTATGCGAAAACATATAACGCGCTCCTCGGAGAATTGATTCTTGAGACGCGAGGAGTAGTACAGCTTGCTGTAGCGATAGTGTCGAGAATTTTCCCAGGTCACATCGATTTCGAGATCGATGTCGACGAAAATGGGATTCCCGCAAGTTCGAAAGTTCGCTACGAGGAAGCTCGTTTTAGGCCCAGTCTTAACTTCGATAATTTGTTCTTTCAGGCCACTTCTTTGTGAGCAGTAGTATCCATACCTAGAGCTCCAGAAGCGATAGCGCATAGTGACAAGCTTGTTCTCTATCGCCTGGTAAACTGCCTGTGCTCTGCTGGGGAGCCCTTGTCGCATAGTGTTCATATCGGTGTTACTTTCTCCGATTTACGGCGCGTGTGCCGACAGTTGCTTACTGTCGCTCGCCCTGTTTGCTAAGTCGTCGCAGTAACATTTTCCTGACGCATGAATATCGTCACCTTGGGATTGTCATTGCGTTGCTCTTACTTGAGCTGGCGATGCCTTATGGCTGGTAGTGTATTACGGCTATCCTGAATGGGCGCTGAATCCTTTTGTTTAGCTACTCGATTACGACACCTGCTCAAATAGGGAGAATGACACTAGCCTTGAATAGGCTGCTATAGTTATGGATACAGAACGCGGTAGAGTGATGGATCATCACCATGGCCGGCGAAACGGCCGGAGATGTAAAGCGGTCACTGACTCGTGATCGGTGATCTCTGCTTTTATCGCCGACGCTTGAAAACTACCGAAGAAGTTGATTGCTGAGAATCGCTCAGTGCCTAGAAAAGCCGTTAGAAAGACATTCCTAAAGCTTGCCACTTGCTTTCTGGTACCCTGCCTGGTCGCTTCCGGGCACACGTTTGAGTTTGCATGCGACTGGAGTTTCGAGGAGAAATTTCAGGCCCTGTCTGATCTACAAATTGCCGCAACAACGAATAAAAAAATTTCGGACTTGCAAGTCGATCTCAGCAAAAGTGCCGACGATTATGACTACCGACGCGTAGATGAGTTTTGCATTGTGCCTCTATTCACGGGGCCTCCAGATCACGAAATCGTAGGTGTATTTTTTGACCACGAATCTGGTAGCTTGCTGAGTGTCGAGTTAATCACGGGCCTGTTTGATGATTGCACCGACCCAGAAGGAGATGCCGAGCTGATCGATATCTTACTGACGTTTACACCTATGGGCATGGATGCCTCCGAAACTATTTATCAGGCTATAAACCGGTTTGGTCGAAACGCGCCCGGCTTGATCAGCGAGGTCGAAGGTGATGGCCAGGAGCGACTCCGTGGTGATCTGGCAGACACACCGGGTGCGCCGCCCGATGGCGAGTTCGCCGCGACATTCCTGTTATACACCGATACTGAAACACCGCTGGCGTGTACTACGCATTTGTATGGGACATGGTTTTTTAATGATCTGCATCAGTTGGTTGAAATAAAGATAGAGCGGTCAAACGGCAGTATTGATGAGCAGCACTAACTTGGGACATTCGGTGTTTTTGATGGATTTATAAGAGCGTAAAACCACTTTCGCGCCGGCATTCCGATTGATCGAACTCAACTGGATTAGCGTGCGCACGACTTTATTTATACGCGCAAGATCGGCTTACGTTGGATCCTTCAGTTTACGCTTCGGATGCATACCGTTGCACATTCCCATGAATGGTGGATGAATGGAATAGCCCAACATCCGTCTAATGTTCTCTGATACTTCGCAGACCGTTTCCCTGGAGACGGAAAGGAAGAAGTTTTCTTGTGTGCGCGCCCAGGGCTCGCAGTATTGCGCGGTAAGTCCCAGACGATTTGCGCCACTACTATTTTCGCCACCGCCGTGCCATAGGTTGCCCATGAACAAGATGCATGAGCCTGAGGGCATAACGGCTTTGATTTTTTTATCGCTAGACCGGGGTCCTCGATCTTGACCCCAACGATGACTTCCCGGTATGGCGACAGTGGCGCCGTTGTTTTCTGTGAAATCATCGATGGCAAAGACCGTGGCCACGCTGATTGCAGGTCGAGGCCTGGGCCAGGGGTAGAATGCATCGTCCAGGTGAAGTGGTTGGGCGGGAGAATTGTGCTGAATATTGATCACCTGAGCCTGTGACAGCAGATAGTTTGGCAGCAATAGTCTGTCCAGGTGCGCCAAAACGAGTGGGTGCTCGATGAAGGGGTCGGCGCTGCGCATTTTTTCAGGTACCGCATAAATGCGCTGGGTGCGTTCACCTTCAAACGAGTTGCGACCCTG
>JBCCNJ010000040.1:0-33333 GCA_039025905.1 Pseudomonadota bacterium | reverse complement strand
TGGGTGCCTCATGTATGGCCATTAATATCGGTTTGTATTCTTCATTAAGCTGATCTTCAACACTGAAGTCAGGCTCATCGGCAGCGGGTTCGTTGAGATCGGCGCCAGCGCAGAACGCTCGTCCTGCACCGGTTAAGACACCGACATTAATCAACGGATCCTCGTTAACCTGGCGCACCGCAAGCAACAAATCACGACGCAAATCGGCATCGAAGGCATTCAGGCTCTCGGGGCGATTAAGCGTGACTAGCGCCACGGCCCCATCGCGTTCAACCATTACCGTCTCAAAACTCTTCATTCGGCCTTTTTGCGTCCTATCGCTCTCAGGCTATCGCACCCGTTTCCTTCAAGCTGGCTATTTCGGCCTCACCAAATCCCATGGAGGTCAGCACGCTGTCAGTGTTTTGCCCAGGCTCGGGACCAGCGTGCTTCACCTGGGACGGGGTGCGACTAAAGCGAGGAGCAGGAGCCGGTTGAGTCACGCCCTCAACCTCAATGTAGGTATCTCTCGCGCTATTGGCGTGGTGTTTAGGTGCTTCAGATAGAGTCAGTACCGGAGCAAAACAAACATCCGTTCCCTCCATGATTTCACACCACTCGTCGCGTGTTTTTTGTTTGAAGACGGTCGCCAATTTTGCTTTCATCTGTGGCCATAGCGCGGCGTTATTCTGGTCACCAAACTCATCTTCAGACAGCTGGGCATGCTCCTTCAGCAAGGCATAGAACTGCGGTTCGATAGAACCGATCG
This sequence comes from Pseudomonadota bacterium, assembly GCA_039025905.1. Taxonomy (GTDB): domain Bacteria; phylum Pseudomonadota; class Gammaproteobacteria; order Pseudomonadales; family Halieaceae; genus JARRPM01. The sequence continues at coordinate 32,585 of JBCCNJ010000040.1, read as the reverse complement.
CGACAAACTTTCCGTCGGCGCATTCGTAAGTGCCGTAAAAATGAGCGCCACCATCGAGCAGGTTCGACTCGCGTTGTTCTACATCCCACAGGCCAATGGCAGCAAAACCATGGAACATCCACATAAGCTGAGCTGCCCCGTCAACCATGGCCGCATCAATCACCTGGCCTTTGCCTGAGTTAGCCGTCTCCAGTAGCGCCGCCAAAATGCCATTCACCAACAGCATGCCACCACCGCCCATGTCGCCCACGAGATTGAGCGGCGGTACCGGTTTCTCATCCTTTCGACCCATGGCGTGCAAAGCCCCGGTGATCGCTATGTAATTGATATCATGCCCCGCCGCGTGCGCCAGCGGCCCTTCCTGGCCCCAGCCGGTCATCCGGGCATAGATTAGCTTGGGATTTCTGGCCGAACAGACATCTGGCCCTATACCGAGTTTTTCGCAAACACCCGGGCGAAACGGGTCAATCAAGACATCCGCGTTCTCTACCATTCTCATCAGCGTTTCAATACCGCCGGCATCCTTGAGATTGAGCGACACTGACTTCTTACCTCTAGCGCTCACATCTTTGCCGGCGGGCAGACCCGCTGCGGACATACGGTCTATCCGAATGACCTCCGCACCCATATCCGCCAATATCATACCGCCCATGGGTGCGGGACCAATGCCCGCTAGCTCGATTACCGTGTAACCGTTCAGTGGTCCCATTTCAATCTCCTGCGGGTGGTCTGTGGCAGACTATCGAGGTTGCATACGAATCGCGCCGTCGAGTCGTATACACTCGCCGTTCACGTAGTCGTTTTCGGCAATGAAGACCGACAGGTGCGCGATTTCTTCGGGCTTGCCTAAACGCGGTGGGTAACACACGCTGGACTCGAGCGATTTGTAGGCTTTTTCTGGCAGCAGTTCGAACAGGGGCGTGTGAATCAACCCCGGCACAATGGTGTTAACCCGAACGCCGCAGCTCGCCAGATCGCGCGCCATAGGCAGGGTCATACCGACAACACCCCCTTTAGTGGCCGAGTAAGCGACCTGTCCGACCTGGCCTTCATAAGCCGCGACAGAAGCGGTATTGATGATGACACCTTTGCCGCCGTCATCATTGACGGGCGAATTGCTAGCCATCTGCTCAGCGGCAAAGCGGGATACATTAAACGTGCCCACCAAATTAACGTTTAGCACCATCATATACTGGTCTAAGGGATGCACGCCGTTCTTCCCGAAAGTTTTGCAGGCGCTACCGATGCCCGCAAAATTGTTGCAGACATGTAGCGCACCGAACTTTTCTACCACCGCGGACACAGCGGTCTTGACGGAATCCTCATCAGCCACGTTCACATTCCAGAACGCTACATTGTCTGCACCCTGCTCTGCGATGACTTCATTGGCATTGGCTTCATTCATATCAAAAATCGCGACCTTAGCGCCCTTGGCGACATAGGCTTCTACTGTCGCGCGACCCAAGCCGGATGCTCCACCCGTCACAATGGCGATTTTTCCTGTCAGATCCATAATTTTTCTCCTCTATTGAATGCGGTAGGTGTCAAACGAGATTCAGCGTTAGCAGTAACTATCACCTCTGACCTTAGTTTTTGTATAAGCTAATCCGCTGCTTATAATCTTCGGGTGGGTATACTGCCTGCTATTACGATGCCCGTCCATAGAATGCCCTTGGACGGTCGCGTCGCGGGGAAGCCTCGCAGCGCTCTAAACGCACTTGCGCCAATCGGGCCAAGCAAGCACTTCGTTTAGCCCCTAAGGGCGACAACGATAGCGCCGAAACGACGCGGCAGTATGCGTATCCGACACCGGTCGAGCAATGACCTGTGCAGACATGAAAATTGACTTAAAATGACAGGCAAAGCACACAGACGGGACTGACATCTTGATGGGGCAGGTATTGCCAGACCAATGGTCTTTCATTTTCTTTGGCCTGATTTTTACGATCACCTGTGCCCAGATGCTGATCGTCTATGTACTTGCCGACTCTAGCAAGCCACCCGTGGGGCTGGGCCTTTTCACAGTCTACTTTATGGCCTCGTTACTGGGCTGGATCGCGCTCACGCTGCAGAAAACAGCCGATCTGCAGATGGCGGTCAATTTGCCATCGATCATGATCATTCTGAACAGCTTTCTTCTTTATATGGCGGCATGTCAGCGCGCCGAAATCAGCACAGGACGGTATCTGCTGGGTGCAGTCTGTCTCGCGGCGGCACTCTGTGAGTTCTTTCTGCAACCGGATGACATGTTCATGGTTCAAGGCCTAGCTGTCACCTTGTTCTTCGTAGCGACCGGATTAATTTGCGGCCTCCGAGCCTGGCGTTTGGGTAATGTGGGCGATGCAATCGTTGCCTGCGCCGCTCTCATTATGGTTATAGGTACACCGGTCGCAATGACGTATGCCTTCGCCGCTGATACACAGCAAGGCGAGATGATCGCTTTTGGTGCTCACAGTATTAGCTACACGCTGGTCGTTATCGGTTTCTTGGCAAGCGTCGTCATAGAGTATCAACAGCACCTATCAAATCTTGCGACATTGGATCCGCTCACCCGATTGCTTAATCGTCGCGGCATGGAGGACGCCCTGCAGATCAGTATGGCGCAAGCATCCAGAGCGAACCTGCCCACCTCAGCCATCATGGTGGACGTCGATCACTTCAAGGGGGTCAACGATAGCTTCGGCCATGATGTTGGCGACCACGTGCTGCGCCAGATTGCTGAAGTGATCGCGCGATTGTGTCGATCGAGCGATGTGGTTGCGCGTACTGGCGGCGAAGAGTTCTTACTCGTCCTACCCGATACCGACTTGGATTCCGCTCGGGTGCTGGCGGAGCGAATAAGGGCGGCCATTGGCGAAAGGCCTCTGTTGGTCGATTTTCAGCGGATCGGCGTGACAGTGAGCCTCGGGGTGGCCTGCACGGTGGGGGCCACGGGTCTCGACGAGCTGGCGCAGGAGGCTGATCGCGCTGTCTATCTCGCCAAACAGGGTGGTCGTAACCGGGTGGCATCCGTAGAGCATAAACCCGTGCATCTGACCACTGCACCATCCTGAATCCCCAGTGCGCAAGATTTCTTTGTCTGTCAAATTCGCCCGCGCCGTGCTACACCATACGGTGGATCACGGCCTAGATCCTGTTGCGTTGCTCATACGCAACCGAATCTCACCCCGACTTCTACTGGAAGACGACGCTCGCCTATCCGCCGAACGCTTCGCAGATCTGCAGGTGAGCACCATGCTAGCGATGAAAGACGAAAGCTTGGGCTACGCGCCACAGCCGTTACCTATTGGCAGCTGGTCAATGATGTGTCACGCAGTTATCGGGAGTGCCACACTAGGCCAGGCCCTAAGCCGGTACTGCCGCTTTTTCTCGCTCTTTAACTCCGGCTTTTGTCCCACTCTGGTGGATGATGGCGTGAACACCACCCTGGTGCTAAAAGACCCACAGACGGCGGCAGGGTCAGATGCATATTACAGCGAGCTTTTTCTTTGTAATTCCCAGCGTTTCTGTAACTGGCTGGTGCACGCCCAGCTACCGTTTGTGAGCGTCAGCCTCAGAGATACGCCCGTCACACGCGAGGCAGAGTACCGGCAGATATTTATGGGAAGTCCTGTGCACTTTGCTCAAGACAAGGTCGCACTCACCCTGACCAACGCCCAGCTAGAGCGTCCTATCAAGCAGAATGAAGCCTCACTACGGCACTTTCTCAGGCACCCGGTCTTATTCATGTTGACGCAGCAGTTTGGTGACGATAGCTGGACGAACAGAGTTCGGGATCTGCTGCGGCGCAATATGGAAAGCCTGCCAGAACTGAGTGCAGTGGCGGCCAAGCTCGACATTCATCCGCAGACGCTGAGGCGACGACTCGCAGCGGAGGGCACGAGCTTCAAGGACATCAAGAGCGGGCTGCGTCGCGATACGGCCCTTCATTTCCTTGGGAAACAGGGCCTGAGCATAGAAGAGATCGCTCACAGAGCCGGTTTTTCAGAGTCCAGCGCGTTTATCCGAGCTTTCAAGTCTTGGACCGGCGTCACTCCCTATGGCTATCGCAAAGGGCTCTAGTGGGAGGTCACACACTTTGTGGATCACGTTGAAGTTCAAAACCCGCAGCCTCCAGTATTTTTTACTATAGTGACTGGCGAGCTCACAATAAGGAAAATTTGGTGAAGAAATTTATCCGCATCCTCGGTATTTGCTATCTGGTTTATTTGGCCATTGTGCTGGTGATCGTCACACCCGCACTGAATCTCCTCCCATCCTGGGCGGTCAAAAAATATCTCGGACGCGATCTAGAAAGTGGCTTCAACTACTTCAACCCCTTCACGCTCAGCCTGGAGGTGGGCAAGACAGCGATCCCGGAGCACGACGGTTCACCCTTCTTGAGTCTGGACCACGCAACGATCAACGTTTCAACCGCTAGCCTGTGGAGCCGTGCACTGGTATTCGACAAAATAGGTGTCGAGCAGCTATTTGTGCATGTAAAAGAACTACCTGATGGCACTTTTAACTTCTCAGACATGCTGCCACCTAACGATGACGCGCCAGAGGAACAAACCGAAGAGGGAATCACACCGCTTACGATCGATGAGCTCGATTTCAACGCCCGCCAGCTGATTTACAGCAATGAAGCGCGCGAAAAACCGACCTCTAATGAACTGAATGATTTGAACATCAACGTTCTAGGGCTTTCCACTGTGCTCGAAGAAGGCAAGCCCTATGTCCTGGACGCGAAAGGTGAACGGGGCGGCGAGCTGCATTGGGAGGGTGTCGTCTCCATTCCCAGTAGTTACAGTGAGGGCGAACTGTCGCTAACCAATATCCAACTGATCCCATTATGGATGTTTATCGAACCTTGGGTCGCGTTCCGCCTGGACGGAGGCGCGTTAGGCGTTCAGGGGCAGTATGCTGTCAGTTGGGCAGATGAAGTCGACTACTCAGTCACCGAGGGTAAATTCACCCTGGAGGAAGTCGCTATCGTCCCTCAATCTGAGAGTGACATACCCGATACTTCAATAGCGCTAGGCAATCTGACCATAGATGGCATTGCGCTTGACGGCAGTGAGCAACGGGTCGATGTTGGGTCTTTTCGTATCGATGAACTCGCCATCGCTGGATGGAGCGAAGGGCAACAGGTGAGCCTGGTCGACCTGTTCGCCACTGACTTACCTGCGGAGGAAGAAGAACCCGCGCCAGCAACCGATGAGGAAGCAGCTGAGGAAAATCCATGGAGCGCCTCGCTAGGCCAGTTTTCACTAGACAATAGCAGCGTTCGCTGGCGATCCGAATACACAGATCCAGCCGAATTGAATGTCAGCCCTATCTCCATCAGCGCACAGTCGCTGGCGTGGCCACTTGCGGGAACGGCTCCCCTGTCGCTTGCGATCACTGTCAATGGCCAAACGTCAGCTTCGGTAGACGGAGAAGTTGATCTGGGTGAGGGTGCAGGTCAACTCGCCTATAGTTTGCAGGCACTGCCAATACCCTGGTTTAACCCCAATCTACCGGAAGGACTTAACGGCGAATTCACCGGTGGAGAACTCGAAGTTCAAGGAGAGGTGACGCTGGCAGAGTTTGCTCCGGCCAGTATTGCGATGGACGGCGCAGTCACCGGATTCGCCGCTAGCGTAACAGAGGCTGAAACATCTTTAACCTCCTGGGAGACCGTGCGCTGGGATAAACTCCTGGTCGACCTAAACGCCCAGCAAATATCGATGGAGAAACTCTCCATCGATAATTTTATTGGCCGCTTTCATATCAACGAAGACGGCTCAATCAATGCATCAAACGCGTTCAAGTCGCCTGACCCAGAAGAAGCTGAGCAAAACGCTGGCGAGAGCACAGAACAGGCAGAGCAAGAGGTCAGCGAAGATGCGGGCGAGCCCTGGTTCGTGAGCATGCCTTTGATCCATATCAGCGACAGCCAGATAGATTTCAAAGATGAATCGCTGCCCATTGAATTTCGCACCGTCATCGGGGAATTGAATGGCGATATCAAAAACATCAGCAGCGAAGAAGGTGTCAACACCGAGGTGGAGTTGAAGGGTTCTGTCGATGGCTATGCGCCCGTCAATCTAACTGGCACGGCACAGCCACTGGCCGCACCTATCGCGCTCGACTTGCTGCTCACCTTCGACGGCATGGACATGTCGCGACTGACGCCCTACTCCGGCACCTACGCCGGCCGGGCAATCGAGCAGGGTGTGCTCAATCTGGATCTTAACTATGCAATGGCAGACAACCAGCTGCAGGGGAAAAACAAAATTGTAATCGAACAAATGAAGCTGGGTGGAAAAGTCGAGAGTGATAAAGCCGTGGATCTGCCGCTAGATTTGGCACTCGCTCTGCTGACAGACACCAATGGCGTAATCGACATGGACATCCCGGTCAGCGGTGATGTTACCGATCCAGAATTTAGCGTGGGTAGCGTCGTTATGGGCGCGCTGGTAAACCTGATTTCAAAAGCCGTGACCTCTCCTTTCACCCTACTGGCGTCTCTGGTCGACAGCGAAGAAGATCTGCAGCGTATCAACTTTAGTTCGGGCTCAGACCAGCTGGAAGAACACGCGCAGGAGAAACTCACTACCTTGAGCACCGCGCTAGTGGAACGGCCTGAACTCGCACTCACCATTACTGGACGACTGCAGCTGGAGGCAGATACAGAGAGAATGCAGAAGAACCAGTTGCAGGCAGAACTGGTTGCAGCTGGTCTCTCTCAGCAAGAGGCCGACAGTCGAGGCCCCGATTGGGAGGAAGCAATCAGGCAGCGATATCAGGCCGGCTCGCCGGGAGAAACGGATAAGACCGCGCGCGAGCAATACCTTGCGCTAGCCGCGGCAATTCCTATTGCCGATACGGCATTACTGGAACTGGCAGCGGAACGCGCGCTGGTCGTTAAAACCTTTCTGGTTAACGAGGCCGGACTAGCTCCAGAGCGCGCGGTCATTGCGCAGGCTGATTTAACGCCCGAGGACAATCAATACAGCGGTGTCGAACTCGCAATCGACATCTAGCTTACTGGGACTCGGGTTTGTGATCCTCGCCCGCATAGTGTAGGTCGCTGCCGCAAACCCGGCAGCTATAGCTTCCGATGCCGCGCATTACGCGGTTGTGGCGTGTTGCAGACATCTCGTGCGTCATGCAGTCGCAACGGTAGGGGTAGGTACGCTGTTGTCGCTGGGGAATCCCCTCCAAATCAAGATCGAATGTGACCCCTTGATCGGCGTCGAACAGCTCCATAACCTCTTGCCACTGCGGCCCATGGGGTTTGATCCCGCGCAAGCCATAGAGCTTGTAAACCACGTAGTGAGCCACCTCATGCGGGACGGTATTTCGCAAATTCTCATCGAAGTATTTGGAGAATATCCAGGGGTTATATCTGATCCAGCCTCGCCTGCCCTGAAGTTTGAACATCCCTGCTGTTCGCCCAGATAAGTCGAATAGCACCGGCACGTACCTGAAGCGACGTTTGTAAGCGGCCGCTGCCTGTTTTACGTAATATTCGGTTTCGGCAATAACCTGCCGCTGAAGAGCGGCATCAATGGGCGTGACATATTCCACGCTTATCCCTCACCTCTACTTCCCACAAGTCCCCGAGCTTAGATTCTCGTGATCTGTCGCCCGATCCTGCTGCAGCATACCGTCGCAAGCGACTGGCCTCAAATATTTCCGCTCAGCAGCAACTTGCTGTACATTTGTGCGCTGCGCTAAACCCCAGGCTTGGATGGGCAATTTTTGTCAGCGATACGTGACGATCAGATACAGAGTTTACCTCACACAAGAAGAATCCCTATGACAACACAAGAACTCGACACGCAGCGCCTGACAAGCTTCCTGCAAGAGCATATACCGGGCTTGAACGGACCCGTAACTGCAGAGAAGTTTGCCGGCGGGCAATCCAATCCCACATTCAAGCTTACCGCGGGCGAGGCCTGCTACGTACTGAGGCGCAAACCACCGGGTGAACTTCTAAAATCCGCACATGCCGTCGACAGAGAGTACCGGGTGATCACCGCCTTGCGTGATACCGCGGTGCCTGTGCCCCGCACATTCGTGCTGTGTGAAGACGACGCCGTTATCGGTTCCATGTTCTACGTGATGGAATATATGGAGGGACGCATATTGTGGGATCCCTTGTTGCCAGAAGCAGCTGACAACACCGAGCGGGCGGCGATTTACGATGCCATGAATGAAACAATGGCGGCCTTGCACAATGTCGAAGTGGAGTCTGTGGGTTTGTCAGACTACGGGCGGCCGGGAAACTACTTCGAGCGCCAGGTTAGCAGGTGGAGTAAGCAGTATCGGGCGTCAGAAACGCAAGCCATCCCTGCCATGGAAACCTTGCTGCAGTGGCTGCCCGCGAATATGCCGGCCGACGATGGTGCAATAAGCCTGGTGCACGGAGACTATCGCCTGGACAACATGATGTTCCATGCACAAGAACCTCGGGTGATTGCCCTATTGGATTGGGAGCTGTCGACCTTGGGACATCCGCTGGCGGATCTGGCCAACCAATGCATGGCGTGGATGCTGCCCCGTGAAGGTGGCATAAAAGGACTCGCTGGTGTCGATCGCGCATCCTTGGGAATCCCAAGCGATGAGGAGTACGTCGCTCGCTACTGCGAACGCACCGGTCGCAAAGAAATCGAGAACTGGAACTTTTATCTGGTGTTTTCGCTGTTCAGGCTCGCCGCGATATTGCAGGGGATCGTTAAGCGGGCCGAGATTGGCACCGCATCCAGCGCAGAGGCTCATTCACGCGGTGATGCGGTGGTACCCCTCGCAGAAATGGGTGTTAGTCTGATCAATCGCTAGGCGGCCTCAGGCTCCGCTTTCTCCGACTTTTTGCCCCGCTTGGCGCTCGATTTCCCAGAGGCCTTGCGGGCTCCGGGCGCCTTCGCCGCAGTCGTTTTTTTACGGGCCACCTTTTTTATTGCAGGCGCCGTTTTTTTCGGGGCGATCTTCTTCGCAGCTGCCTTGTTACTGAGAGCCGCTTTCTTCGCCGCTTGCGCTTTAGCTCTCGCGGCCCGCGTCGGTGGTGGACGCCGCCGCGAAGAGCGCGGCCGGTGTGCTTCGGTGGCGTCGGGTCGCAAGTCGCCAGTCTCAAATCGAGTGAGCAACTCTTCCATCGTTCTGCTGATTTTGGTGCAGATGCGAATCGCCTCAACGCTGCCGTAGGTCGAGTGCTCGCCGCCTTCCATCAATTCGATTAGATCTTTCTCCGACAGGTGCGAGAGAATTTTTGCCGGGTTGTACCAGCGAAAGCTGGGAACAATGTTGACGTCTCCGCTGTAGTCTTGATCAATCAGCGCATGCACGCTGTTCATCAGCATGTTAAAGCGTGGCCAATTATCGCCTTGTCGCTGTACTACGCCCCGGTAGAAATTCAGAAGTTCCCTGCCCATACCCACGCCCAGGCTACCCAGGGCCGAGCCCAGCGCGCTTCGATTCGCCTCCTTTTTCAGGAAGGGAATCGCGATAGGGTTTACCATGCTCACGATGTAGTGATTTGTGCTGTAGAGCCGCGATAGGCGTTTGGCAGGTAAATCGTCGGCGATAGAACCGTCTACCCAGCGCCGAGTCGGCAAATAGGGCTGGGCTTCGCCGTGCACGTTTCTCGCCATTAGCATCACCGGTGGAAATACGCCTGGCACGGCACACGACGCCATTACGGCCGCGCGCACGAACACGTTGGGTGACGTAATGGCGTTTAATAGCCGCGAGCGCTGATGGGGTTCCGCTGGCGCGACCGTGATACTGATCTGGCGTCCCGTCTTCTCGTAGGCTTCCTGAAAGGTGTAATCAGGGACCATGCGAGCAACCAGGCGTGTTAAATCTCCCACATCAATCTGCGGGTTTGCACCAAAAAACATGCGCGAGAAAACGCTGGCTTCGCGCTCAGCTTCGAAATGCACATTCGAGGGACGATAAAAGTGTTCTAATTCGTCGTCGGTGTGCGTGCCTAACACGCCTGCCACTAGCGATCCGGCGCTGGAGCCTGAAATGACGCGCGGTAACAACCCGTGCTCAAGCAGCGTTTTGACTACACCCAGGTGATAAAACCCCAATACACCCCCGCCGCTCAGCATCAACGCCGATCTGCCGTAACAAATATTAGCGCGGTAGAAAAAGTCCAGCTTAGTCTGCGCCGGGATCAAAGAGTTGTCTAACTCGGCGAGATAGCGAAGAGAATCGTCTACCTCATCAATATACTGTTCTATGAGTTTTTTGGTACCAAACTTCGCGTGACGATAAAGGGTGCTGCGTCCCATACCACCCATATTGCCGTGAATCCCTTCATTCAGCGTAAAAAGCAGGCCCTGATGATCGTGTCGTGCTCGCAGGCTGCGAATGCGGTCCAGCCGCAGCCGAATCTGTGCGTAATCATACTGGTTGGTTTGATCCACTTCGCGCCAGCGGCGCTTTCCTGAGACTTCATCGTGTTCTACCGCCGCATTGCGCCACTCTTCGTAGCTGCGGCTTTTGTCCATCACTTTTTCAAGCTTTTTAAGCTTGCGCGCACTGCCTACCATGATTACCCCGTGTTGCAGAGTTCGACGCCAGCATAATGCATCTGTGCAGGCAGGCCCAGTAGTTTGTCATCCACAGTGAGAGTTCCAAATCGCTGTGAACTGTACCGAAAAAGCGCTGTTATTTGTGGCAGAGTCGCCGCTGATTCAGCCAGGGACAATCGGCCTGCCGCTTGGCACTAGTGTTTTGCGTCTCCGCCCTGTTCGTTGTTGCGATATTGCTCCATCAGGTGGCGCTTATACAGCTTGCCATTATCCATACGCGGTAGATTTTCGTGAAAATCCAGGGAGCGCGGCATCTTGATATGAGACAAACGATCCCGCAACCACTCCAAAATTTCAAACGCCACCTCGTCGGTGGCATCGGCCCAGTTTACGGGCTGTACAACCGCCTTCACCTCTTCGCCGAACTCCTCATTCGGAATGCCGAACACTGCCACGTCAGCTATCTTGTTGTGCGAAATTAAAAGGTTTTCGATTTCCTGAGGATAGATATTCACGCCACCGCTGATGATCATAAAGTTTTTGCGGTCTGTCAGGTATAGAAAACCATCCTCGTCGAGATAGCCCACGTCGCCGGTCGTTGCCCAACCTTCTTTGCTGTAGGCATCGGCAGTTTTCTCAGGCTCATTGTGGTAGTGAAACTGTGCGGATTCGCCACCAAAATACACCGTGCCAATCTCTCCTGTTGGCAGCTCTACCCCGTCGTCATCGACAATATGCAGCTCGCCCGCCACCGCCGGACCCACCGAACCTTTATGGGTCAGCCAATTTGCCGAATCGATAATCGTGACACCGATACGCTCACTGGCGGCGTAGTATTCGACAATGATCTCTCCCCACCACTCGATCATTTGTTCTTTCACCTCGATAGGGCAAGGTGCGGCCGCATGAATAGCAACCAATTGCGAACTGAGGTCGCAGCGATCGCGCACTTCCTGCGGCAGTTTCAGCATACGAATGAACATAATGGGCACCCACTGGCTGTGCGTTACACGATGTTCTTCAATCAACTGCAAGGCGCGTTCGGCATTGAAGCGCTCCATCACTACTATCGTGCCCCCCATCTCGGAGACCATCATGCAGTAGTGCAAAGGCGCGGCGTGGTACAGAGGCGCGGGAGACAGATATACCGTTTCCTCACTGAAGCCAAAAGCCACGCCTAAGGTAGACACTAGCGGGTTGGGCGTATTGACATCACTATCGACGGGCGGCACGAATACACCTTTAGGCTGACCCGTGGTGCCCGAGGAATAAAGCATTGGCACGCCATTGCTTTCATCGTCAATACGGCTGGTAGGCTGACGGTCGATCGCTTCCTCCCAAGACTCAAACCCTGGCTTGATTCCGTTCACCATATAAAAATGTTCAAGCTGCCCGGGTGAGTCCGTAACCAGTTGCTCCGCCACCTCGGATAGCAACAGCGAGCCTATAAACAACTTCGCCTCGCAGTTCTGCAGAATATAGGCGGTTTCGTTCCGTTTCAGGTGAGTACTAATAGGCGTAAAAATAATACCCGAGCGCTGCGCCGCCCACACTATCTCCAGAAACTGGCGAGTATTCTCCAGCATAAGACCGATGTGATCACCGGCCTTCAAGCCCAGGGAGCGGAACAAATGAGCGCCCTGATTGGAGCGTTCGTCAAGCTCCCTAAAGCTGACGATCTCACCGGAGTCACCCATAATGATCGCGGGCTTATGGGGATAGGTTTCTGCAACAATGCTGGGGTGCGGCATCTTGTTATCCTCGCGTGGGCTGCCTAATTCCCAGGCACTATAGTTTTAAAGTGGCGTCCTTGACAATAATCTTAGCTTGTTGAGGCGGCCTTCTAGTTTGCGGTATCGCGAAGCCGCATGACGCCCTGTTGCACCGTGCTGGCCACCAGCACGCCCTGGCGGTTGTAAAAGCTCCCTCTAGCGAGACCGCGCCCGCCGCTAATGCGTTCGGTTTCCACCTCGTGCAGCAGCCAGTCGTCGACTCGAAAGGCGCTGTGATACCACAGCGCATGATCCAAACTTGCTATTTGCCACTCGCTGTCATCAAAGCGCCTGCCCTGTGTGATAAGACAAACATCAATGAGGAAAGCGTCGGATAAATAAGCCAACAGTGCGTGCTGTAGTCCCGGTATTTCCGGCACCCTATCGGCGGTTTTCATCCATGCCTGCAGCACCGGATCTCTGGGTTCGAGCTTGTTCCAATCGATGGGTTCAACGACTCGAATGTCGAGATCCTCGCCCGTTGTTATCATGAAGCTCTCATCTAACTGGCCGGACTCTATATGTAATTGGCGCTCACTCGGTAAACCCTCAGGCGGCGGCGCATAGGGTGCCTTGCCTTGATAATCATCTCCACTCGAGGGTTGTTGAAATGACATAGACGAGACCAAGATCGCTTTGCCCCTTTGTAAGGCAGTCACCCGCCGAGAGCTAAAACTGCCACCATCGCGCGCACGTTCAACTTCAAACACGATGGGCTCCTTGACGTCGCCGGGTCTGAGAAAATACGCGTGTTGTGAGTGAATCACTCGATCATTGGTGACCGTGGCAACGGCCGCAGTCACCGCCTGGGCGAGTACCTGACCACCATAGACGCGAAACCCCTGGGGATGCATATTGTTTCCAACAAAACGGTCTTTGCCATCGGGCTGGAGCGTGACGACATCTATAAGCTGATTGAGCATAATTTCGCAGGCGGTTCTCGTGTGCACGAACATTATCTAAAATCATGATTCTATGCCAAACTTGGTTTTTCGTCGTTTTAACGCAGCTACGGTACACGCATGACAGATAAGGCCAACCCTGCCGCACTCAGAGCAGAGATTCGCGCGGGCCGGCACAGCGGTAATACATCAGGACTCGCGCCGGGCTTCGTCCAATGCAATATCGTTATATTGCCCAGCGACTGGGCGAACGACTTTCTCCGATTCTGTCAGCTCAACCCAAAGCCCTGCCCACTGGTCGCTACCAGCGAGAAGCCGGGCGATACGCATTTGGCAAGGCTTGGCGACATTGATATCCGATCTGACGTCCCTGCTTACCGCGTGTTTCGCCACGGTGAATTCATCGCCGAGCAAACTGATATTGGCGATCTCTGGCAAGATGATTTAGTGGTCTTCGCTCTGGGGTGCTCGTTCTCATTTGAGGAGGCATTGGTTTCTGATGGGCTTGAAGTTCGCAATGTCACGGAGGGCGTGAACGTACCCATGTACCGCAGTGCGATCGAATGTACCTCGGCGGGCGCTTTTTCCAGTAATATGGTGGTTAGTATGCGACCGTTTGTCGCCGCGGATGCAATCCGAGCGATTCAGATCTGCACGCGTTTTCCGTCGGTTCACGGCGCGCCGGTTCATTTGGGCGATCCGACTCTGATCGGGGTTAACGCGTTGGAGCGACCAGACTACGGCGACCCCGTCTCAGTCGGGGAGCATGAGCTGCCCTTATTCTGGGCCTGTGGCGTAACCCCTCAGGTCGCTTTAGAAGCCGCGAGACCACCGCTGGCCATCACCCACAGTCCGGGCTGTATGCTGGTGACGGATCTACGCAACAGTCAGCTCGCAGTTCTTTAGGAGCAAGCAAATACCATGTTGTTAAACTGTGATCTCGGCGAAAGCTATGGCAGCTGGAAGATGGGTCTGGACGAGCAGGTCATGCCCCATATCGATGAGGCCAATATTGCCTGTGGTTTTCACGGTGGAGACCCGGTTACTCTGAAGAAAACGCTCGCGCTGGCGGCTGAGCATCAAGTTACGGTTGGCGCTCACCCGGCGTATCCGGATCTCGTTGGCTTTGGTAGACGCAGCATGCAGCTCTCGAGTGAGGAAATCATCGCCAGTCTGCACTATCAGGTATCTGCCTTGGAAGGCATGGCCCTAAGCCAGGGAACCTCCGTCGCTTACGTTAAACCACATGGTGCGCTGTACAACGATATGATGGCAAAAGCAGACGTGCGGGCTGCCATTATGCAAGCCTTAGCGACGTTTCACAGACCCTTGCCCCTAGTCCTGCAGGCGACACCGAATGCCGATAAGCACCGCGATGAGGCAGCAGAGTTAGGCCTGTCAGTACGCTTTGAAGCGTTTGCAGATCGTTGCTATGACGACGACGGCGCTCTGCTGTCGCGGCGCAAACCAGGCGCTGTGCACGATCGTGACCGTATGCTGGAGCAGGTGGAGCTACTGCACAAAGAGGGGACGGTCATTACCGTCAGTGGACAAGCTTTATCGCTGCAGGCTGATACGCTCTGCGTACATGGCGACAATCTAGAAGGCGTGAAAGCGATTGAGGCCATACGCGCGCTAATTCGCGGCAGCTGATTCATGATGGAAGTCAGTATTGCGGGTGAAAACGCCCTGATCGTTTATGTGGGTGAGGAAGCCAGTCCGGCCACGGCGGCGAAAGTTCAGGCCGCATCCGACGCGATAAAACAGGCGCTGGGTGATGACCTCATTGACCTGGTGCCATCCTATGCTTCAGTACTAATCATTTATGACGCATTGAAGACGGATCATCTCAGTGTTGATCAGCGTGTGCGCAAAGCACTCACGCAGCTGCATTCACAAACTGATATCAAAGGCCGTACAACAACGCTGCCGGTTTACTATGATCCCGAGGTTGGGGCTGATTTAGAGTCGCTGGCGGCGCGCAATGATCTATCCGTGGATGAGGTTATTGCCATTCACGCGGGAACGGAATATCGCGTCTATGCGATCGGTTTCGCCCCTGGGTTCGCCTATCTCGGTCAGGTGGACGAACGCATCGCCGCACCTCGCCTGGCGACACCCAGGCAGTCCGTACCCCGCGGAACGGTCGCCATCGCCGACAGACAAACCGCGGTGTACCCCGCGGCGTCTCCCGGTGGCTGGAATTTGATCGGCCGCTGCCCGATCCGCATGTTTAACCCCGAGTCGACGCCTGTGATGCCGGTGAGTGTGGGGGACACCGTGCGCTTCGAGCCAGTGGACAGGGACACTTTTCTCGAGCTGGGTGGGGAACTGTCATGAGCCTGGAAGTCGTGTTGCCTGGCATGCTCAGCCTGCTGCAGGATAGAGGCCGGTTTGGCGCGCACAATATCGGTCTGACAACAGGTGGGCCCTTAGATCCAAAAGCGTACCGCTACTGCAACCGACTTTTAAGTAATGCCAGCGACAGCACGGTGATAGAAATCAGTTTCGGTGGCGCGCATTTTCGTTGTCAGGCGCACACTTTCATCTGCGTGACGGGAGCCAGCATGCCGTTGACCATTAACGGCGAGACAAAGGCGCTGTGGACGGTACACCCTGTTGCACCCGGCGACGATATCCAGCTCGCCTATGCAATCACAGGATGCCGCAGCTATCTCGGGGTCGCGGATGGGTTTCAGATCGCGCCCTCCTTTGGCAGCACCGCAACCGTTATGCGCGAGCAGATTGGCGGGCTCCATGGCGATAAGCTGCTGCCAGGCGATCTACTACCCTGCATCGAAGTCAAACACCGCAAGCTGCTCAGACTGGCGCCCAAACATCAACCTCGCTACCAGAATCGGACGACCGTCAGGGTGGTTCCTGGTTATCAGCAAAATCATTTTAGCCAGGTTGAGCTGAACCGATTTTACAGTGAAGCGTATAAAGTCTCAGATCGCTGTGACCGTATGGGATACCGGCTGGAAGGCGCCGCTATCACCAGTGATATGCAGGGCATGTTGTCCGAGGGTATCTGTTTCGGGGCTATCCAAATACCCGCCGATGGCCAACCCATCGTGTTGCTGAATGATAGACAAACCATAGGCGGCTATCCAAAGCTGGGTTCTGCCTTGTCTCTGGATGCGGCGCGACTGGCACAACTGCGTCCCGGCGATATTGTGCACTTTGCGCCTATCACCGAGTTCGAGGCCCATAACGCGCTGCATCTGGCCGAGAGCGCCATTTACAGATTACCGCTGGAGCAGTTCGCTTGAACGATGAGACATTGAGCCAAGCCGTAGAGGAGCTGCTAGTCGAGCGCAATCTGCGCAACATGCAAACTGCGAGAGCAGCTTTACAGCCCGGCTACGTGCTGCGTGCTGCCACGCTGCTAAAAGACGCGAAAGGCAAGATAATCATTGGTACCGGCTTTCCTGTAGAAGATACCTTCGAGACCGATGGCCCGGTAGGCGCCATGGCGTTGTACCAGGCATTGGAGCGTTTGGGGGCTGAGCCAGTGATAGCCTGTGCGCCGCCGCTGGCCATCGAACTAAGGCAACACCTTCAAGTGCTGATACTAGAAGCTAACGATCTAATGCAAGCTGAAGCGGAAGCAACGGCACAATTGCAGCAACTGGCGCCAGCGGCCATCGTCGCTATCGAGCGACCTGGTTTGGCAGAGAACGGCCGCTACCACAATATGCGCGGCGAAGATATCACCGCCCGTTGTGGCTTCTTTGATCCCTACGTCAATCAGGCAAGCTGCCCTACCATTGGTATAGGCGATGGCGGCAATGAGATCGGCATGGGCAATATTGCCTCCGCCATTGCAGAACTGGATATCAAAGCCTCCGTCACCTCTTGCGACGAGCTGGTCGTGGCCGACGTGTCAAACTGGGGTGCTTATGGTTTGATTGCACTGCTTGCCAAGTGGAGTGAGCAAGATCTATTGGCCCAGATCGATCCACTGGCCATTTTGCAACTGCTTTCCGCCTGCGGAAGTGTAGACGGGGTGACGCGCCAAAACACCTTAACTGAAGATGGTTTGGACGCCGGCGAGGGCGTACAGGTGATTGAACAACTGCGTCAGCTAACTGGATTTCGGGAAAGGCCCCATTAAGTAGGGCGAAAACAGAAAAGGATAGGATCATGTCTACGGTGTATCTCAACGGTGATTATCTGCCCATGTCGGAGGCTCATATTTCTCCTATGGATAGAGGCTTTCTATTCGGCGATGGCATTTACGAGGTCGTGCCATCCTATGACGGCAGGTTGGTGGGATTCGCGCCGCATATGCGACGCATGCAGGATGGCCTGGATGCAATAGAGATCAAACTCACGGTGGCAGAGGATAATTGGAGACAGATCGCCGAGGAACTCAGCAAACGCAACGGCGGCGGTAGCCTGGGCATCTATTTCCATGTCAGTCGAGGCGCCGACTCCATACGCCACCACGCCTATCCCGAGAGCATCACGCCGACTATCTATGCCTTTGGTTTCGAGATTCCGCCTGAGCCCAATCCCGACAAAGCAACAGCCACACGCTATACCGTAATAAGCACCGAAGACTTGCGTTGGAGCCGCTGCAACATCAAGTCCACCGCCTTGTTGGGCAATGTTATGCACTATCAGCAGGGCCACAGTCGCGGCCATAAAGAGACTATTCTCTACAATCACGATAGGGAGCTAACAGAGGCGGCCGCATGTAACGTGTTTATCGTTAAAGATGGGGTTGTTAAAACACCACCGCTGGACCACCAAAAGCTACCGGGCATAACCCGTCTGATGGTGCTGGAAATTCTGCGCCGCGACGGCAGCATACCGGTGGAAGAAGTCACCGTAACGATGGATGAGGTAATGGCAGCGGACGAAGTCTGGCTAACCAGCTCCAGCAAAGAGATCGCGCCCGTAGTTGAGATCGACGGTAAGGCGGTCGGCGATGGTGACATCGGCGACGTCTGGTTGGCGGCGCAAACCCTTTACAGCGAACACAAATTTGATTTCTGATGGCACGACCCAACGAGGCCAGAATCGATCTTCAGGCACTGCGCCACAATCTGGCACATGCTAAATCCCTCGCTGCGGGAACCAGTGTCATCGCGGTTGTGAAGGCAAATGCGTATGGACACGGCGCTGCTACGATCGCAAAGGCTCTGGCCCCCTTAACCGACGCACTGGCGGTCGCCTGCACGGAAGAAGCATTAGCCCTGCGCGAAGCGGGCATAGAATCGCCGTTACTGCTTCTTCAGGGTGTTTTCGAGCCCTCCGAAATCCCGATGGCGTCTGATCTCAATCTTTGGATTATGGTCAATACGCAGGAGCATCTGGGCTGGTTGGAGTCTGCAAACGTCGCCAAACCCATTCGATGCTGGTTGAAGATCGATACGGGTATGCATCGCTTGGGTGTGCGCCCTACCCATGCAGCCGAGTTCTATCAACGTCTGAGACAGACTCCCTGTGTCGACCCAAACATTGTTCTGGCAACCCATTTTGCCTGCGCGGATGATTTGGCGTCAGACTTAACCTCAGAACAGATTGCCGTGTTTGAGCACGCCGTTGAGGGCCTAGAGGGTGCCCGTAGCCTGGCCAACTCTGCCGGCATTCTGGCCTGGCCAACATCCCACGGCGACTGGATCAGACCAGGCTACATGCTGTACGGGAACTCACCCATGCATCAAGCGCATCCCAATACCGACGCATTGAAGCCAGTCATGACCCTGGTGTCGTCCGTCACGGCTCTGCGCGACGTTGCGCGCGGCCGGTCCGTCGGCTACGGCGCGATTTGGCGAGCGCAGCGACCCTCGCGAATCGCAACTGTCACCATTGGCTATGGCGATGGCTACCCCCGACTTGCACCCGCCGGTACGCCCGTTCTGATAAAGGGGCAACGCGCCTCATTAGCCGGTAGGGTCTCGATGGATATGATCACAGTCGACGTGACCGATATTCCGGATGTCGCCATTGGAGATGAAGTCATCCTGTGGGGCGAAGGCCTGCCAGTGGATGAAGTGGCGACACATGCCGGCACCATCGGCTACGAGCTGACCACGCGCATGCCGGCGCGTACGCCAAGAGTCGTCGTCTCAGACTGAGCTCGCTATCAACCCGCAAACCACCAACACGACATCGCAGCCACACTCGCAGTTGCTAGAGACTCTGCGCGAGCTTTTTCGCATGGCCACCCCCATGGTGATATCTCAGGGTGCCTTTGCGGTAATGATTTTTTGTGACCGCTGGTTTTTGTCTTTTATCGACGCCACCCACGTGGCCTCTGCAATGGGCGGCGGAGTCGCGTCCTTCTTCTGCATCTCACTGTTTCTAGGCGTAATCACTTACGCCAATGCCATAGTCGCCCAGTATTTCGGCGCGGGGGAGTTATCAAAATGCCCTACCGTGGTAACCCAAGGACTGATTATCGCCACCGCCTGCATCCCTGTACTGGTCTTTATCGGGTTGTTTGGTGATGACGTGTTTCCTTTGCTGGGCCATGAGCCTGCTCAGGTAGAACTGGAAAGCCTGTATTTCCAAATACTGCTGGCAGGCAGCTATTTTCAACTGCTCAAGTCTCTACTCGCTTCCTACTTTGCTGGGATAGGTAGAACCCGCGTTATCATGTTTGCAGACGTCCTGTCGGTCGCACTAAACATTCCCCTCTCATGGATCTTGATATTCGGTCATTTTGGCTTGCCCGAATTGGGTATCGCCGGTGCCGGCATCGGAACGATCGTCGCAACCTTGTTCGGCCTGAGCATCTATCTCGTATTTTATTTGGCGCCAGCGCACAGAAAACGCTTTAAAGTCGCGCGTTCATTGCATTTTGAATCGGGTATTCTGCGTCGCTACCTCCGCCTGGGGATACCGGCGGGCGTCGAAAGTTTTCTGAACATGGGTACCTTCAACGTATTTCTGCTGCTATTCCAATCCTACGGAGTCGTCCAGGGTGCAGCCATGGCGATCGTATTCAACTGGGACATGCTCTGCTTCGTGCCTATGGTGGGCTTGAGTATCGCAGTGATGAGCCTGATCGGCCGCTTTGTTGGCATGCGCGATATGGCACGCACCAATCAGGTAATCACGTCAGGTTTTATCCTCGCACTGGGTTATAGCGGCGTGCTGGCAATACTGTTTTTTATTTTTCGAATAGAGCTTATTGATGTATTTCGCACACCGGACGGTCAGTTCGACAGTATTCGGGTATTGGCCAGCGGCATGATGATCGGCCTGTGCACCTACATGATGGCCGATGGCGTTATTCAGGTCGCCGGCGGTACGCTACGCGGCGCGGGCGACACCCGGTGGGTCATGATCACGTCGACCACACTGCACGCTTTAATGCTAGTGGCGCAGTATTTTGTCATCATCGTATACGATCTCGACCCCCTGGTATCGTGGTGGATCTTTGTCGTGATGATCCTGGCGCTGGCAGGGGCATATTTGGGTCGACTCCTGGGTAATCGCTGGCGTACTGAAGAACGTTTGGCGAGTATCATGAAGGAGTAGACCTCGCCGCAGGCGACTTTAAGAATACGTCCTTGAACTAGGAGATTGCCTGCTCTGACACATCGTCAGCGATGCTCTGGATACGCTCCACCATTGCTCGCAATCCATTGCCGCGGGTCGATGAGAGGTGCCGCAACAAATCAAGGCGCGCGAAGTAATCCTCGATATCGAAGGCAGCGATCTCTTTCGGCGTTTTGTTGTTATAGGCCGCCAATACCAGGCCCAACAAGCCTTTGACGATGAACGCATCGCTGTCCACCATCATCTGTAAGCGGCCATTTTCTAAACGCGTTTCGATCCAAACCTGGCTCTGACAACCGCGTATCAAGCGCTCATCGGTGTGCAGCTCTTCTGGCATCGCAGGCAGGTCTTTGCCGAGATCAATAATGTACTTGTAGCGATCTTCCCAACTATCAAAAAAACCCAGAGAGTCAAGAATATCGTCGTGGGTGATGCTGTGGCCAAAGGGATTGTTTACGGGTAAGGGTTCGGGCATCAGAAGAACATGCCGGTCTCGAGCTGCGCTTCCTCTGACATCATGTCTCGCTGCCAGGGGGGATCGAATACCAATTCGACCTGAACGTCGTGCACGTTCGGCACCTGCCCCACGCGGTACTGAACATCCCCCACCAGTACCGGACCCATACCGCAGCCCGGTGCGGTCAGTGTCATCCGAATATCAACCCGACCACTATCCTGGTTGATATCGAGGCTGTAAATAAGGCCCAGGCTGACGAGATTGACCGGTATTTCGGGATCATAGACCGTGTGCAGTGCTTCCCAGACCTGGTCTTCATCAATCTTGCCGTCTGCGGGTGCTTCAAAACTCAGACGCGTGGGCTCAAGACCGAGCGCATCCGCGTCTGTGCCGTCGATGCGCACCATATTGCCGTTGTAGACCACCGTGTAGTTACCGCCCAGGGACTGTGTCAGCGTCACAAATGTGTTGGCCGGTATAGTGAGTTCATCCCCTACCGGCACCAGCCGACCTGGACAGTCACGCTGGGTCGTCAGGATAGTCCTTTCCTGAGCACTCATGCCGTTACTCTACGCTGAAACTCTCGCCACAACCGCACTCAGCTGTCACATTCGGGTTATTAAATTTCAGCGTCCTGTTGAGGCCTTCTTTTTCGTAATCAATCTCAGTGCCGCGTAAGAACGAGAGTGCATCGGGTTCAAGATAGAGCGTGATGCCGTTCGCGAGATTCACCTCGATATCGCCTTCATTGCCCTCGGACGCTACTTCATCCATAACGTATTTGAAGCCGGTACAACCACTCTCCTGCACAGAGATACGCACGCCCGCAAGACCACGGCCGGCCAGACTGGCACGAAAGTGCTCCGCGGCCGCCGGTGTGACGGTGACCAACTCGTTTGTGACATCAAAGGACTCAACACTCATCGCTTGTGTTCCTCACGCGAAAAATTCTTTCGCTTTGTGAATACCCTCAAATAAACGCAAAACATCAGCCTGCGTATTGTATATCGAGTAGGATGCTCGCACCGTTCCGGGAATACCCAGCCGGTCCATCAATGGCTGGGCACAGTGATGGCCTGTTCGAACCGCTATTCCCTGCTGGTCGAGAATCATACCCACATCCGATGGATGACTACCTTCCAACAGAAAACTGAAAACACCCACCGTGTGCTCAGCCGTGCCGACCCGAGTCAGGCCGTCGACATCGCGCGCCATATCCCAGCTAAGTTGCAACAACGCCGCCTCATGCTTCTGTAAGGCAGCCCGATCCAGTGCCGATACATAGTTTATCGCAGCCGCCAACCCAACTGCACCTGCCATATTGGGGGTGCCGGCCTCAAATTTAAAGGGCACTGTGTTGTAGGTTGTATTGGCAAAACTCACTCGCTCAATCATTTCTCCACCACCTAGAAACGGCGGCATGGCGTCCAACAGCGCTTCCCGACCCCACAGCACACCTACGCCGGTGGGTCCAAACAGTTTGTGAGCGGACATAACAAAAAAGTCGCAGCCAATTTCCGTTACATCAATGGGCCAGTGGGCGACAGACTGGGCACCGTCCAATAACACCAGGGCACCTACAGCGCGGGCCCGCGCTATGATCTGCTCGATCGGATTCACCGTTCCCAGGGCATTGGAGACGTGGTTTACCGCAATCATCTTAACGCGCTCATCGAGCAGCGCATCGAGCGCATCCAGCTCTATCTCACCCCCGTCTGTTACCGGAATAGGGATAACTTCAGCCCCTTTTTCGGCGGCGACCAGCTGCCAGGGAACGATATTGGAGTGGTGTTCCAGCCAGGGGACCAGGACCCTATCCCCGCTACCCAAATTGCTGCGACCCCAACTGTAGGCGACCAGGTTGATAGCAGCTGTCGTATTACTGGTCCATATAATTTGTTCTGCTCGCGGGCTGCCCAGGAAGGTGCTAACCGTTCTCCGAGCGTTCTCAAATGCTTGCGTAGCCCTATCACTCAAAGTGTGAACACCGCGGTGTACGTTGGCATTGTCGTGACGGTAAAAATCAGCAATCGCTTCAATCACGCACTCAGGTTTTTGCGTCGTCGCCGCATTATCGAGATAGGTGAGCGGGTGTCCGTTGATCTGCTGGTCCAAAATAGGAAAGTCTTTGCGAATCCGCTGCACATCAAAACGCTGATGGGTTGCTGCCTGCTGAATACTCATATTCGGTGCGCTCTCAGTGCCGGGTCCTTCGCGAACCGTTCGGATAAAAGTCCACGCAAGTGCTCTGCCACCGCCTCGCAGCTCACGCTGTCGATGACTTCGTTAATAAACCCAAAACTCAACATGACGGTAGCCTCATCGCGAGCGATCCCTCTGGAGCGCAAGTAGTGAAGACTCTCCTGATCCAGTTGTGCAACCGTTGCACCATGGGCGCACTGAACGTCATCCGCGTAAATCTCCAGCTCCGGTTTGGTGTTCACTTCCGCCTGCGCGCTGGTCAGTAGATTGCGGTTATTGAGTTCTGCCCTGGTTTTCTGCGCGTTTTCGTGTATGTGGATCCTGCCGTTAAAAACAGCAGACGCCTCGTCCTCGATTATGCCGCGGAATATCTCACTGCTGCTGCAGTTGGGCACGCGGTGCTCTGTGCAGGTGTGGTAATCAATATGCTCTCGTTCCCTGGGTAGATAGATGCCATTGAGCTCACTGTGAGCACCTTGGCCCACATGGTCCACCACCAGGTCCAGACGCTTCATTACGCTGCCCAGAGCACAATGAAAACTTTTTAGCGTCGCGTGTGATGACAGTTGCGCATGTACCCTGCCAATGTGAACAGCATTCGCCTGTTCCAGATGTAAGCGGCAGTGGTTAAGTGTCGCACTCTCTTTCAGCAACAGCTCGGTGACACCATTGGTAAAGCTATCCTGCGCACCGCTGGCGCTGTCGAAGTACTCAATCACCGATGCGCGGCTGCCGCGACCGGCCATTACCAGCATACGCTGGCTAACACCGAAAGCCTGATCCTGATTGGCCGTGAGCCAGGCGATGACCAGCGGTTGCTCCACCGAAATATCAGGGCTAATGTCTATAAAGACGCCCTCTTCCAGCGCGGCCTCGTTCAAGGCGGTAAACAGGGGTTGATCGCGTCCCACGGCGAGACCAAGGTACTCACGTATGGTGTCTGCCTGACTGTCACTGGCATCGGCAAAGCGAACCAGGCTCACACCTTCTGGTAGCTCAGTATCTGAGGAATCCGGACAGAAATGACCATTCACAAACACCAGCCGGAAGCCCCCCAGGTCGGGCAACTCCAAACCGGCCGCAGCGAGCTCCACTTGACCGTCATTAGCCGCAGCATAAGAACCTTGCAAGTGCTGCAGGCTGGTGTACTTCCACTGCTCGGTTTTGCGAGTCGGCATGCTGCTCGCTTCCCAACGCGTGCGGCCGGCGCTGACGATATCAGTGAGCCAAGGCGGCGCATTGGCAGCAGCATGATCTAGCGGTTGACGCATAAAATCCGACATCAGGCGACCTCGTCCTCCAACCAGGCATAACCTCGTTCCTCGAGTTCAAGTGCGAGAGCTTTATCGCCCGAGCGGACGATGCGCCCACCGGCCAACACATGGACAAAATCTGGCTCGATAAAATCCAGTAGCCGCTGATAGTGAGTGACCATCACAAAGGCCCTATCGGGGCTGCGCATAGAGTTCACACCATTGGCAACCACTTGCAGGGCGTCGATATCCAGCCCACTGTCGGTTTCATCAAGGATGCCAAGCACCGGCTGCAACATCATCATCTGCAACAGCTCATTACGTTTTTTCTCACCGCCGGAAAAGCCTTCATTGACGCCGCGCTTCAGGAAGCTTGGATCCAGGTCGACGGCTTTACAGGTTTCCCGCGCCGTCTTCATGAACGAAACCGTATCCAGTGGCGCTTCACCGCGCTGGGATCGCTGGGCGTCCACCGCTGCCTTCAGAAACTCCATGTTGCTCACGCCAGGGATTTCTACGGGATACTGAAATGCAAGGAACAATCCCAGCAGCGCACGTTCCTCGGTTTCCAGTTCGAATAGATTCTGGCCCTTAAAGGTCGCGCTGCCGGCAGTGACGGCATATCCCGGCCTACCCGCGAGTACGTGGCCCAGCGTGCTCTTGCCAGAACCGTTAGGGCCCATGATGGCGTGCACCTCACCCGGTTTCACCGTTAGGTTCAAGCCCTTAAGAATGTCCGTGCCTTCGACACTGGCATGAAGATTTTCAATCGTCAGCATTCTGCTTTGCTCTTCTTTCGCATTCCGTATTCAGTTGTTTACCGCTACCCTACCGACCCTTCCAGGCTAACCTCCAACAGCTTGCCCGCCTCCACCGCAAATTCCATCGGCAGCTCTTTGAACACTTCCTTGCAAAAGCCGTTCACTATCATGGACACCGCTTTCTCAGCATCCAAGCCGCGCTGTTGGCACAGATAAAGCTGGTCATCGCTAACCTTAGACGTGGTCGCCTCATGTTCTACGATAGCAGCGGGATTACGGCTCTCAATGTAGGGAAATGTGTGAGCCGCACAGCGATCACCAATCAGTAGAGAGTCGCACTGGGTAAAGTTTCTCGCTCCAGCTGCCTTCGGGCTCATCCGCACCAGACCGCGATAGGCATTGGAACTGCGACCGGCGGAAATCCCTTTAGAGATAATGGTTGAGCGCGTGTTTTTGCCCAGGTGAATCATTTTTGTGCCGGTATCCGCCTGCTGAAAATTATTGGTCAGCGCCACTGAGTAGAACTCACCCACGCTGTTATCGCCTCGCAGCACACAGCTGGGATACTTCCAGGTTACCGCTGAGCCGGTTTCAACCTGCGTCCAGGATATTTTCGCATCGCGATGGGCCACACCACGCTTGGTCACGAAGTTGTAAATACCGCCGCGACCTTCTGCATCACCGGGGTACCAGTTTTGCACCGTAGAATATTTGATCTGTGCACCGTCCAGCGCTACCAATTCAACGACAGCTGCGTGCAGCTGATTCTCATCACGCATGGGCGCGGTACAGCCCTCTAAATAGCTAACGTGACTGCCTTCATCGGCAATGATCAAGGTGCGCTCAAATTGCCCAGTTTTTGCCTCGTTGATGCGAAAATAGGTGGATAGCTCCATCGGGCAGCGTACGCCTTTAGGAATGTAAACGAAGGAACCGTCGCTGAAGACGGCACTGTTTAGTGCGGCGTAGTAGTTGTCCTTTCGCGGCACCACTGTGCCAAGATATTTTTTGACTAATTCCGGGTGGGAGTGCACGGCTTCTGAAATCGGGCAGAAGATAACGCCTGCTTCAGCCAGCTTCTCTCGGAACGTTGTGGCCACCGAGACAGAGTCGAATACGGCGTCCACGGCAACACCTGCCAGCATCTCTTGTTCATGCAGAGGAATTCCCAGCTTCTCATAGGTGGCGAGCAAATCTGGATCCACCTCATCCAGGCTCTTGGGCCCATCCGTCATGCTCTTGGGTGAGGAATAGTAGGAGACGGCGTTCAGATCGATCTCGGGGTAGTGGACGTGCGCCCATTCTGGCTCCTGCATCGCCTGAAAGCCTCTATAAGCCTCCAGGCGCCAATCGAGCAGCCACTGCGGCTCGTTTTTCTTTTGTGAAATAAACCGGATGACCTCTTCATCGAGGCCCGGCGGCAGCGTGTCAGACTCAATTGCGGAAACAAAGCCCGCCGCGTATTCGCGCTCTATGGCCTGATCGATCTGATCCTGTGACATGGTGTCTTTCCTGTAACCGCCCGTCGACTCTCAGGTGACGGCAGTGCCTACAAATTACTGGCGGGGATTTGCTCGGCCGTTGTTTCCATCGGCTTGTTGCGCATGGCCTGCTGCATCGAGACACGGCGTATGTCTTGGCGCTCTACCAAGTCACCCAGTGAAATGCTCTGCAGGAAGGCCCTGACCTGATCCGATAGGTCCATCCAAAGGTGGTGTGTCAGGCAGATCTCGCCTTCCTGGCAGTCCCCTGCACCACCACAGCGGGTGGTATCAGTATCCTCGTTGACTGCAGCGATAACCTCCGCCACGCTGATCGTGTCGGGCTGGCGCCCAAGATGATAGCCGCCGCCAGGGCCTCTGACGCTGGTTACCAGTTCCTGTCGGCGCAGTTGGGCAAACAACTGCTCCAAATAGGACAGGGAAATTCCCTGCCTGTCAGAGATACCCGCCAATCTAGTGGGCCCCTGATCGTGATGTAAGGCCAAGTCCAACATGGCCGTTACGGCATACCTTCCTTTTGTCGTCAATCGCATGAAGCTGGTCCTCGCGTCCGTATAAAGTCGAGCTTCGACCTGGAAATGGTCACATAACCTAGTATTTTAGTCAACTATATAACCAAGTAAATTACTCAGGTTTAAAACCGCTTTTTCTCGCATTTATGCACACAAAAGGGGTACAGATAGCGTTCGTATTTGGATCACACTCGCTCTTACGCTAAGCTGCGCCGCTCTGCGTGTACAACACAACCACATTACAACCACATAGATGAGCCAATTTTCGAAGTTCAGCCTGATACTCGCGCTGTGTTCGGCGTCGGGTTGCAGCTACTTTCAGACTGCCAGCGAACCTGCGGCCTGCCCAGCGACCGCGCCCACTAACTGTCCGGTGTGCCCCGCCTCAACGGCGATGCAATGCCCAGAAGCGCAAATCGTCGAGCGCATTGTCGAAGTCCCTACACCCGTGCCAACGTCAGCCGAGCCGGCGTTACCGCTGCGAGCAGGCACCTTGGACTTGCCCATCATTGGTGCATTGGAATGGGCGACGGTAGAACCCGGCAACTTAACTATGGAGGCCCGCATCGATACCGGCGCTGAATTTACTTCTATCCACGCAGAAGACATTCAACTCGTTGAGAAAGACGGTGTACGCTGGGTGCAGTTCTCGCTCGTCGATCCCGCTACCGGAGCCGAAGTGCCCTTAGAGCAGCGCTTAAAGAAACGTGTGCGCATTAAACAGAGCAACAGCGAAAGCGAATCGCGCTACGTCGTCGAGCTCTGGATTACTATGGGCAAAATTCATTCACTGGTTGAGGTGACGCTGTCTGATCGGGCACACATGGAATATCCGCTATTAATCGGGCGCAATATGTTGGTAGACACGATGATTGTCGATGTCAGTGCCAGGCACACCATAGCACCGCCGGACTAAGCAGCGCCTGTGCTTAATTACGCTTTTGGAAAACGGCTGGCGCTGCCTCTCGCTTCGAGCACCTCTGCACACTGAGCGCATGATAGCCTCTCGCACGCAGATCATACTCATCGCCGGCACCCTGTTCATACTGGGTGTGGGTCTAACGCTGTATAAAGTGGTTGCTCTGGGCTTCCCACTGTTTCCCGGCGAGTATCGCGAGGTCTGGACCATTGAATCGAAAATCAACTTCAGCCCATCTGAAGGACCTATTGAGGTGGACCTGACACTGCCGGAAAATCTTGCCGGCTGGGTCATCCTGCAGGAACACTTCGCCTCTTCGGGCTTCGGTTTTACCGTGGTTGAAGAGTCTGACAGGCGCGATGCCCGCTGGACCCGCCAGGAGCTGAGCAACCCCACCACGCTGTATTACAAGCTGCAAACCTATCGACCGACGGATACGCCACTGCGCAACATCGCCGCCACGGAGATAGAGAGAGAGCCCTTGGCGAATGACCAGCTAGCGGCGATGAAGCGTCTAATCGGCGTATTGCGAGAGCAATCCTCCGACACCGAGAGTTTCGTCAGCGCTCTGGTAAGAGAATTCAACCGGGCGGATGACGCGCAGGACAGAGATGCTCAATTTCTATTGGGCACATTCGACGAGCCCAAAAATACGATACTACTAGAGGTGCTGGCCTATGCCGACATACCCGCGCAAGAAATCCGTGGTATCCGGCTAGAAGATGGGCGTAAACGGCAGCGAATCAGTTCACTGATCGAGTTCCATCACAATAATCGCTGGACGATTATCGATCCGCGCAACGCCCGCCTCGGCATGCCAGAAGACTTTTTTGTCTGGCAGCGCGGCAGCGACGCTCTGCTAGGCGTAATGGGTGGCCGCAACTCGAGTTTGGAGTTTGCACTGGTCAGCAACCGTCTGCCCGCCAAAACCGTCACGGGAATGGAGCAGAAAGCCGGCGCTTACGCACTATTGGATTTTTCCATCTACGCTTTACCTGTAGAGCAGCAGGGGGCGTTTAAGGGCCTAATGCTAATCCCGGTCGCGGCACTGGTGGTGGTGGTGCTTCGCATTCTAGTGGGCATCAAAACGTCGGGCACCTTTATGCCAATTCTGATCGCGCTCGCGTTTATCCAAACCACATTGGTGACGGGTCTATCACTGTTCCTTATCCTGGTGAGTGCAGGTCTGTGGATACGCTCCTGGCTCAGCCACATGAACCTGCTCCTGGTGTCGCGAATCTCGGCAGTCATCATTGTCGTGATATTTATGATGGCCACGACCGCTATCGTCAGCTACAAAATGGGCGTGCATCAGGCGCTGACGGTGACCTTCTTCCCTACGATCATTCTCGCCTGGACGATTGAGCGTATGTCGATCCTCTGGGAGGAAGACGGCTGGGAGGAAGTGCTCAAGCAAGGGGGCGGCTCGCTTGTAGTCGCGGTTATTGCTTACGTTGTCATGTCCAATGAGGTGGTCAAACACTTGACCTTCAACTTTCCGGAACTCACTCTGAGCATCCTCGCACTGATACTGCTAACCGGCAAATACACGGGCTATCGCCTTTCAGAACTCTACCGTTTTCGCGACATGGATAGTGATAAATGATCCGGTTTATTTCGCCATCGAAACTGAGGGCGTTAGGCATGCTTGGCATGAACGAACGCAACATCGGGTTTATCGGTGAGCACAATCCACGCAGAAACTATCCGCTAGTCGACGATAAACTCAAAACCAAAGCCACTGCTTTAGAGCACAGTATTCGTGTGCCTCAGTTGTATGGCGTCATCAAGTATCAGTTTGAAATTGCGGCGGCAACGCAGCGCCTGCACGAGCATGACGGGTTCGTAATAAAGCCCGCTCAGGGTAGTGGCGGCAAGGGTATCCTAGTAGTGACAGGTCATGAGAACGGGCTGTTTATCAAATCCAGCGGGACCGCCATAGATGCCTCTGAAGTACGACGCCACATCTCGAATATCCTGGCGGGCCTTTACAGTCTGGGGGGCAGAAACGACAAGGCCATGGTGGAAGCGCTGATTCAGTTTGATCCCGACATGGAGAAATATAGCTGCGAGGGTGTACCGGACATTCGCGTGATCGCATTTAAAGGCGTACCGGTGATGGCGATGATGCGCTGCGCGACACATGAATCCGATGGCAAGGCCAATCTGCATCAGGGCGCCGTGGGTGTGGGTATCGATATTGCCTCTGGAAGGGCCATTCGCGCCGTTCAGCACGGCCACTTGATAACAAAGCATCCCGATACCGGGGCATCTTTTGACGACCTGCAGATTCCGCACTGGCTGCAGATTCTTGACCTGTCTTCCCGCTGCGTGGCGATGACCGGTTTGGGCTACCTGGGGGTCGATATTGTCCTGGATAAGCTGCGCGGACCTATGCTACTTGAACTCAACGCCAGACCGGGGCTCGCTATTCAGGTGGCGAACATGGCCGGTCTGCTCCACCGCCTGGAAGTAGCAGATAAAATAGCTAGTCAAACAGACAATCACGAGGAGAAGATCGCCCTCGCCCGACAGCAATTTGCCGCCCGGCTCATTACCGCTTACCCAAGGAATCAAATTGATACGGGTGGCTAGCGTGGCATCGACCAGATGGCACTGCTAACATAGCCTGGTTTCCAAGGGGCTAACGAGTTCACTTGAAAAAAGTTTTTTTTGGCGTTCTGATCATCGCAGTCGGCCTCACGCTATACCAATGGGGCGACCGCTTCCTTGCCCGCACTCTGAACGCCGAGTTACCCGGCATACTGTCGAACGCATTGGGCATACCCGTCACCTTTGAGCCGGTAACAACCTGGCCCGCGCAACTAAGGGTGTTTACACCCAAGCTGGTAATGGGTAATGAGGACGACCCCGCGGTCTTGGCCACAGACGTGTATCTGACCTTGCACTGGCGCGACTTATTACGCGGCGACCTCATACTGCGCCATGCCAGGGGCAACACGCTGCGGATAAAGCCATCGCAGTGGCCGAGCAATGACGATCCCTGGCCAACAGACTACAGGTTTCTAAATCCCTATCTCCCGGATGATATCGCAGTCAAACAGGTGAACTATATCGCTGAAGATGGCAGTGGCCACAGCTTTGTTGTACCGCAATGGCAGCGCCAAAGTGAACGTGTGGCCTTTGCCTGGGAGGAAAACTGGAGCGGTCAGCGCGTCAATATCAAAGGGACCTTAGAATCTCTGCCAGCCCTATTGCAGCTGCAGGGCCTGCAACTGTCGGCCAGTGCAGAGGCCGCCGACAAACCCGAAACGCTTATCAAGAGCACCCTAGACCTCAAGCCGAGAGAGGGAACGGGATATGATCTTGTGATCACGGCACAAGCCGCGGACAGCGAAGCGAAGTTGACAACGGGTAACAATGCCAACTGGACTTTTCCCGACGCGTCTCGCACCGAGATCAACGCGCTGAGCATTCCTAAACTGCGTGGCCTACTCGCAAACTATCGCGGCGACTCCGAGCCTATCGATACACACGACCTGCTCATCACCACTGTACCTCGGCTCGATTGGTATGAGCACCAGGGTCGCATCGACATCGAGTCACTGAGCTGGGACAAGCAAACCGCTCTGGATACATCATTGCAGTTCACAACGGGCGCGACGGGCATCGTTTTTAACGAATTGACCAGTCAGGGCCCTGGCGGGGCGTTGAGCGGGAAAGCGAGCATTGTTAGTAACCAAGACGGCTGGAAGATCGCATCCGATGCCAGCATCGAGGCAAAGGATGACCAGCATGGTCTCGCCGAGCCGTATAACAGCTCCGACTGGTTATGGCACTCGGGGATGGTATCTCTAGAAGGCGATGGCGCTACTTGGGAGGCGCTATTGTATTCTCTGGCTGGCGATGTTGCGCTGAAACTCAATCATCGCAATGGCTCGACGGAGCCCATCGAGGTGTCCGCCAAACTCGACAACCACACAGATAAGCTGTCACTCGATGCGGTGGAGGTCAAACTCTCAAACGGCACGATTACGGGGTCAGCCTCGCTAGCCGGTGCCAGCAAAAAAGACTTGAGCGCGACCATCAAGGCGCAGGATGTGAACGCTGACTTTCTCCTGCCGCAATCCGCATCCGACGATTCGCCGGGAGTCCCGTTGCCCACCTTCCTAACAGCCTTACCCGGCGTAGCGCTCAACATCGATGTGGCTATCAGCAAATTGACTGTGGCCGATGCACGCATTGTCGAAGCAGATATGGCTATTCAACGTAGCTCCGAGAAAGGCGTCGTCAAGCTCAACGCCAAGGGAGCAGA
>JBCCNJ010000039.1:0-34209 GCA_039025905.1 Pseudomonadota bacterium | reverse complement strand
GTCGGGGTGAGGATGTGGAAATGTCCATCGCGCTATTTTTGGAAGACGCTTACAAAGGTGAATCGCGCACCATCAGCTTTGAAGTGCCTGTATTTAATGAACAGGGGCAACTGGTGTACGAGCGCCGCACCCTAAACGTCAAAATTCCTGCCGGCGTGACTGAGGGTGAACGCATTCGACTCAAAGGTCAGGGTGCGCCAGGCATTGGCGACGCGCCTAACGGCGATCTGTATTTGCAGATTCAATTCGCGCCTCACCCCCTCTACCTGGTGGAGGGCATCGACTTATCTATTACCACACCGGTGGCACCCTGGGAGGCCGCCCTGGGTTGCAAACTGCAGGTGCCGACACTGGAGGGCAGCATCAATGTGACGGTGCCCGCCAACAGCCAAAACGGACAGCGTCTGCGGATCAAAGGGAAAGGCTTGGGTAAGAGTGATAAGCGCGGCGACCTCTACGTGATTCTGCGCGTGTCGCTACCTGCCAAAGTGTCAGATAGAGAGGCAAAACTCTGGCGCGAGCTGGCCGAAGTATCCAGCTTCGATGCACGCGAAAATTGGGGGCAAGCATCATGAGTGAAACCCGCTATATTCTTACCCTAACCGAGATCAGTGAAAGCGCGCATCTGAGCGTGGAATCGGTGATCGCTATCGTCGAATGTGGCATTGTCGAGCCGCTAGGAGACAAACCCGAGCAATGGCGGTTTGAAACCGATATGGTGTGCCTCATACATCGTGCCTGCCGCCTGCAAAGTGATCTAGAGTTAGACTGGCCTGCGGTAGCTCTTGCGATGGAGTTAATCGATAATCTGCAGGGATTGCGCGAAGAAAACCAGCGACTGCGACGCCAATTGACCGCGCTGACAGAGTTAGATTGGCAAAACTGACGGAGCGCTAGCTGACGTTTAAACTGAGCGAGTAACTCAAGCCCAATGATCCTGTGCTCCCAGTAACGCCATCGGAATGAGTTAAGGATTGCTTAGCTAATCGGCCTCTTCAACCTCTATGATGATTTTTCCACGCGCGCGCCGGCTCTCGGATCGGCGCATTGCCTGGGCTGTATCGCTCAGTGGATATTGGCTATCCACCACGGTAACAACTTCGCCATCTGCGACCATATTGGCAACCGCGACAAGATCGTCAGAGTCCATCACTGCCGTAAACGATTTCAGCTCCTGATCGACGAATTGATTGCTCACCAAGGCTTGGATAGGCACAACAAAAGGCGCAATCCAATTGCCTTTATCACCACCGACAATCACCAGCTTGCCCTCTGGCGTGAGTATCGATTGATTCTCCATGGGCGAGTGATTACCCACCATATCGACAATGAGATCAAAGGGCTGACCGCTGTCTAGATAGCTCTCTTCCTTGTAGTTGATGACCTCGTCGGCACCAATTGACCTTACTAATTCTACATTGCGACCGCTGCACACAGCCGTCACATGGGCGCCCATTGCCTTTGCCATCTGCACGGCATAGGTCCCTACACCACCCGAGGCACCATTGATTAGTACCCGCTGACCTGGCTCTAGCTGACCATGATCTCGCAGAGCCTGCAGCGCGGTAACCCCCGCTATAGGAATTGCTGCCGCGTCCTCAAACCCAACGCCTTCTGGAATCGGGGCAATCGAGCCAGTTTCGGGGCGGGTAATATATTCGCCAAACGCGCCATCCGTGCCGCCAAAGACGCGATCTCCGGGTGCAAAGCGCGTGACTTCGGACCCTGTGGCAACCACCGTACCTGCAAAGTCTCTGCCGAACCGGGCATTGTCGGGCGCACCGGTGCCCAGCATCAATCGCATGATGTAAGGCGAGCCGCGCATAAAGTGATAGTCGAGCGGATTGACGCTGGCCGCGGCGACTTTCACCAACACCTCATCTTCGGCAGGTTCAGGTACGTCGATGAAAACGTATTCAAGAACGTCGGGTGAGCCATAGCAGGGACGTAATACCGCCATCATCTTGTCGTCGCTAAGCTCTGCCTGCGGCAGCGCCGGGCAATCGCTAGTATGAGATAGCAGTATCCCCAGGGCACCAATCGAAACGCACAAAATGATCACGATGGCGATTACAATACGTGTTATCACTGCGACTCTCGGAACGAAAGAGGAAGATGGCGAAGCATAACTTGATCTCTATTAGGATTGCGATAGATAAACTCGCCATCGCTATCATAAACAGCGCTATCTGGCCCGCGCTGGAACTAGAAACATTAAAAATAGCGCACTTGCAGAATATTTCAGAGGACGTTCGCTTAATGCTTGAATTGGGCCAGCAAAAAAGTTTCAGATAAAGAGTTCCTGAGAAACGTGAACATGCATCTCGACGAAACCCAATCGCCTAATGAGCCCTAGAGAGAAAGGTTTGAACTCGCCAACATTTGCCAGACTATCAATTACTCTGCAGAACACTGATTCAGCTATTGCTGCTTTCATTTGAACAGAACATCGTACCACTCGAAGCTTAACTTGGAGTCAGTCGATGCCTAGCTTTTCGAGGCGCGACTTAAGCTCGTTCTTCTTCTCCCGCAGGGCCGCGATTTTCTCGCTCTGCCGGAGGCGATCCATTTCGTTGTCCATTCTTTCATGGCGGCGATCGATCTCATTTTGTATAAACTCGAGCTCCGCCTTAATCGCCTGCGCTTTTTCTTCCCGCTTCATACGTCGATTCACCTAAATATTCGCTTTGCCCTGCGTTATTTTACCATCCGATAGTTTCACCAGTGTGACTATCTCTATAGAAACCACAAACCAGCGTGATTTTGTGACGGTTTCGATTAAGACGCCTTAGAGTGCTGTCCGAAACGAGGCGGTACAGCTCACACCTATTGAAGTGCCATAGGCTAGGGAAACGACTACTGTCGCGTATCGGAGGTACAAACAAAGTCGCTTCCGGCCGAGCGACACATGCTGGGCCAGCCTGCGGTTACCCAATAATCCTCGAGCCCCATATCAAGCACAATGTCGTGAAAACGCTTCCTCGATTCTAGCTCATCCACAAAAAACCAGGGCACAGTAAAGTACTGCAGACGAAACTGTGACTGCAGTGCATTATATTCAAACAAATCAAGAACAGAGTCGATTCCGCCGATGGCGTGCATGAATTTGTAAGACAAAAAAACGTCGTTCTTGTGTTGCTCAAATATCTCATCGGCCGAATCAGTATTGAAATCGCCCAGCAGATCGAGTATCCGATTGCGCAACATCGACGTACAGTCTGCGCATTCAGTAATTAGCTCTTGCGCCTGATCGAGTACGCCATCTTCAGCATCTTCACCAATGATGATACGCATAGCCAATTCTCGCAGGGGAGGCGCTTTGTGGAAGATCGACTTGATAATAGTGAGCTGATCCTCGGATCCGGTTTCCTGAAAGGCGACGCGTGCGGACATAAAAATATAGAGATCGTTAATAGGGTCTAGTGCTTTTGCACGATTCAAGTAGTTCAGAGAATCTAGCTCGCGACCGACCGTGTGTAGAAGGCCGCCGTAATCCTGCATCGCACGGTGATTCGCCGGGTTCAACTGCAGCGAACGCAGATAGGCCTGTTCAGATAGCAGCCATCGCCGTTCGCGGTTGTACACATTAGCAATCGCATGCTGCACAATGGTCAAATTTGGATCTAATTCAAGCGCACGCAGCGCAGCGCGCTTAGACTTTTGATAATACGAATTGGGGTCAACAGGTTGATTGTTTGCCTGCTTTAGATAGGTCGGGGCAATGTTCGTTGCTATCGACAAACCGCCCCAGGCAGCTGCGAACTCAGGCTCGATGCTGACTGCTCGTTCAAAGGCTGCGATGGAGCCTATCAGTGCAGTGCCTCGCTGCTCCAAGAGTGCAATTCCCTTGAGGAAGGCCTCGTAAGCCTGGGGATGCGCAGTTCGGTTCGCTTCCAACTGTACAGAATCGATATCCAGTGGTGTAGAGAGCGCGTCACCTATAGCGTTGGCAATTTTTTCCTGAGCCACGAAGACGTCGTTTATTTCTTCACGATACCTGCCGCTCCAAACCTCATCGCCGTTATCAATGCGAATCAGCTTGGCTTCAATCTTAACCTCCCCTCTAGCCTGCTCGACTGAACCCTCGAGCACATATTCCACATCAAGACTCTCGCCAATCAGCTTCAGGTCATCGGAATCATCCTTAAACTGGAACGCAGATCTGAACCCTGGTACACGAAAAACACCAGTGGAATTCAGTAGGTGAATAATCTCAATGGTCAAGCCGTGAGCGAAGCTACCATCACTGTCGGCACCAACATCAGAAAAAGGCAAGACTGCAATGGAGCGTTGACCGACAATATCCTGACGTCGATTAGTAAGGGTGGGCGGCGTCAATGGCGAAGCTATTGCTTCATGCGCAGGTGCAGGCTCACTTTCTGCCCTCTGGTTAGGGGCTTTATCCTGTAAAAGAAGCATCGCCAGAACAATCAGTGCTGCAAGCCCCGGTGTGGCAATAGCGACGCGTAAAAGCCAAACGGAACGTGATGCTCTTACCGTTCGTGAGATCGGCTTGCTCTGTATTGAGCGCTGATGCTGCAGGGTTGAGCCTTCTCCGGAGACAGCTTGTTCCTCACCTGTTGCTACTCCATCAGAAGCCGTTAGGCTGCCGCTCGAAGGCGTTACAGTCTCCCTTGCCTCTGGCATTGGGTGCGAAGGCTGCGTGGCGGCCTCCATGTGAAATTCGACTCCGCTCCTGGGCCATGAAACCCGGTTGAGCTTGAAATAGTCTTTGAGATTCGCTGCTGCATAGAAGAAGGCAACACGCCGCATTTGCTCAGATAAGCGCTTGTGCGTGAAGTTCAGCCCAGCGGCAACCCGCGCCAACAATAGCTGACTCTCCATAGAGGCGAGGCGATCAGCTTCATGGCGCTCAATCCAAGCCTGCACACCCGCTCGCAGAGCACGGATCAGTTCCAATAGGCCGTAATCGTCCGGCTCAAGACCCAATTCTTCTTCGTGACGATAGCGGCGCAACTGCGCGATAACAGCCTCAAATGATTGAACAGAACTCGAACCACGACTGTTAATGAGCATGGCTAGTTCGAAATAGGCGTGGTCATAAAATAGATGCTGCTCACTCTGATATTTAGCAAGATCAATCAGGTGATAGTTAGGTACTTCAAGGTGATCCACCTCGACCAGTACATTCAAGCCATGAAAGTCGCCGTGGGTGTGCCCAATCACAGACCGTAACTGCAGTTGATCCGGATCTTCTATTTCTTTATCGATAAATGCCAGTGGATTGGGAAACCAGTGACCGTTAAACGAGATGGAGGCGGTGTCTGTGTTCAGGCCACAGATCTCAGACAGAAAACTACGAATTCGCCCGCCGGATGCGGTCTCGATTCGGTGGCCAAGCCAATCCCTTAACAGTGCCTGCGGCGATAGCAATCCATCGGAAAGTGAATAATGGGCGTTCCAGTCGTCCAAAATACCAGTGGAAATACGTCGGATCATCACCAAGCGTCTGTCAAAGGCGCAATTGTCCCAGGGCTGTGCATACTCCAAGGCACGCCCGGCAATCGTCGACAACACCGCTACCTTGTCTTCGTGATGAAGCACGTTTAAGACACGCGGCAGATGGGAGGCGGCATATTCTGGCGAATCTGATATTGCGGTGGCATGCAGTGCTGCCTCCAGCGTCTCCTGCTGTTGAGAGTCGTCCACAGTCTCCAACTTGAGGATGGCCTGTCCCGTAAAAGTGGGAGTGGAGACATCGACCGCGCATACCACCGCAGTGGAACGGCCGCCTCGCAGTAAACGATTCAGATAGATTTCTCCATCTACTTGCCACTGCTCGCAGAGAATAGGCAAAAGCTCTTCGTAGGCTTCAGGCCAGGTGGGATGGTTGCTTGATTCGGTTGCCATGCTTGGCTTAGCTTACAGCATGGTTCTCAGTTCTCGCTACACACTAACCAAGCGAGATGGCCTAAATCTTTGCAACGGCATGCAGAGAAGCTAACGAAGTCTGACTGGTGATCTGAGCGCCCTCAGACGAATGCCATTAACGGATTATTGAGTATCGGTACGAATATATAACCATAGACCCCAGAATGCGCCTGCCTCGACTCCTACCACCGAGCTAAGGATGTGAATCCTAAGGTAAACGTCTCGAACTTAAAACCGTTTGGTTTTCTGGTGTTGAGCCAATGCCTTTGCTGGTGGCTGGCAATTTTGAGAGACATCGTTAAGCTAGGTTGTCGTCAACTGGCCCCATGCGAAGCCATCTGTCTGCAGCAAAGAAGAACTTTCGAAAAGTTCTAGATAATGATAATCACCATGACCAAAACACTTATTCGGCCCCCGTTTATTGCTATCGTACTTGCTGCAATCGCAGGATGCAGCGACAGTGGCAATAATAGAGATGGTGGCATGGTGGCCGAGCCTGTAGCGCCAACACCACCGAACGAGAGCACCGTGTTCGAAGTCGCAAACAGCTGCATCGCGATCTCACCGGATGCAGGTGAAAACTATATCGCCGCAACAGAAGTGTTATTCGGTGGTCCCAACGAGACGCCCTCTGGGCTTGGCCCTCTTCTCGATCCCACCACCGATCTACCGATTCTAACCGGCGATATTGAGAGCGCTGACCGCGTCTTATTGCGACCCTCTGATCTGGGCAAATATCTACTGTATACCGACGCTGGCAATTATCTATTCAACCTGGATGGAGCTGTCGCGGCGAAGAATGCCTTGCGTTCCGATACACGCTTAGTCGACGGCGAAGTCATCATTACTGACCGCATGCAATCAGAGGGCGAGTGGCGGCTTTTCGCCGCTGCGGATGGCCGCTTCCAGCTACAACACCTTCTGAGCGAGGCCTTTCTGCAGGCCGATGGCACCCTGGGTGCAAACCCGGCGGATCTGGACTTTATTGAACAGACCGGCTGCGCAGAATTTCCAGAGCTAACAGTCGATGCACAAGGTGAGGTGAGCGTTACTCAGTTTGAAGACGGCGATGTCTTTGGTTTTGTCGACAGTCACTCGCATATTTTTACCAATCTCTCGTTTGGTGGCGGTGGCGTGTTCCACGGCGCACCCTTTCATCCGTTGGGCGTGGAACATGCACTGCCTAATTGCGAGCTGGCTCATGGCGTTAACGGACGTCGTGATTTGGTAGGCGCTGGATTCGGCGGTGATACAGGCATCACAGCCGACCTTCTGCCTGCGCTGCTATCTGGAGAGCTCACAGAGGACAATCATCAAACTGATGGCTATCCCGAGTTTACCGATTGGCCCAATGCGCCGTTTAGCGCGACCCATCAAATGCAGTATTACACCTGGATCGAGCGCGCTTACAAGGCCGGGCTGCGGTTGGTTGTACAACACGCGACAACCAATCAGTTTTTGTGCCAGTTAGCGGTCGGCGTGGGCGCACAGCCAAAGCGCTTCGACTGCAACGATATGGTATCGGCCGATCGCATCATCGAGGCTACCTATGCTATGGAGCGCTATATCGATGCACTAGCGGGCGGGCCCAAAAAGGGCTGGTTTCGTATCGTCCGCAGCCCCGAAGAAGCACGAGAAGAAATTCTGGCGGGTAAGCTTGCGGTGGTGCTCGGGTTGGAAGTCTCCGATCTATTCGACTGTTTTCTCGTCCCCTTCAATGGCTTTGAACCCTGCACAACTGACGATGTGATCGCCAAGCTCGATGAATATCACGACAGAGGTATTCGCGCGGTATTCCCGGTTCATAAATACGATAATGGCTTCTCCGCCGGAGACGGCGATCGCCGCGTCGCAATCGGCAATTTCGGTCACACGGGCCATTTCAGTAGCTTTATTCGGTGCCCAGAGGAGCTACTGACATTCAGCAGTGCATTCGACAAAGGAGGCGTGCCATTAGCGGGATTAAATATGCCCCGCGAAGTCTACGATGCGCCTCCACCTTTCGATATGAGCGGTATTGAAGAGGATCCAGTAGGCACTTTATTGCCGGGTTTTGCCCTGCTGGATGGCGGTGAGTTAGAGGGTGAATACTGCCAAAGATTTGGTCTAACCACGTTGGGCGAGTTCCTTGTCATGGAATTGATGAAGCGCGGCATGATCATTGAGATTGATCATTTTCCTCGCAAGTCCTACCAGCGTGCTTTCGAATTG
Source organism: Pseudomonadota bacterium (assembly GCA_039025905.1). Lineage (GTDB taxonomy): Bacteria > Pseudomonadota > Gammaproteobacteria > Pseudomonadales > Halieaceae > JARRPM01. Next base: position 26,106 of record JBCCNJ010000039.1, on the reverse strand, counting down.
CTGCAGGCCTTCGATTATCCAGCCATGGGCACCCACGGTCGCAACAAAAACGGCGAGCTGTATCAGCTAGGCGGTATGTCAACACTCAGCCTTGGGCGCTGCCGCACGCCCGGTGTACCCGCCACCATGGACGACAGCTTTCAGGCACGTATTCAGCTCATCCGCGAAAACGGCGGCTATCCCGCTGAAGGGTTCGGCTTCGATCTAAATGGCCTGTCGAGCTATCCATTGCCGCGTTTTGGCGAACGCAGTCGGTGTTCCGAACCACAAACTGACGAGGGTATTACCTATCCGTTTACGTCCTACGGCGGTGACGTCACCTTAACGCAACCTGTCGTGGGCAATCGCATATTGGACTTCAATACCGAGGGTATGGTGCACCTGGGCCTGGTGGCGGAGGTGATCGAGGACGTGCGACGCGACGGTGTCACTGACGCGGAATTAGAGCCACTGTTCAGGTCGGCAGAGGCTTATCTGCGGGTATGGGAAAAATCTGAGGCAAGGGGTAAGCAGATTGCTCCAGATTAGGCGAAGGCTTATCTGCTGAGGCCTACCGCTGGACCAGCTGAAACAGTTTATATTTTGTGGGCTCGTTAATTGGCAAACCAGTATTGAGTGAGCAGTGGCTTAAGCCGCTATTGTCGACTTTATCTCGGCCTGCTACCGACAACGTTAGCTGCTAGATCCACGACGTGAGTTCGGTCGGTCCAGCATGACCTCTACAACAAACTTAGATGGAAAATCGTGCTCCAGGTGCCTACCCTGTAATCACCGGCTAACGCGAGACCACGACATTGAACTGGATCGTCGACATTCCCCTCAGTATTTTGACTATGATCTGGAATGTGGCCTGGGCGCTATGCCTGGGATTCCTGCTGTCGGCATCAATCCAAGCGCTGGTACCCACCGAGACGGTGCAAAAGCAGCTGGGTAAAACTACACCTCGCAGTTTATCTCTGGCTACCTTGTTTGGCGCGGTATCATCGTCTTGTTCCTACGCCGCCGCTTCCATGAGTAAGTCCCTTTTTGAAAAAGGCGCGAGCCTACCCGTGAGCAGTGCCTTTCTGGTGGCATCGACCAATCTGGTGTTGGAGATCATGTTGGTGATATGGATTCTCATGGGTTGGCAGTTCGTCGTCGGTGAGCTCATCGGCGGGCTGGTGCTGGTGCTCCTTATCAGCGTATTTATGCCGGTGCTTATCAATACGAAGCGCGCACACAGCATGTGGATGCAGCTTAAACAAATGGAGCAACATAAGAATATGGAAGGTGGCTGCGGCGCATCGATGGAGGGAGGATGTGGCAGCGCAATGGAGGGCAGCTGCGGGAGTGCAATGGAGGGCGGATGTGGCGCGCATCACAGCGCCAGTAAAGGCGACCATAGACTGCAAAAAATATGCCGTAGTTTTCGAATGGAAGTCGGCATGGTCGGCAAAGACATTCTTATTGGGCTGGTGATTGCGGCCATACTGTCCGTGACAGTACCCACAGAGTGGTGGAGCACGCTGTTTATGACACCCGAAGACGGCCATCATCCGGGTTGGGGCGTGCTGCTGTGGAACGCGATAATTGGCCCTCTTATCGCGGTTGTGGCCTTTGTCTGCTCGGTGGGGAACATCGTTTTAGCGTCGGTGCTATGGGCGGGCGGTATTTCTTTCGGCGGTGTTATGGCTTTTATTCTCGCCGACATCATTACCCTGCCCATGCTCAAAGTGTATGCCAGTTACTACGGGTGGCCCGCCGCGCTGCGTTATGGTGCGGCACTCTTTATGTGTATCGTCATCACCGCTTTGGTTCTGGACGCGGTGTTTCTTGCTGCCGATCTCACTCCCAGCGGTGAGCGCAACGCCCATGTCATGACGCTAGGCATCGAATTCAATTACACCAGCGCGCTCAACATCTTATTCATACCGCTTGCTATTTGGGCGTGGATAAGAGGCGGGCGCTAGCGACACCCATAGCCAATTAAACGTCGCTTTTGTTATCAACGCGCAAACAAAAGCAAAAGGCGATACGACCGCTACCGTGGTCTGGTCAGTCCCCGCGCTGCTGAAGCATTCCAAAGTCGGCCTCATCCCATCATGGCCATTGGATAAATCGCTTTGGAGACACCGCGACCCTGTTTTCAATCGATTCCACACCGGATATTGCAGGTTAAATAGCCTCATCACCCGTCATAAGCAATTTGTTTCATGGGCTTTACCCTCGCGACAATTACGGATAAGGTATATCCATAATTTACAAAAAAGGGAATGTCGCAATGAAATATGCACTTAGCGGTATCGTTGTACTCTTGGTTCTAGGCGTAGGCGCGTTCGCCTATCTCGGCCAACAATCCAGGGAGGGTACTGCACCCGGACTGGTCAACGGGCAGTTAGCACCCTGTCCTTCTTCGCCCAATTGTGTTTCTAGCGAAGCAGGCACACCCGAAGACAAGCGAGTCGATCCCCTGCCTGCGGACAGCTGGACAAAACTGCCCGCTATGATTGAGTCCATGGGTGGCACCGTCACTCAACAAAGCGACTCTTATATCGCTGCGCAATTCACGTCTGACACCTTTGGATTCGTTGATGACGTGGAGTTTCGACGTATACCCGATGCAGTTGAAGTGCGCTCTGGTTCGCGTGTTGGATATTCCGATGCCGGAGTGAATCGGGATCGCATCAATGCGATGCGCAAAAAACTGGGTGGCTGATGTCTGCAAACCTGTTGAGCGGTGAGAAAAGCGTGAGAATACGTCGCCCTGATAAAAACGCGACAGCGCGGTAGTGGAGTTTGCATATTACTACGCGCGCGAGGCCAGTAACCACGATATCGACATACGCACAAAGGATGTCCAGTCAATTCGTCGATCGCGTTTGCTCGCCTAATCCAGTGACGGTGACTCCTAGAAAAAGGCGTCACCCATGAAGATAGGCAAGGGTGTTGAATGGGCCGCACACGCCTGCGCAATCCTTGCGCTGCTGCCACAGGGTAAAGCCCTGCCGGGAGATGCCCTGGCCGATTTCTTAGGGGTACCCTCGCCCTACATGGCCAAGCAACTGCAAGCGCTGAGTCGGGCTGGCATTGTGGTAGCGCAACGCGGCGTTGCAGGCGGCTATCGTCTTTCCCGCGATCCCGAGACCGTATCGCTCTGGGATATAACCGCTGCGGTGGAGGGTACTGCTCCCAGCTTTCGCTGCACCGAGGTGCGCCGCAATGGCCCATGCGGTGCTTCACCGGCAGAATGTCGAGGGCCCTGCGTCATCGCCGCTTCCTTTCAACGGGCGGAGGCCGGTTATCGCGAGGCACTTGCCGCAGTACCGCTTTCAGACCTGGTGGCAGGGGGGGCAAGAGACGCCACAGCGGCGCGCAAACGGGATATCAAAGCATGGCTTGAACAGTACGCCACCCAGCGAACCTAGCCGACATCGCCGTTCAAGCCTCGCTATGTTTGGAAGCGATCTGCTCGGACGTGCTCCGCTTAGAGGCGCTCTGCTTGGAGGCGCTCCGCTTGGAGGTGCCCTCGCTGGCTAATATACTCGGCTTTCGAAATTCTATTTTTGCAGCTCGCTGAGAACTGCTGAGTCCCATGACCGAGAAAGAAACCAAGCGTACAGCCCGACGCCGAACACTGGCAGCGGGAATCTCGGGTAACGTCATGGAATGGTATGACTTCGCCGTCTACGGCTTTTTCGCACCCATTGTCGCACGACTCTTTTTCCCCTCAGATAACGCTGTCCTCTCACTGATTGCCGCCTATGGTGCATTCGCAGCAGGGTTTTTGATGCGACCCATAGGTGCCATGTTATTCGGCCACATAGCCGATACGATCGGTCGCAAGCGAGCACTGCTGGCCTCTGTCGCACTCATGGCTATCCCATCGCTTTGTATAAGCTTCATGCCGACCGAGCAGGAGGTAGGGATTTGGGCCGGCATCTTGCTTGTGCTCTTGCGTATGGCTCAGGGCATTGCAGTCGGTGGTGAGTACACGACCTCTATTGTCTATCTTGCAGAGAGTGCCCCTCAGTCGCGGCGGGGCTATTTCGCCAGTTGGGCCCTGTTTGGCGCAAACGCTGGCATCCTGCTGGGCTCCCTTGTGGGAGCGGGCCTCAGCGCCACCATGTCTGACGAAGACCTGCAATCATGGGGTTGGCGCATCCCATTCTTTTGCGGGGTTTTCGTCGCCGTCACCTCTTACTATATACGAAGCGGTGTCAGTGCCCAGGCAGTATCTACTCCGATCAAGTTCCCATTCTCTGAGGCGATCAGCAAACATTGGCGCCCGCTGCTGATCGTTATCTTTCTTAATTCCGGATTCGCCGTGCTGCTCTATACAGGCTACGTCTATATCACGGGTTGGCTTGTTGCTGACATCGGAGAGAGCCACGCCGAGGCCATGACTATCAATTCAATAGGTATGTTAGCGCTAATCGTGTTGGTACCCTTCTTTGCCATACTGTCTGACAGAGTGGGGCGCAAACCACTCATGTTCATAGGCTTTGGCGCACTAGTGCTGTTGGCGCATCCTCTGGCCTGGGCGATGTCACACGCAAATGCCGTTTACATTCTCGCAGGTCAGTTAGTCTATTCGGTTTTTATGGCCCTCTTCATGGCTCCACTGCCCGCGACTTTGACAGAACTATTTCCAAGCCATGTCCGAGTCACGGCAGTTGGACTGGGTTACAACGTCTCCTTTGGTCTATTCGGTGGAACAGCTCCCATGATCGCGACCTGGCTGGTCGGCACCAGCAATAACCCCACTTTTTTTGCATGGTACGTAACCGTGATGGCGCTGCTGTCGTTCATTACACTATTTTTCTTTGAAGAAACGGCATTCAGGAAGCACAACAAGGCCTCTGCCTAGGCCTCCGCGTCCTGTCATCTGAAATACCAAAAGTAAGTTCTTTGGGCGTGCCTTGGCCATTAATCCTCTGACGCGGACCCCGGATTTTCAAACCAGATCAGACCAAGGCCTCGACTACTTACGCCGGGCAAAAAGCTGTGCCAAAACCCGGATGACCCGTTTTCTTCAGTGGTGATGATGTCCAGATCACCATCGCCATCTAGATCCACCAGCAACACATTGTCGTGTTTGATCCCTTTGTGAGAATTGTTCCAGGCAGCAGAAATCACCTGCAGATCGAGTGTTTGGCTCTCTAAAACATCGTCCAGGTTCATCAGGGCGAAAACACCGTGCCCGTAACCGCTGGTGGATATGACGATGTCCGGGCGCTCGTCATCATCGAGATTGGCGCAGACAATGCTCTTTATCTGATAGTCGGTTTCACCCTCGTCTCGCGGCACTGCCTGTCGCGATCTCACCTCCCGCTGCAGCCATTGGCCATTCCAGTTGCCCACAGCATCCAGCTGCTTCGCAACGAGGTAGAGCACCACATCTCCCGCCTCAGTATCAGCGATATCAGCGCCGACGACCAAAAGACTACCAGCTGCGTCATCCGCGTTAACCTGGCATGCTGCGAAATACGCTTTCGTGGAATCACTGATCAGATGCTTAATCCAGCTGGGTGCCTGCTGACCTTCTGAGTTTGTCGCGGGCACATTTTCGTACCAGACCAGATTGTCTGTGTAGTTCATCAGTATGTCCTGATGACCGTCCTCATTGATATCGACGACAACCACACTATCTATCCAATCGATTTCGTCGATGACATGGGCGCGCCACTCGTTAGCCGACTCTGGACCCACATTCGCAGGGGCTTGGAACCACACCAATGCGCCTGGCTCACCATCTGCTTTCGACCCTGCGACGATATCGTCAGCGCCAATGCCATCAATCTGGCCAATCGCTACTTTCAAATAGAGATGCGGTGGCGACGTCTCAAGCCAGGTACCCCGCCATGCTTCTTCATGATGAGGCCGACTGCCTTCGTTGAGCCAGTGAACGCCCACGCGGCGACTGCGCTTTTCGGTGGCGCTGACGACAGCATCCGCTAGCCCGTCAGCATCGAAATCTGCGACACGGGCGTCCTCTATTTTGCCGACCTCAAGGCCGCCACTGAGTGAGGTACGCCCCCAAGCATCGTGCACCCGATCCGCACCCGGGTTTTCATACAGCATCAGTTCGCCGCTCTCTTCCCACACGACGATCGCATCCTTATCGCCATCCCCGTCGATATCGAATAAATCTACTCCATCGGCACCGGACAGACTGTCGTCGATAACGTGCATGCGCCAATAGCGTTCATCGGGTTCCGTGACACCGCAGCCAGCGATTAGCGGTATCAACAGCAGGAGTGTGATTAATATCGGCACAGAACGATCAGCCTTTCTAAAAGAAGATAGCGAAGTCATCGCCAGTGTTTAGGCAAGCCGCGATAATCAACCGCCGAAAGTGCCATTAGTCGCCCAACGCAAAGAAGCCTGTCTAGCGCAGTGGACGTCCTTCTGGATCAAGACTGTTCATCGATTGCTAGTATGAAAGTGCTTGAGACGAACAGCTAGACACTCACTAGGTCTAAAGTGTGGAGAGCGCTTTTCAATCAAGGTCTTAGACTCACATGCTCGAGCTTATCTTATCAAGCGCGATACGCTAACCAGCGCTTGATGAACACCTCCTTAAGGAGGTGCAACACTAACCGGCACCTGTCTTCTGACTCTGCTCCATAATGGCTGCTCTTCTCAGCTCCTCTCTTGCCTCATCCATGCGGCCCAGCCTTGATAGCACGCCCGCGCGCTCACGATGGGCGGCGGCGCTAGGCGCGTGTTCAATCAGCCTGGCGTAGTTGGCTTCAGCTTCGTCCAGCTTACCCTGTTGGATAAGTACGCTGCCCAGGGAGTCGTAGGCGGAGGCGTTGGTCGGGTCAAGAGAAATAGCGTTGCGCAGGCTGGCGGCGGACTCATCCGCTTGGCCCAGCTGCCACAGCACAAAACCCAAGCCGGTGTACGCCTGGGTGCTGGGTTGCTTTTCGAGAACTTCGCGAAAGTGAGTCTCGGCCTCCTCGAATTCACCGCTGCGCGCCAACGTCGAGGCAAGATTGTACTGCGCGACGGCCGATTCAGGGTCCATTTCCAGTGCTTTGCGATAGGCATCCGAGGCCTCACCCGGCAGGCCCTGGCGCTCGAGCACAAAGCCGAGATCATTATAAATCGCAGGCTGCGGCTCGATGGCGAGCGATTCACGATAGTGCGCCTCGGCCAGTTCCAACTCGCCGATATCGATCGAGGCAAGCGCCATATTGTTATGGGCCTTCCAGTGATCGGGATCGACTGTAAGCGCTTTTTCCAGCGAGACTACCGCCTCGTCACTTTTGCCCTGTTGAAACAAGGCGAAACCCTTCGCATTCAACAGCTCGACATTTTCAGGTTCCACAGACAGTCCGCGCTCGTAGGCCGCCACTGCAGCCGGGTAGTTGCCCGTGCGTTCGTTAGCCATACCCGCGCGCAGGAAAGAGTAGGCATCCAGAAACTGCTCCTTGATCTGCGCAATCGCCGCAGCGGGTAGCGGCACAAACTCAGGTATGTTCGCTGCGCCATAGGTACCGGTAAAACGATCCAGCACCACGGGCGGAGTGGAGTTGCCTTCCTCATCTATGTGCGTGAGAAACAGCTGGGTATAAGGCGTATTCGCTTTTGAAGAGAAGACCAACCAGCGGCCGTTGGAGGAAAAGCTGTGCCAGGAATTCATTCGCGGCGTATTGGCCAACAGGCGGCGGGCCCCACCGCCCTCTGCGGGAATGATGTAGAGCTCGCTATCGGGCATTAACAGCATGTAGTTCTCGGCCTGAGTAAATACGATCCATTTGCCATCGGGTGAGAACTTGGCGAAGAAGTTACTCATGCCGTTATGTGAAGCGCCCTCGATAGGTTCGGCAACACCACCACGGCCTTCATTGAATGGCACACGATACAAATCGAACTTGAAGGGCTCCTGGTCTTCAATGAACTCCGGCACATCGTTCTCGTCCAGCAGGATTGTGCTGGCGTTAGCTATGGATGCCTTTTCATAGGCTTTCGTGCGCGCAAACACCACCCATTGACCGTCGGGGCTCCAGGTCGGGTTACTTTGGACGTACTCCGGGTCATCCGCGCCCGGCAGCGGCGTATAGGTGCCGGTTTGCGTATCGTAAACAACGAGTATGCCTTTGATAGGAAAGAACAGCTGTGAAAACTCAATGCCGGGCGTTGCAACAAACACCGCCCTGTCCTTGACGGTACTGATCACATAGCGACCGTCAGGAGACACCTGCGAAAGCAGGCCAAAGGTCGCCTCACCGTCATCCTTTTCGTAGTCGCTCCAGGTAATGATTTTTTCGTCATTCAGCACCATCTGCTCAGACACAGGCAAAATGGCGTAGCCGCCTTTATCGTTGCCGTAGTCCACATCCAGACCCAGTACCGAACCGTCACCCGAAAAAGAATGGCAATTGCCACAGACAGGCAAATCCTCCAGCACGATGGGCGGTTGCTCTATGGAGTCCACTGACCCAAAGCGCCAGCGAATACGCGAAGGATCCTGTACCGCTGAAATGAATGGCAGGGGTACTTCGCGATAAAAAATGGAATCCACGACCGGGTCGGTGGAGGTGCTGACGCTGATAATAGCGGAGGACAGTGATTGCCCGGACTGATCGAGACCCAATATCCCCAAGCGAGCGTCTTCATGGGTGGAGCGCTGCTTTATCACTTCCCACTCAGTCACCGAGGGCTGCCATAGTGGTTCAAACACCTTGGCATACGACTGCGCTGTTCCGTCTGCAAATTGCAGCATCACCTGCCACTGCTGAACGCCCTCAGTTTCATCTGCCCAAATCACGGTCGGTGGTGCAATATCGGGTGGGAATAGGGTCTCATCCAGTGGATATGCAATTTCCAGGAGACCTGAGGCAGCGGCGGGAAACGCCAGTGGCGCTCGGCTGACTTGCTGTTCGCAGCCCGCAAGCACAACAATCAGACCCAAAATCAGATAGCGCATTCTTGGCAGCACCTCTGAGCCGGGCCGCTGTCTTCTCCCGGCGACGTCTACAACAGCTATAGAGTGAGTTTTCTGGACAATACTGATGTGAAACCTCCGCTCGAAAAGCCCTGATTATTTAAGCTCGCGGAGTGTGTGTGATCAATGCAGTGAAGTCAATCTAGCCCTAAATCGGTATCGATTTTTAGCCTTCTACTCATAACCTGGCAGCATCAGTGCCACCAGTTTGACAAGGTAGTCGAATCTGGATATAACCTCACGTTGGGCGCTAGTACCACTCTTTGGTCGCGCTCGCGAACATTGTGGCGACCTATAACAACGATGCCGTAGCCACGGTGATAAAAAAGAATGATACAAAAAGCTCAATTTGAGTTCGGAGTTCACAAAATGCGAAAGCACCCCCTAACGATTTTGGCGGCGGCAGCGCTACTCGCGGCTACCTCTGCCGCGAACGCAGCGGTTCATCGCGTATTCCCTGGTGAATCCATACAGGATGCCATCGACGTTGCCCAGCCGGGCGATACCATTCTGGTTGAACCAGGCGATTATCAGGAAGACCCTTCCAGCCGATATGGCCTACGAATCGCAACCGATAATCTGCGCCTGGTCGGCAAGAGCAGGCCCGCAGATGACGGCACTATGGAGCGGGTTCGCATTATCGCCACGGGCGATCAAGAAACGGGTATTCTTGCTGCACCCCCAGGCTGTGAATACGACATGAACCGGGAAGAATGCGCGGAGGCGATGGGGGGCTCGCTTACCGATCTGCAACAATTCTATATTCGCGGCTTTGTCGTCGATGGCTTTCCCGTAAACGGCATCCAAACCCGCTGGGTTGACGGTTTTGAGTTTTCAAACAATGAGTCGGCCAACAACCTGAACAACGGCATCTACCCGACGCTGTCTGCCAATGGCCTGGTGCGAAACAACGTGTCCTACGGTTCGCTGGATACCGCGATGTGGGTGGCAGGCTCAGAGAACGTACGCGTGTTTGGCAACGTCCTGCGCGACAGCGTAATTGGGTTTGAAATCACCGTCTCCAACGATGTTACGGTGAGGTATAACGAGATTTACGGCAACACAGTGGGTATAGGCTTGTTCCACCCCAACGGTGCGGGCAACCCACCGCTGCCCGAAATGGCCGACTGGGTGATTCAGCAGAATACGGTTTATGCTAACAATGGCTCACCCACTCCAGCGCCACCCGGCACATTCCAGGAGGGCTTACCGGCAGGCGTGGGAATTCTGCTGTTGGGTGTGTCTGACCATAATGTTTCCAAGAACGTGGTACGCGGCAACGACTTCGTCGGAATTGGTATTCTCGGCTGGTGTACGGCGGTAGCCACCGGCGATCCAAGTCGTAACTGTGAGAATGACCCGCCGGTGACAGACCCGGCGGCGAACAACAACTTAGTTGCTGCCAACGAGGTTTACGATAACGCACAAGCTCCATCCACTCCCGGACTAGAGTTCTTGGCGGGCGACTTCACCTACTTTGATTTCGGTGACGGCTCCACCGGTAACTGTTTCAAGCGCAACAACCGGCCACCGGATGACTTCACCTTCGTATCCTCCGAGCCGGACGGCGAACTGCCGACGGACGGCTGCTAGCACCAGATACTCTGTGACATAATCCCCTGGTCGCACTGGCGGCCAGGGGTTTTTTATGCATTGTTGGTTAGAACTACCGTGTTAACTACTCTCTCACCCGTTGAAATCGCTGAGCGCAATCACTGCACCATTGCGCTGCGACGTGTTGTTGGACCAGACGCACTGGAGCTGTTCTTTAGCTGTCAGCCCCACGCCAAACTGAAGAGTCCAGAGGAGCAGGCAGAGTCTGCCTATCATGCGATTATCGAAACGCTACACAAGGAAGGTGGCGACTTTGGCTCACTAGTTTCGGAAACGCTGTTCGTCAAGGACATTAAGTCCAACATCGTGAAGGTGCATCAGGGAAAGACCCGGGCACTGCATGCTTTCGATACAGACGTTGAAGCGGGCGTGGCCAGCACAGAGGTAGAGCAGACTCCCCTGGGGTCCACGGCCTATCTGGAAATTCTTGCTCATGCCGTGATGCCAAAAAGCACTACGGCGGCGCTGACCCGAGTGAATCCGTCTGCGAACTACAGTCGCGACACGCTCTCCTCTCCGCATGGCATGAAAGTCAGCTTTGAGGCTGAGAATCGTTTCTATGCCGGTGGTATCTATGGCCCTCCCGGCAATGCATATGTGCAAACCCACGGCATGTTTGAGGCAGCGGAGCATTTGCTACAACAGGCTGAAATGACATTCAGCGACGTTATGCGTACCTGGATTTATTTGAGCGACATGGAGCGAGACTACGCCGGCTTTAATAAGGCCAGACGCGAGTTTTTTCAGGCCAGGAAGATTGATCCTATTCCTGCAAGCACCGGTATTGGCGCCCCCCTTGCACCAGCGCATGCAGATCTCTGCCTCGGCATCTATGCGCTACACGCACAACGGGATAGCTTACGCACCGTAATGACAACACCCACCCTCAACGAAGCCCCCGATTACGGCTCTGACTTTTCGCGAGGCATGCGCGTTGAAGAGTCAAACAAGACGTCGCTTTTCGTTTCCGGTACCGCAAGTCTTGATGAATCCGGGGCCACGGTACATCTGAATGATATCAACGCCCAGGTCGACCGCATGCTACTCAACGTGGCCGCCTTGCTTAAGGGGCAGGGTGCAAATTTTAGCGATGTCGTGTCCGCAATGACCTATGTGAAGCGACCAGAGGATGCGGAGCTCGTGCGAAACAAGTTGCGCGACGCCGGTTACGAGAACTTCCCGCATGTGTTAGTCGAGGCTCCAGTATGTCGGCCTGAGCTGCTGTGTGAGACGGAGGTAATAGCAGTCTTGTCGAGATGACAGCGCTGATCGACCCAATCATATTGTCTTCCAGCTAATGAAAGCACCATCTCATCCGAACCGTTAAAGCAGTCTATTTCTTCGCAATTGAGCAATAAGATGATTGTGTTCCATCCTAGACTCGACAAACAAGGTTAGTGATGGCCGCATAGATTGATTACCAACAGACATGGTTCCGCGAGATCATAAAGACGCCTGGCTTCGGCCTCTGTGATAGAGTCAAAGATCGCTAGCGTTAACACGCCAAATGCTTAGCCACACGTGCCTATGTCTTTGCCCAGAGCTCATACGCTTGAAAAAAACGAAGTCTCCCTCTACGTGCTCCGCCATGACGAAGTTTCCGATAAAGAGCTGCTACAGCTTCGCGGCACGCTAAGTGAAAATGAATTGCAGCGCAACCAGCGTTACGCTAATGAGGGCATGAGGCGACGCGATCTGGTCTGCCGCGGAACAATACGCCGCCTACTCGCCGACGTGCTGCAGCGTCCCCCGGAAGCGCTGGAGTTTGTCGAGGGGGATCACGGCAAACCCCTGCTAGCGGCCGGCGAACTGTTTTTTAATTACAGCCACAGCGGCGACTATGCCGCGTTCGCCCTTTGCTGGAACGCGCAGGTAGGCGTAGATATCGAATATGAACGTCGACAGGTCAACGCCCTGGCGATTGCCAAGAGTCGATTTGCAAACAGAGAGTATGAAGATCTAAGGCAGGCACACGGGGCTGATCTGCAGTCCCGCTTCTTTCAATACTGGACCTTGAAAGAAGCGTTCTTGAAGGCACGCGGAGATGGTATCAGCGGCGGCATGGACAACTTCAGTCTTGGAATCGATTCAGACCCAGAGCGAATTGACCTCGCCTTCAAAGATGGCAGCGCAGAAGTCGCAGAAGATTGGGCGCTTCATAGTACTCGACCCGTAGCCGGCTACTGGCTCGCGCTTGCGATACATGCTCAGGGAGAGCGCTATGCGATAGCGAAGTATCCTTGTGGATAGTGACCCGAGTGCTTTCGGCACTGCTGACAGTGGCGGGCGGTCGCGGCTACCAGCGTACTGTTAACGACAGAGCGAATTGCCCTACATAGACAAGAGCCCCCGGTACAGTCTGTCCTCAGTTGTTCCAGGAGACTCTTTTATATTTTCCATCCTTTCTGACCATCAGCTTGTGGCCAATGAACTCTCGCCTGATTGTGCAAACATCAGTGTGATATTTGCGGATGAAAGCATTGATTTCTTTCTCTGTATAAATGGTCGTCTCATCCAGTTGCGACACCAGATGACGCAGGATGTGCTCTCGTTTGCCGCGCGCTGCTGGGATCTCCTTCAGTTTTCCATCTTCGAAGAATGTCTCCACGGTCTTTTCAGCCTGAGACAGCCTGACCTTGCTATTTTTATGCTTTTCCAGGTAGCCAAGCAATTGCGGTTCCGAGACCCGCCACTCTTTACCTAACTTGTAACCCTCAAGCTCACCCGAGCTCAGCTTTCTGGCAACCACTTGCACATTCATCTTCAGGATGTCGGCCACTTCTGTCGCGGTAAAAAGCGTGAGCTTTGGGCTCACGTCCTTGTCAGTTTCCATTTTATCAATATCCGTCAATAAAGTACTTTTCAGTATTATAAAATATTATAAAGTAGAATTTCGAACATTTACACCGCGAAGAAGCCCTATTCAGTCCCGTAAATCGACGCAGAGGTCACGCTCTGTTCGAATGATTATTCGTGTTCGTTGGCACTCAATCCTTTTCGGGCAGAGCGATTAGGACAGCAGAATAAGAAAGCTGCGGCGCCAGGTTAGATTGGAGAACGCCAAACGACTACAAGTTCGCGAGGTGGAAACACCTCTCATTAAATGGCGCTATAGATCAACTCGCGCCATACAGCATGCGCACATAGGAGCGATAGGCCAGAATCTGGTCAGCAAGTAACTGGTTTTGATCGAGGTTGCGAGCCAACACGATGCCGCCCTCAATAACCACTGTGAACATGTCGGCCAGGGTTTCGTGCGAGATAGCGGGATTCATTGTGTACTGCGCATCAATTTCTCGCAGCTGCTCCATGATCAACTCGCGCCAGTTGTAAAGCCCGGTGCTAATCAACTTCCGCACGCGCTCGTTAAAATGAATGCTGTCATAGGTGAAACTGGCAACCAGGCAACCGGGGTGCGTTTCCGGCATATTGCCGAATTTTTGCGCGAGCAACTTCAGAAAGATCAGCAGTCGATGCAGGGGATCTTCGGTCAGCTCATCCGCTTCTTCAAATAGATCAAGAAAGATTTGGGTATCTTGCACGAGGAAGCGCTCTACTAACGCCTCCGCCAGGCCCGTTTTGCCATCGAAGTGATAGAAAAAGCCGCCCTTTGTTATCGATGCCTTGTCGATAATGTCGTCGATGGACGTACCCGTGAAGCCTTTATTTAGGATCACGGCTTCGGCGCATTCCAGGATGCGTTCGCGGCTACTATTGGATCGGGTTGTGGCCATATCACACTCGTTAGCTATACCAGCGGTGCAGTGTTTTCTTTCCTGAAAACGCCAAGCTGGTCATCACACTCCGATATTACTCGCCAACCGGTTGATAATAAACAATAAAAACAACTTCGACATTTCAATACCGCCAGTCCACTGCAATCAGTGAATACTGCCCCTAGAATCTCCCCACCGGATCGAGGCCCGTTCTGACAGAATCAGATTGCCCTGTATCCTTCAAGAAAACAGGAGAAACTTCATGATAAATAAAGCCATACAGCAGGATGCCCGCGGCAATCCTATGTCGGCGTGTCTGCCAGAAACAATGGACGATTTTGAGACTGCCCTCTATCAGTTTCAGAGTTATTTCGGTGACCCTACAGAAACGCTTGCCAGAGCATTGGAGCGCGAGCCTGAGTTCGTTATGGGCCATATCTTCAACGCTTGCGCGATGTTGATGACATCCGAGCGAGAGTATCTGCCCATGGTGCGCGAGAGCATCGAAGCGGCGGAGGCGCTTGCGCACAAATCAAACGATCGCGAAAAAGCACTCACTGCCGCCGCACGTCACTGGATGGAAGGCCGCTGGGATCAGGCCTGCGTGACCTGGGATCAGGTGCTGGGCCAGTACCCACGGGATGCCATGGCTATTCAGCTCGGTCATTTGACCGACTTTTATCTCGGCGACGCCACTAACCTTAGAGACCGCGTTGGCCGCGTCATAGGCAGTTGGGATGAATCGACACCGGGTTACTCCTTCATTCTTGGCATGCAGGCCTTTGGACTTGAGGAGTGCAACCAGTTTGAGCGCGCCGAGAACACCGCACTGCAGGCGCTCTCTATAAATCCGCGAGACGGCTGGAGCGTACACGCGGTGGCACACGTCATGGAAATGCAAAACCGGTACGAAGAAGGCCAGCGATTTCTGCGCCATCGCGTCGACGACTGGGCGCCGGATAGCGGCTTCGCATTCCACAACTGGTGGCATCTCGCACTGTTTTATATGGAGCAGGAGGACTTTGCGACTGCCATCAAACTGTACGATGAGCAGATTCTACCGGGTGATACCGAAGTCTCACTAGAAATGTGTGATGCATCAGCGCTGCTATGGCGGCTACAACTGCAGGATGTGGACGTCCGCGAGCGCTGGAACAAGATCGCAGAATTTTGGGCGAACAAGACTCCTAGCGAAAACGGCTACTACGCATTCAACGATCTGCACGCGATCATCGCGCTGGTCGGTGCAAATCGATTACAGGAAGCTCGCACCGTGCTCGACGATTTGCGCCTGGCCGTCGAATCCAATCCCAGACTGACAGGAATGATGGCGGAGTACGTTGGCGTGCCGGCCGCCTGCGGGATGATTGCCTTCGCGGAGCAGCGTTACAACGATGCGGTTGATGCCCTGCTGCCCATTAGAGGCCATGCCGCCCGCTTCGGTGGCAGCAATGCGCAACGCGATATCCTATCGCAAACGCTGATCGAATCAGCTATTCGAGCCGGCCAAGTAGGCCTTGCCCGCAACCTCGTTGGCGAGCGCGAAGTACACAAGCCATTCAGCCCGCTGACGAAACGCTTTAAGGCAAAGTTGGCGCACTAAATGCACTGCAGGGCGCGGTATTTGCCAGATGGCGCGCACTGGATGTCTTTCTGTCAGAACGGGTAAGGAAAAACTGCCGCCTCAGGCGGCAGTTTGATTAAGCACGCGATAGCATGCTGCTCTCCCTGGGAAGGGGTGAGCAAGCGATCCTGGCCATGGTCGCAGGTGATGTGATCGGGTGCCATGCGACTTCTGTCACTCTTCTGCGTCAACCTTAAAATCTCATGCCCTTTCATAGTAGACTCGCTAAGAGCCAATAATTAGAACGGGGCAGTAAGGATGCTGACCCGGCGCCAGGGAGTAACAGCAATGCAAGCCCGTGTACCCTGCATCTTATACTTCTACGCCAGGCCGTTAGCGGCTTTGATATTGCTACTCGCTCTCGCCGGGTGCGAGACCATGCGGACTGACAGTATCGCTCGAAACTGCAATACAGATGCGGCACACGCTGCCGGTGTTAACGCCGGTAAACAAGGCAGCGATATGATCCCAAATTACGGCAGCCGCTATAGCTGCCCCGAGCAGCACACTGCCCTGAATGCGGCTTATCGCGATGGTTACAAGTTTGGCCTTGAAAATGCGGCCAAAACGGCAGGTCGCAACAAGGGATACCGCTGTTACAACTCTTTCGGCAAGGAGATCTGCGGCTACAACTGTGTCGAGGCAATCACCAGTGTTCAATGTGCGCCCACGCCCGACCAACACTGCATGGCGACAGATTTTGGCTCGATTGCCTGTGGCTATGGCTGCGCAAAATCGGGGAACACCGTGAAGTGCGCCAGCAATAAGCGAGAAAACTGTGTCGCGGACGTCTTCGGAAATGTTATCTGCGGACGCAACTGCCGGATCGATTTCAACAAGGCTAAGTGTGACGAGCAAAGAGATTCCTAGCTGTCAATACTCGTTGTCGCGGCCCAAACAAAGAGAGTAGCCATAAAAAAGCTTAGACATTTGCACAGTGGAGGTCCGCCATGTCGACTTTGTGTTTGCTAGGAATAGACTTGAAGACTCGTATGGGTGGCAATCTGGCCGGACCTGACCCACACAGTCTTTCCCAAAAAGTTGCTTTCTTCACGCTGATGGTAATGCGTTCTGGCGGACAAATGGCGGGGCTAGCGAGAAGGTTACAGAAAGACTTCGAAGCAGCGCCCTTCTATCAAATCTAGTCTGGAGATTTGCTATGAGCCTTTCACGCTTTTCCCTCTTGCTGCTGGTATTCATCGACGTCATGGGCTTCGGCTTGATCGTGCCCATTTTCAATACGGTGCTGCTCGATCCGCAGCAGACATTTCTACCCAAAGATACGCCGACTGCGACGCGGCAGTTCGACTACGGGTTGATCATTGCGATCTTTTTTCTCTTCTACTTTCTTGGCGCGGCCTTCATCGCCAAAGTCTCGGATTATATCGGTCGCAAACAGGGCATCATGATTTGCCTGATCGGCGCGCTTCTCGGTTACGTGCTCACCGTCATTGCGCTGACGATCTCGAGCTACTGGCTGCTCGCTCTGGGGCGCGCAATCTCCGGGTTCACCACCGCGAATCAGCCTATTGCGCAGGCAGCGCTGATCGATATCAGCAAAGATGATCAAGAGAAGTCCAAGAATTTGGGGATGATTGTGGCAGCATCCGCCCTTGGACTGCTGGGTGGCCCGCTAATTTCGGGGCTGTTGAGCGACGGCGCCCTGCTGGGCTCATTCGCGTCCCTGCAACTGCCTTTCTATGTTGCCATCGGTCTTGTTTTGCTGAACATGGTACTGGTCCTATTCTTCTTTTCTGAGCCGGAATTCCAAAAAAGAAAAATCGATTTTGGCATCACTGATGTCTTTGCCAACCTATGGCGGGTGCGATCGCATCCAACTGTCCTAAGGCTTTGCGTAGTCTTGTTGTTTTCACTTATGTGCCTTAACGCGTTTTTCTTTTTTCTGGATACCTACCTTTTCACGAAATTTAAATTCAACACACTCCAGAACAGTATGGCCCTGGTGGTCTTCGGCGCATCAATGGCGTTTGGTAGCGCCTATTTGACCGCGCCTCTGCACAAACGCTTTAGCAAGTTCAGCCTGCTCTATGTATCTATCGCCGCAATGGCGCTAGGTATCTTCGTTTTCATGATCAACCCAATAGAGAACCTGTCCTACGTGCTGGTTATCCCAATTACCATCGCCTTTGCGGTAATGTACCCAACCATGCTATCGCTGTTTTCTGGCAGCGTTGGTCCGTCTGAACAAGGCTGGGTGATGGGTTTAACAGTGGCCATCTACGCACTCGGTTCCGGGACCGTGACGGCGGTAAGCGGGTCACTCATGGCAATTGATTTGCGTATGCCTTTTATTCTGGGAATCGTATGCGGGATTCTTGCGCTGGTATTTATGGCGCTGTTATTTCGCAACCCAGACGTAAAAAGGCTGGATACGGAGAGCGCTTGATTGTCGTTCTGACTGATCTTAGACGCGAGCACATGAATCGGCATTCGCGAACCGCTATTGCCAAACTAAATCAAACCAAGCGACCCTACCATGGCTCACAATAAGGTCTAATCACCACATCTGATGACCAGGTGGACTTTCGCTGATGGGCGATATTGAAACACTCCTCAGCGATATCATCAGGTTTACAGAAGAATTCATCGGGTTTGTCTTTGAAAGCCTCTCGCGTCCAGGGCACGTCGATTACCGCATCAATCGCCACATACACTGCGTGAATGCCCTTGGGACCAGCCGCGCGAGCGATGCTCTCAAGCAAAATGCGCTGAGCGGCTTTGGTAGGCGCGAATCCTGCAAAGCCCGCCTTGCCTCTGTAGGCCGATGTATTGCCCGTCGCCAGAATAACTCCCTCGCCTTGCGCCATCATTGCAGGCGCGGTGAGCTGTGCGAGGCGCAGCAAAGACACGGTGTTGACCTCAAAGTTACGCCGCAGATCTTCAGCCTGTAGATCCATGAAATCAGTGAGATTGGCGCTAACCGCGTTGTGTATCAGCGTATGGACACTACCGAGTTTATCGGTGACATCAACCACCACGCGCTCCAACTCATCTTCTTGCGAGACATCACAGGGGAATGCATAGGTGTTTGCAGTGTCCGCAGCCAAACTGTCTAAGCGATCGGCATCCCTTGCCAGCATCGCCACCTTATAACCGCCCGCCGCGAAGCGCTTGGCCAATGCAGCACCCGTGCCGGGGCCGACCCCGGTCAGCAAACACACTTTTTCTTCGCCACTCATGCTGCAAGCTCCTGCTCAAGAAAGTCGAGCCGATCGTTACCAAAGAAGAGTCCTGAGTCACAGACGAAGCTGGGGACACCGAAAACACCATCCGCAACAGCCGATGCGATATTCGCATGCAGTCTATCTTCCAGCCCTGAACTGAGTTCGAGAAGCTCTTGCGCCCCGGGAAACTGCGCATTCTCCAGTATGGATTTCAGTTCAGACAAATCTCTAAACGCAGCCTGTTCAACCCAATAGGCTTCGAATACCGCTTTGTTGTATGCCTCTGTTAATCCCGCATCATCCGCCGCGATTGCGCCGCGCAGCAAGGGCTCAACATCGATTGTGTTCAAGTGAGGATTAGGTGTGATAGCAACTTCATACTTTTGGGCCCAGCGACCCAGATCTTGCAGTGCGTAACTCAGTTTTGCCTCACAGAGTATGGTGGTGGGCTGATTTCCCACCTTCTCCATCAGCCGCAAGACAGAAATCGGCAGGTAGTCGATGGTGCAGTCGTGCCGCAGTGCGATCGCGGGCAACTGTAATGAAGCCAGGTAGGAGTAGGGGCTGAGAAAATCGTAATAGAATTTGATCGATCGGGCCATGGATGCCTCCTTGAATTATTGTCTCGATTTTTAGAAGTGCACCAGTGAGTATAGTTCGTTTCAATCTAACTCATACGCGCATTTCGCTGGCGATACTTATCCTTGTTTTTTCGGCCTTTCTCATACAGTTTCGGCCGCAATCCTCTGCGCAGCCCGGGGAACAGATAGCTAATAGTGGTCAGAAAGCCGCTGAAACTCGGCATGGCAATTTCAGCAATGTCTTGGGATGCCAGTTTCAAAACGTTGTCAGCGACTTCTTCGGCGGTACTCATGGGTTGGGAGAACACGATATCTTCTACCTGATCGATCTCTTCCATAATAAAGCCGGTATCGACAGGCCCTGGAGACACCAAGCCGACACGAACACCCGTATCCGCCAACTCATCGCGAAGCGCGAGACTAAATGAGCGCAGCCCTGCCTTGGTGGCACCATAGGTGGCGGCGCCCTGCATGGGCGTTCGACCCGCCAGCGAACCCACCATCACAATCGCACCGCGGTTTTTTTTGAGTTCGGGCAGTGCGGCAGCACTCAACACCAGCGGGGCTCTAAAATTGACATCGGCCATCGCCGCAATAGCGTCTGTCGATTTGGTGTCGAAACTACCGCGCGAGTGCATGCCCGCGTTGTTCACCAGCACATCGAGTCGACCGAAATGTTCTACGGTATTGGCGATAAGCGCTTCGCAATCGGCCACCGTGGTGACATCCATAGGAACAGTCCACACATCGGTCTGGCTACTCAGTTCATCGGCAGCGGCTTTCAGCTTCTCCTCGCCACGGGCCACCAATACCAGCTTAGCGTTAGCTTGAGCAAAGCGCCTGGCGCAGGCCAAACCCACACCGGCTGATGCTCCGGTAATGAGAACGACTTTGTCTGCAAAAAATGTGGTCACAAGATTGTCCCTAAACCGATTAAAACGCTATTTTACTTCAGGCTGATGGCAAGAGACCATCAGTCATCATGTGAGTCCAACGCAGACCATTGGCTCGCAGCGCACCCCTACTCCGACCTATACTCCCTCTGAGCGCTAGTGGGGAGCAGGCTATTCATGGCAGTTCGCGACGTTACAACCTATCTTGTCGACGCCTCGACGTGGTTGCCCAAGCAATTCATCTTTTGTCGGGTTGAGGACGAAGACGGCACGGTTGGCTGGGGTGAGGCCTATACGATCCCACAGCGCGAACGGGGTATCGCTGAGTTTGTCAAAGGACTAGGCACTATGCTGTTGTCTCTGGATGAGGCTACACCAGAGAATTACAGGCAAAACGTGACCTCATGGTATGACGAAGGCCACCTCAGCATCGACTTCTCATCAGCGGCGAGCGCACTGGAAGTCGCGCTGTGGGACATACGAGGCAAACAAGCCGGTAAGCCCGTTTGCGAGTTACTGGGCACCGTTCAGCGGCGATCAATACCCCTCTACGCCAATATGGACCCAGAAACTCCAGGCGAGACCATGGACCAGCTGGTCGAACGCTGCCACAAGCTGCGGGCACTAGGTTACGACGCGATAAAAATTTATCCTATGAATTATGAACCACTGGATCGCGCAGTAGAGTGCGTGAGCCGCGTGCGCGATGTGATTGGAAACGATGCCCGTTTGATGATCGACGTTTGGGCACTGCAAGATGCGGACGAGGCATTGGCTGCTGCGCGCGAGTTCGCGGCCTTTGATCCGTTCTGGTTCGAGGAACCTGTTGCCGGCGAACGGCTTGCCGAAATGGCCGCTATCCGACGGGAGGTCGACATACCGATCGTTACGGGCGAACGGCAGGTGGGTTTACATCACTATCGATCCGCATTAGAACAGGAGGCGGCAGATATTCTCAATCCAGATATCGTCGCCGCAGGTGGCATTCAGGATATGCTGGAAACGGCAAAGCTCGCGGCCTCTTACGATGTGAGCATCTCACCACACTGCTGGAACAGCACCCTGATCGCCACGGCCGCCATGATTCATACCATGGCAGTGATACCTAATGCGATTATCGGTGAGTACTTTCCACAATATGCATCATTCTTCGACCAGTTCGGCGAACTTGCATTCGATCTAAAGCAGGGCGCTGCTATGATTGGCGATACGCCAGGCCTTGGCGTGAACATGCGCGATGATGCACTCGCCGACTACAGGATTTAGCGGCCGCGCCGACAATGGCAGGCCACGTCAAGATACAGAGACTGCGAGACGATGCTAAAGGTATTCGAGAAACAACCTGCGACAGATGAGCTTATCACCGTGCTGGAGGACGATGGTGCCGCCGTGATCCAAGGTATGGCCGAGCATGATTTGCTGGAACAGATAGAAGGTGAACTCAGGCAGAGCCTTAACGCAAATCGCTATGACTTCAAAACGGAGTTCAATGGTCAACATACGCTGCGACTTGCGGCGCTGCTGGCTGTCTCCCGATCGGCCGCCAACCTGGTCGCACACCCGCTGGTGCTGGAAGTTGCAAACACGATCCTAAGCCCGTTTTGCGACAATATCAGGCTCAACTCGTCAGATGCCATCGAAATTCACCCCGGCGAAACTGCACAACGTCTGCATCGAGACGAAGACGATCTCTACCCGATTATTGATCCCACCGTTGAGTACCAGATCAGCGCCATGTGGGCTTTAACTGATTTCACCCTAGAAAATGGAGCGACCCAACTCGTACTCAGGAGCCATCGTGAAAACAGAGGGCGTTCATTTACTGACAATGACGTCATTCAGGCAGTGATGCCAAGGGGCTCAGTGCTGTTCTACCAGGGCTCAACCATTCACGGCGGGGGTGCGAACCTGTGTAAGACCCCGCGTCTGGGCATCATCAGTACCTACAACCTAGGTTGGCTGCGCCGGGAAGAGAATATGTACTTGTCGATACCACGCCACGTCGCAGACTCCTACCCCGACACAGTCCGACGTCTACTGGGCTACCAGGTTCACGGTAGAACGCTGGGGCAATATCCAGGCGACCCGGACGACTGGTGGCACCGGTCGTAGAAGACGCAATAGCCCTACTGTCTAGCCCTCCCTGCTGTGCGGGGCCGGCGCTCTCCGGTGCTTGACTAATACCGCGTGCCTGCCATACGAATGACAGCGATCACGCGCTGGAGTTTCGGCTCCGGCGGCGTCACATACGGCATTTTTTCCAACGCACACTATTTTGTACTGGTGTTTTACAGCCAGGTACTGGGGCTGGATCCTGCGCTGGCCGGGCTTGCGGTCGCGATTGGCCTGGTGGTGGACGCGATAACCGACCCGCTTATCGGCTACTTGTCGGACAACACTCATTCCCGCTGGGGGCGTCGTCACCCCTGGTTAATCGCCTCGATCTTGCCCTTAAGCGCTTCATTCTATCTGCTTTGGCACCCGCCCGTTTTTGTGGAGGGCGACACGTTGATGTTCCTATGGCTAATGGTCTGCAACGTGGCCATGCGCACCTCCATCACCATGTTTCTCGTACCTGCCTATGCCATGGTGGCAGAGCTGACGGATGACTACGACAGTCGAACGCGCCTCTGGACGAGCTTCCACATATTTTATTCGGTAGTTGGCAACGGCATGTCGCTGCTCATGTACGCCATCTGGCTTGTGCCCACCGAGGAGGTGACCGATGGCGTACTGAACGCCCAGGGCTACCAGACCGCCGGGCTGGTCGGGGCGGTGGCCATGTTCGGTTCCATGCTCGTTTTTTGTATCGGCCTAAAACGATTTATTCCGCGGCTGCGAGAACACAGGATCGACGCGTCCCTAGGCCTTCGCCAATTTCTTCGACAGTTTACCGACGTATTCAGAAGCCATTCTGCACGCATCACGACCTTGGCAGGCATTACCTACTATATCGGCGCCGGCACCTATGTAGCGCTCTGGGTCTATATCTACAGCTATTTCTGGGAGTTCACCAGCGAGCAAATCTCGATGATCGTGTTACCGCAAGCGCTGGCAGCACTTTTCATGCCGCCCGTTATGGCGCGGCTGACCCTGGGTCGAGAGAAGAAGCATGTTGCCATCATCGGCCTGCTGGGCGCGATGATGGTTAATATCGTTCCTATCACGCTGCGACTGCTGGGTTTCTTCCCGGAAAACGGTAGTGACGCCCTACTGTGGATCATGGTCGTGGCCGGTTTCTGCGAGGTCATTCTATTCCTGATTTTCGATATCAGCTGGCGATCTATGATCTCGGATCTTACCGAGCGTGTGGAGATCGAAACCGGCCGCCGAAACGAGGGCGTGATTTCCTCCTCCATTACTTTTATTACCAAGTGTTCCGACGGCCTGGGAACACTACTCGCTGGAACCCTGCTTTCGCTGATTGCCTTTCCCACCGAAACCAGCGTGGGCGACGTGCCGCAGCAAACGATCGATCATCTCGGGCTCATTTACGGACCCCTGGTGTTTTTGATCTTCCTGTGCTCGGTGTTCACGATTAGCCGGTATCGAATTAGCCGGGCCAGTCACAAAGATATGCTCGAAGAGTTATCCGATTCAAAGGCATCCCGATCGACTCCCCAGTGAGGTCAAGCTGCGATGTTCTGCAGCGACTTAGGCCCGATGCATTCGATACCCTATACTGTTGCCAGAATGACAAATGAAAATGCGCGTTATGCGGTGTTAAGCAAAGCGTGAAGCAGATGCAAAAGGAGGCTTTTATGAGCGTGAGTCTGGGCTGGGGACATGTGAATATCAACGTGAGCGATCTCGATGCCGCGATCGCGTTTTACGCTAAGCTCGGCTTCTCGGTATTTATCCCGGCCATTCCCTACCTCAATATGCAGGCAAAAGCGCCTACTGATATCGCCGCCACTGAAGCGCTTGGTCTGTCCCGCGGTACCCGTGGCAGGGCATGCATCATGCAATTAGATGATGGCTTTCCAAAGCTGGACCTTACCGAACTGGTTGATGTTGAAGCCCGAGCGCCACTTCGTAATCAAGACGTGGGTGTGGTGCGCATTTGCCTGTCCTGCGAAAACCTGGAACAAGACTTCGCCACACTGACTGAGCAGGGCGTCACCTTTCTAACGCCACCTCAGGACTGCCCTGAGCGCCTCGCAAAAATCGCCCTTTGCCAGGATCCCGACGGCACGCTGATAGAACTGATTCAAATCAATCTAGAGCATTGGGGGCCGTATCTTGGTGAATGAAATCAAGTCGCCAAACTCGGGATAATCAATGAAATCCCAATCGGCGCGACCTTGCTCACTACCACGTAGAGGGGCAGGCGCTCACGCCTTGCGGTAATGTATAGCTAGCAGCAATCGATCGTGAGCTACGCCACCGCTAGCACTCTCGTCACGTAGTGCGCCATCATCGTCTAAGCAGTGTCTTTGCGGCAATCTATTAAACGATGTGGCTGATGCCTCTTGTAGGCTTCTCAATCGATGCTGAGATCACAAATCGTTTGACGCATCCACTCTAGGGCAGGGTGTTTTCCATAATGTCTGTGCCATGCAATGCTGGTCTCGTTAAATGCGCGCGGCGAGGTGACGGGGCAATCCTTTAAGGTGAGCCCGTTTTCCTTTTCGAACCGCTTACCCAAGCGCTCCGGTAAAGTAAGCACCAGGTCGCTATGCTCGACGATATTCCCCGCCGATGAGAATTGATTAACAATCATGGCCACCTGTCGCGTTAACCCCTCCGCCGCGAGTAGCTGGTCAATGAATCCGCGCTCATCACCTTTTGGGCTGATGAGCAAATGCCGTGCCTTGGCAAAGCGATGCATGGTCAGTGTTTTCTGAGCCAGTTCGTGGTCGGGTGCCATCACACAAACATAGCGGTCTTGCAGGAGTGGCGTCGATTCAAAGCGATCTGGGAGCTCCCCAAACGCAGAAATCGCAAAATCGACCTCTTGATTATCCAGTTGCTGCAGGGCTCGTCCCGCCGTCGGCCTGACGCGGAAACTGCAACCGGGCGCTTTCCTGGCTAATTCCCTGGCCAGCGGCGCCGCCATCAAGGTCGTAAAGTAATCATGCGCCGCGATACGAAACGCTCTCGTTGTCTGCGTTGGATCAAACTCAGTTGGTTTCAGCGCTGCCTCTAGCTGTCGCAAAGCGCTGGCGATGGGCGCGGCCAACTCTTCCGCTCGCGGTGTGGGCATTACGCCGCCCGGTACCTTGATAAATAGCTCGTCCTTTAAGGTGTGACGCAATCTACCCAGCGCATGACTCACAGCGGACTGCGACAAATAGAGCTTATCTCCCGCCCTGGTGACATGACGCTCCGTCATCACCGCATCAAACACGCGCAATAGATTCAAATCTAAGCCACCTAAGCTCATGGCGATGCCTCTTTATGTACAGTGTGCATTATAATTATATAGTCAATTCATTTCATTAATTAAGAGCTGCTCACTAATCTACTCCCAAGTCGCAACCAAACGGTGGTTCGACAATCACTAACTGAATATTTGGAGATAGATCATGGCTAAATTAACTGGAAAAGTCGCAGTCATC
>JBCCNJ010000038.1:0-34769 GCA_039025905.1 Pseudomonadota bacterium | reverse complement strand
TACACACGTCATGATGGTCACAAAAGTTTCACGTGCTTACACAAATATTCAAATCTGCAACATCAATTAATTTATATAAATAATTGTTTTTATTATATTTTTATCCCTTGTATGATTTTTAACCAATCTGTCACATACCAGACCATATCAGCCCCTGGAGCGCTGTTGAACACTTTATGCACGTAGTTATCCACAGTTTCTGTGGAAAAGCACAGGTAATAATACTGTTACAGAATCTCTCGCCACGGGAAGTTTGAAAGCCGATTGAAGGCCTGCCAAAAATCCAGCCGAGCTTGCGAAAAAAACTGCCTTGCAGCCCTGTAGGGCATTCGCAATTTTCCAGCAAGCGCCCGTTGGCAGTGTGCGAAGAGGACTAGTGCAGTGTGCGGGCGGCATCGCTGACAACAATGGCTTGCAGTCGTTTACCCAGCATGATCACGTGCCCCTGTTGGCGCTGCACACCATCGTAACTGTAATCGAATCGATACTGCCTCCAGACGCGCCAACGTCCATCGGCGTCCCGACTCATGGATAAGCGCTGTATGTGAACAGACTGGTCCAATAGCTGATAGTCATCCTGACGGCCAGCGCGAGCCACTGCTTGAAGCGCAAGCTCCCTAACTCGAATAGCACTCATAAAGTACAACCCCATGGCACCAACTAGTAGGATGATCCCGACGTCAATCAGACTAAAACTCATCTACCTCACTCCGAGGGGTCTTGGCAAAGCTGCAAGAATAGACCTAGAAACACTCTCAACCAAATGGTATTGATACTGGCTGTGTATTGACAATGGTGTTGGCACAAAAACCTTCATGGCTTCAGTTCGCAGCTAAAAACTGACTGACGATACGATTAAACTCTGCCGGCCGCTGTGCATGTAGCCAGTGACCGCAGCCATTCATCTGCGTGATCGTGGCCTGCGGGAAAAGCGCTAGGATATCGCCGCGATACGCCGGTTGAATATAGTCAGACTCTTCTCCCTTGATGAATAATACAGGGCCGTTGAATGGCGCTGTTGCCGATGGTGCTGCCCGCATTGCCTCGTAGTTTTGCTTCAGCCCTTCGAGATTAAATCGCCACTGATATGTGCCGGCGTCCGATCGCCGCAGATTCGTCAGCAAAAACTGCACAACCATATCTTCGCGAACATGTTCCGCTAACACGCTAGCGGCGGCGCCACGCGATTCGCAGGCCGAAGCGGCCACCGCGTCCAGGCCCGCGAAGACGTTGTCATGATGTGAGGGATACAGGACCGGCGCAATGTCTGCCACCACTAGCACAGATACCAATTCTGGGTAGGACAGCGCCAGCTGCATTGCAACTTTACCACCCAGCGAATGACCCACCAGCGCAGTGCGCTCGACTGCCTCCGAGTGCATCCACTGCTGTACTGCATTGGCCATCGCAGCGAGCGAGGTGTCACACACCCAATCGGATCGGCCGTGATTGGGTAAATCCAATGACCACACAGTGTGCTCATCCCGCAATGTTCTTGATAGAGAACCCAAATTGTTGCCAGCGCCAAATAGACCGTGCAACAGGACGACAGCTGGGCCGGATCCCGCTGAGACGGCGTGAAGATTTATCCTCACCCGGCGCTGATCCGCTTTAGAGATTTTGCTACCATGCGCGGCACTATAGCTCAACGGACATCAATATGCGTTACTTCCGCTACCTGCGCCCGTGCCTTTTTTCCTTGGGCATAACCGGTTTATTGCTGGCCTGCAGTTCGACTCCGACCCATAACCCTACCGTATTTCCTTTTGAGATCGATGAGGCGGCGATTGCAAGGGACAACATCAAAACGGTTGTGATCGCACACGTAAACCTTGGCCCGCCATCACGGAACTATCTGGAAAAAGAAGCGCCTCGCATCGACGCCATGGTCAGCGCCTACCTCAAAGAGAACGGCTTTACCGTGTTGCCACAGCGTGAATTCGAGCAGCGCTGGAACACCGCGGTGCGCGCGTTTGGTAACCCAGTCGACCCAACCACTGGCAGAATCAACCCCAACGCATTTTCAAGAATCATGAACACCATCCGGGATGAAATGCGCAGCTCCGGACTGGACGCCTTTATCTTCACTGACCTAATCGAACTCGAGACTTCCTTTAGCGGTGGTCTGCAGCATATCGCGCGCTGGGACGGTGTGACCCGCAAGCCGAGTATGCAGGGTCCCGGAGATGGTGTATCGGTGGACTTCGATTGGAATACTCTGGTGGATGTCGCCTCACTCCAGGTGAGTATCTTCGACATGGATCTGAAGCGGGTATTTGTCAGCCGCGGCGGCCTGGATGCAACCCAGGCCATAGACAGTCGATCCTCCAGCGGCCGCTATGTGCGCCGCCGAGAAATCCTGGAAAGCGAGCGCAATGTTCGCGAGGGTATTGAGCTGGCGTTCTATCCCTTTATACAGACAGAGAACTGGCCCGGTAACGAATAACACCCCGCAGCCGCTTTTTGGACTCGCGACATCACTTAGTCTTCTCTCAATGCTCGATCGCTGCGGTGCTTGTCAGCTTTTGAATTGAAATGCTAAGCTAACGACTATTAGTCTATAGCGCCTAGCGCGCGGAGAGCAGCTGTATGGAATTCGCCCTGCCTGAGTACACGCGGCATAAAGATAATACGCACCTCAATCACATTCCCGGCAGCTACGGCCTGCCAATTTTGGGAGATACCTTCCAGTTTGTGCTCAATCCCTTCGACGTGATGGACGCGCACTACGAAAAGTACGGGGCCGTTTCTAAAAGTTCTCTTACATTCCAGAAGTTTGTATTGGCGCTAGGGCCCGAATTTATCCAGCAGTTGATGCTCGATGGCAAACAGCACTTCTCTGCTCGCATGGGATACAACGGGCCGCTGGGTGATTTCTTCGCCGGCGGGCTGTTAATGCGGGACTTCGATGAGCACAAGTTTCATCGCCGCATTATGCAAACCGCATTCAAGATCGATGCCATGCGCAGCTACATCGAACTCATGCATCCGATTATTGATCGCGAGTTGGACCAATGGCGGGATCAGAGTCAGTTTCGCTTCTATCCGAATATCAAAACCCTGTTGCTCGACATCGGTGCCAAGGTGTTTCTAGGCATGGACATGGAAGGCCCCGAGACCCGCGCGCTAAATCAGTCCTTCCTGGATATGAACGAGGGCATGATGGCGTTGATCCGCAAGGACTGGCCGGGTTTGCTCTACCGCAAGGGTATGAATGGGCGTCGCGAATTGGAGCGTTTCTTTTTCGATATCGTACCCAAACGCCGCGGTCAGTCGGGTGCCGACATGGCGACATTCTTCTCCAACGAAACCACCGAGGAAGGAGAGTACTACTCTGACAAAGTGGTGGGCGCACATCTTATCTTTCTGCTCTTAGCCGCGCACGATACCACGACCAGCGCGCTGACCATGGTGACCTATCATTTAGCACACCATCAAGCCTGGCAGGAAAGACTACGTGAAGAGCTAAAAGCGCTAGGCCGACCCCACCTGGAATACGATGACCTGGCTAAACTCACCGATCTTGATCACTGCTTCAAAGAGGTGTTGCGGCTGAACCCCCCTGTGCCCATGATGATGCGCCGCACCGTAAAGGACGTTGAGCTGGGTGGACATCTGTTAAAGCCCCATACCATGGTGCAGATCTCACCACTTTATACCCACCGCATGAAAGAGTACTGGCGCGAGCCGCATGCGTTTGATCCGGATCGATTCGCAAGGGAAGAACACAAACAACACAGCTTTTTATGGGCACCCTTTGGTGGGGGAGCTCATAAATGTATCGGCCTCCATTTCGCCGATATGCTGTTCAAGACAACCCTCTCACGTATGCTCTTGAGCTACAAAATCGATTTCGCCAAAGATAATCAGTATCCCTCGCGCATGCAGCACTTTCCGTTTGCCAAGCCCATGGACGATCTGCCGCTGCGGCTCACTCCCGCGCTCTAATCAGCGTTAGCGCTTAGCCGAGGGACGTCTCGCGAGCGCTAGGCCAAACCTTGGGCTAGTACTTCAACTCCCCGCTCGATGCACCACATCGCCGAAAGTGATCCCAACACATATATCGGAATCGGTACGAGTCTATCTTGCCAGGGCCGCAGTGGTTTTCTGATAAGGACCCAACAGGCGAGCACCACCAGGATAAAGGCAATCTGCCCTAGTTCGATGCCAATATTGAAAAACAGCAAAGCCAGCGGAACGTTGTCCTGCGGCAGTCCCGTCTCCGATAGTGCGCCGGCAAAGCCCATGCCGTGTAACAGGCCAAAGCCACCGGCCAGCCACCAGGGATGGCGCCACAATAAGTCGTGTTTGTCCCGTCTGGTAAGCTCAACCGCCAGCACAAAAATACTGATGGCAATAGCAAACTCCACCAGCGCCACCGGATAATCAAAAAAGCCGAGCGTTACCAGCGACAGCGTGATGCTATGGCCTACTGTGAACGCAGTAATCGTCCAGAACAGTCTAGCGCCGCCACCCACAAGCAACAGAAGACCGAACACGAACAGCAAGTGGTCCAACCCGCCCCATATGTGCTCGACGCCCAGCCATGTGTAGTCTTTCATCACATTGCCCGCGCTCGACTCTGCAGGCACCACGAAGTTAGCCTGCTCGGCATTGAGCACTTGCTGATAGCTGCGACCATCCAACAGGTTGACTATGACCATCGCAGAGGCCTGGTTTTCACCCAGCCCCTGCACGCCAAGCGACTGCCCCACAAGGCCAGCATCACCCAGCGCTGAGCAGCTCATTTGCCAGCTGATCACACGACCGGTACCTTCCAACTGCGGCGGGCTGCGACGGCTGATTTCACAAGACTCCGGCCATATCGGTTGTAGCGGTATAGCGCTAGTGCCCTGCGCCGGCGTTTTCCATACGACCGCATACTGCTGTGCCGCCACTTCATTGATTTTATAAAGCGAAGGCGCAAATCGATGCGCCAACGCCGTGGAGCTGAGTGTCGAGAGCAGTAATAGACCGATTAGAATGCGCCCGCTCATCTTAGCAACTCGTAGCGCTCACGTAAGGGAACCATACTCTCCTCCAGCGCTAAGGTTTTCGCCCGGGTTTCCAGATCGCGCTGCAACTGCGCTTGTACTTCATCCAGCCGGGCATCTCTTGCGGCTTCCACTTCATTCACATACACAAGGTGCAAACCATAGGTTGATCGGATGGGTCCAAGCCAGGTGCCCGGCGTGGGATCCGCCGAGAGTAGATTGTCGACAAACTCCGCACCAAACTGCCGCGCCAGCTGAGCGGGCGACATTGAGGTAAACCGATAACCGGGTAGAAACGGTGAGCTCAGCTCGAGTGCTTGCTCCGCTGAAAGATTCAGCTCAGAAATGGAGGCGGCCGCCGCCGCGGCCTCGGCTTCGCGGGATGCATCGAAGTAAACATGCTCGATGGAGTACCGTGGCGGTCGCCTAAGTTCACTGCGTCGCTGCTCAAACTCCAAGGTCAGCTCTTCAGATGTCGGCGCAGGTGGCGGGTTGTACGCCAATAACAGCTGTTGCATGACCTGAATCATGCGGCGCTTAATAACCTCATCGCCCAGGTGAAAGCGCAACTCTAGGGCCTGTTGATATTGTTCTTCTTCAGATTGTCCCTCACCCAGATTGAGGAAGCGAAGATTGCGCAGCAGGCGCTGGTAAACCACCGGGTCATGCAGGTGTAGCTCTAGTGCTAGTGCCTGCTGGAATAGCAGGTCGCGATCCAGTTCAAAACTCACCATGCGATCCAGTTGTTCATCGCTAGGGGGTCTTCCGGTTGCGCTGATCCACTGCTGCTCTAGCGAGGCCAGACGTTCACCGCTAATCGGTCCCACAACCGGTTTTGGTTCGGGGAAAAGTGCGCTCTGCAAGTAGAAAAGTACGCTGCCGAGGATCACAAAGTGGATCCACGGCCTGTTCAGCCAAGACATTGCCTGCATCGAACGATCTCCGCTTAGGTGTGCAGTAAGCGCCAGGCGGTGTTAATCGTCGTAGTTTGCCAGACGTTTTTCTAACTGCGCTTCAAGCCCAGCTTTGAGATCGGCCTCACTCAACATGCCAGCATTCCACGTGGCGATATAGTTGAGCCCCTCCGCGACGCTGTGATCTCTCGAAAAGACCAGCATCTCTTTACTGCCGCGCACTGCCAGCGGCGATTTCTCGGCAATCTGTTGAGCAAGCGCAGCCACTTCATGCATCATCTCGTTTTTGTCGCTGTATACACGATTGATCAGCCCCACCTCGCGCGCCTCCTCAGCCGTCATTTTGCGTCCGGTGTAAGCCAACTCGCGCACCACTCCATCTGGGATGAGTTTGGGCAGCCGCTGCAGGGTACCCACATCCGCCGTCATACCCAAATCAATCTCGCGAATAGAGAAAAAGGCATCCGCGCTCGCATAGCGCATATCCGTGCAACAAACCATGTCCACGCCGCCACCGATACAGGTATGGTGAATTGCAGCTAACACGGGCTTGCGACATTTTTCTATGGCGGTCAGGCTGCTCTGCAAACGCAACACCGTGCGGCGCAACTGCTCAGAAGCCCTTGCGGGCTCTACCGGTTCCTGCAGGCTCGCAAACATCGCCAGATCGAGGCCAGCGCAAAAGTGCCTGCCATTACCTGCCAAGATCACAGCGCGCACCGAGGGTTCCTCATCCAACCACTCAAAACACTGCCGCAGCTCTGGCCACATAGCGGCACTCATAGAATTGGCTTTATCGGGCCGATTCAGACAGACGGTGGCCACATGACCTTGCAGGCTAAGTTCCAGCGTTTGAAATTCGGGTAGCTCCATTGCCATTGCGATGCTCTCTGCGTGGGAAATGCCGCGGAGTTTACCAGCTACTGGCGAATTCGGCAGGTTCTAATGCGGGTAGAGATTTGGCTGCGCCATCGCGCGTACCAAGATACAAAAAGGCTACGATTTCTTCATTCGGAGCCAGACCCAGCGCAGTCATCACGCTGGGATCATAGGCGGCATCGCCTGTGCGCCACATGCCCGCATAGCCACTGGCTTCAGCGGCAAACAGCAGCGCCTGTGCCGCGCAACCCGCTGACAGTCGCTGCTCGACCGCGGGAACCTTGGGGTGTTCCGTCAGTTTCGCCACCACCACGGTGATTAGCGGTGCTCGCAAGGGCGCATTACGGGCCTTGGTACGTGCGGCTTCATCTACTTGCGGATTGCGTTCACAAAGACTGCGCTCCAATACCTCGCCAAACGCCGTTCGCCGCTCTCCTGAGATGTGAATAAAGCGCCATGGTCGCAGCCAGGCGTGATCGGGCGCGCGCAAAGCGGCGCGCAATAGTTGTTCTAACTCGGACTCCGAAGGAGCCGGCTCTGTAAGTCTGGGGCTGGAATTTCGTGATTGGAGAAACTGGATTGTGTCGTTCATGAGACCTGTGGCCACCGCTATGCCATATCGAGCAAAATCGCAGTATTACTATCCCACAGGCCATACCCGGGTGCAAAGCATGGGCCCATACTGTGGCGTGATTAATGACCCGGTACGCGTGGACCTATCAGAATGTTCATAAATCCAGCGTCACCGGCCGTAGCGTCCACATTATCGCACCACCGGGCCAATTCGCCGACATTGGAGTGCACCAATCGATGCTGAATATGGTCGATAATCCACATTGGCTGATCGAGTGTGGCAAGTAGTTCAATCAATGCTCTACCGCTCGCCCCGGCTTGTTTCAAAGACAGCGGCGTCAATTCAATAATGATGCGCGGTGGGCTGGCAAGACCACGCAAAAGCTCGAGCAAACCCTGCACTACGGCGTATTCAGCACCCTGTACATCGACTTTAATCAGATCAAGTCGGTCAATCCGAGGCGCTAAGTAGTCTGCACCCTTGAGCAAGCGAATCGCGTAATGGGCTCGCTCATCGCTTGCCGCGAAAACCTGATGGTCCCCTGCGTTGTCCTTACTGAGATAAAGCCGCGCCTCACTATCAGTCTCTGCCAAACCCGCCTCTATCGCGTGTACTGTTTTCTGACACTGATTGAGCTCCAAGTTTGCTTGCAGCAATCGAAAATTGCTGACCTCCGGTTCGAATGCAAACACAGCACCTGTCGCTCCGACAACCTGCGCAGCTATCACCGAGTAGTAGCCAATGTTGGCGCCCACATCCAAACAAACAGCACCCGCTTCAAGACTCGCTATGAGCAAGGCGGTCTCATAGGGTTCCCATATTCCCTCACGACGAATAGTCTGCGAAATAACGCGATCGGAATCGTCGTGTATGTATAGGTGCAAAGCGCGTGTTACCCCCGGCACGCTCAGCGCCACGGGTGCAGACAAGGTTGTCGCTTGCCGCTGCATCGCGTGTTAAGGAGAGAGGTCTTCCTGGTCTGCACCCTCTTTGACCGGAATCATCAGATCTTCTTTGTTTACGTTCAGCAACAGCAGCATGTTGGATGCGACGTAAATAGACGAGTAAGTACCAATGATGATGCCGACGATCAGTGCGACCGCAAATGCGTTGATCATCTCACCACCAAAGATCGCCAATGAAAGCAGCACCATCAAGGTGGTCAACGACGTGAACAAGGTGCGACTTAAAGTCTCAGACAGCGAGATATTGATCACCTCAACCGGATCTGCGCGCCGAATTTTTCGAAAGTTCTCGCGAATACGGTCAAACACAACAATAGTGTCATTCAGTGAGTAACCGATAACCGCTAGCAGCGCTGCCAGGACAGTCAGATCGAAATCCATACGAGTAAAAGAAAAGAAGCCCAGCGTAATGAGCACGTCGTGTATTAAGGCCACTACCGCGCCGACCGCAAATTTATATTGAAACCGAAAAGCGATATAGATCATCACCAATATCAATGCCAGCAGCATGGCAAGCCCACCCTGCTCACGTAGTTCATCGCCAACCTGTGGGCCAACGAATTCAACCCGTCGCAGCTCTACATTATCAGTGGAGTTGTTTTGCAAAAGCGCGAGAAGCTGAGCCCCAACCTCGTCCGAGTAGCCCTGGGGCAGCCGAATGAGCACATCTCTTTCGGTGCCAAAACTCACAACGGTCGCGCCTTGATAACCTTCGGTTGTTAGCGTTTGGCGAATCTCCTGCAAGTCAACCGGGCCGTCGTAGATCACTTCAACTAACGTACCGCCGGTAAAGTCCAAGCCCCAATTGAGCTGCTGTACTGCTATAGATCCGATGGCAGCCAACACCAAAATGATCGAAAAAGCGGCAGCCACTTTGCGCAGCCCCATAAAGTTGATCAGCTTCATACTTTGATCCCTCCTATGGAGAGCCTGGTCACTTTGCGACCGCCATATATGAGGTTAATGATCGCCCGCGTGCCCATGATGGCGGTAAACATCGAGGTTAAGATGCCTATCGATAAGGTCACCGCAAAGCCTTTGACCGGCCCGGTGCCAACCGCATACAGAATGACAGCGACGATTAACGTTGTGATATTCGCGTCCAGAATAGTGGCCACGGCGCGCTCGTAGCCCGCGTGTATCGCCATTTGCGGCGCAGTTCCTTTATTAACTTCCTCGCGTATGCGCGAAAATATCAGCACGTTCGCATCCACCGCCATACCCACCGTCAGCACGATACCGGCGATGCCCGGTAGGGTGAGGGTTGCACCTATGAGAGACATCATTGCAATCAGCAGCACGAGATTGACAGTCAGCGCCACCACCGCCGTGATGCCAAACAGGCGGTACATCACAATCATAAACAGCACCACCATGGCCAGCCCGTATTGCACCGACACAACCCCTTTGCGGATATTTTCAGCGCCTAAGGACGGGCCTACCGTGCGCTCCTCCACAAATGAAATCGGCGCTGCCAGTGCGCCGGCGCGCAGCATCAGCGCCAGCTCCGAGGCCTCCAGAGGGCTATCCAAGCCGGTGATCTGAAAGGACGCACCAAGGGCGGACTGTATAACAGGCGCCGTCAGCAGTTTCTTCTCATCAATGGGTACCTGTATTTCTACTTCGGTACCGTCTTCTTGTTGCTCAATACGCGTGCGGAACTTGCGCTCTATGAATAGAACACCCATCCGGCGTTTAATATTGGGTGCAGTCGCCTTCGACATCAGCGTCGCCCCGTCACCGTCCAGGCGAATATTCACATTGGGCTGGCCGTTCTGATCAAAGCTCGCCTGCGCATTCGCGACATTTTCACCAGTGATAATAATGTCCCGCTCCAGCCATTCCGTGGCGCCGGCGCGATCTGGACTGCGGTATTCAAAGCGCTGCTTTTCGGCTGCCGGCGCGTCGAAGGTTGCGACCAGACGGAACTCAAGGTTGGCCACCTTACCCAAAATCCGCTTGGCTTCGGCGGCGTCCTGAATACCGGGCAGCTGCACTACGATACGGTTCTGTCCCTGACGCTGCACCAGCGGCTCAGAGACGCCTAATTCATTCACCCGGTTGCGCAGCGTAGTGATATTTTGCTGGACAGCGTATTCACTGATTTCCCGAATCAAGCCCTCCGGCATGGTCGCCACGACATCGAAGCTGTTTTCCTCGTCGACTCTATCCAGCATCAGGCGAGGCTCTGTCTCCGCTATGACTTCTCGCCCCCTTTCGCGCAACTCCTCGGTACGGAAGCGTCCAACAATCTGGTTGTTCTCATTCAGATCGACCAGCCCGCGAATGCGCGCTTCCCTCAGCGCACGCGTAATCGCAATGGTATAGCTCTCCATACGCCGTTGAACGACAGCATTGACATCCACCTCCAGCATAAAGTGCACGCCGCCACTGAGATCCAGGCCTAACTTCATTGGCGCGCCACCAAGATCGCTTAACCAGGAAGGCGTTGTTGGCGCTAGATTCAGCGCTACGATAAAGCCATCACCAAAGGCTCTTTTTACGACCGACTGCCCCAAGAGCTGCTGCTCTTGGTCACGCAGGCGGATCAGCACGGTGCGCCCATTTTGATCCAGAGCAGTGTCAAAATGCGCGATACCGGCCTCATCCAGTGCCTCAAGCGCATTGTCAATCTGCCCCTGACTAATGACTTGTGTACTACTTTCACCTGTCACCTGTAGCGCGGGATCCGGTGCGTACAAATTGGGGGCCGCATAAAACAGACCGACCAATAAGACGAACACGATCAGCAGGTATTTCCACAGGGGATATTTATTCAGCATAGAGTGGCTCGTGATGCGGGGACTTGCGGTGAACCCCTGAAAAACGCGTCATTATAAGGAAACAGGAGTTGGCTACAAGGCTACCCACAGCGCGCTCAAAATGCCTTTGTAGCGGGGTCGAACAAGGTGTCAGTCCAACCAAACGCGGGCATTGCGAAACAAGCGCATCCAGCCACCGTCCTCCCCCCACTCCGCGGGTGCCCAGGAATGCTGCATGCGCCGGAATAGGCGTTCCGGATGCGGCATCATGATCGTCGCTCGACCATCAGCGCTGGTGAGACCCGTTAGACCCTGGGGCGAGCCGTTGGGATTAGCTGGATAGCGCTCGGCCGGCGATAGGTCGTGTTCGATAAAGCGCAGGCAAATCGTATCGCTGGATTCACAATCAGCAATGGCCTGCTCAGAAGCAAACTCCGCTCTTCCTTCGCCATGGGCGACCGCCACTGGCAGATGTGAACCCGCCATACCCGCCAGCAAAATCGATGGACTCGTCTCAACCCTGGCTAGCGCGAGACGCGCTTCAAATTGCTCCGAACGGTTGCGCACGAAGCGCGGCCAGTGATCGGCACCTGGAATAAGTGCTTTTAGGGTTGAAATCATCTGACAGCCGTTACATACACCTAGCGTGAAACTATCCTCGTTCGCAAAAAATGCGGCAAAGGCATCGCGCAGCCGCGGGTTAAACAAAATGCTCTTGGCCCAGCCCTCGCCTGCGCCCAGCACATCGCCGTATGAGAAGCCACCACAGGCTACCAGACCTTTAAAATCGCTCAGCATCACACGACCGTGCTGCAGATCACTCATATGCACATCAACAGCAGCAAAGCCAGCACGATGGAAGGCTGCCGCCATCTCGACCTGTCCATTGACACCCTGCTCGCGCAGGATGGCGACTCGAGGTCGCACACCCTTTGCAATGAACGGCGCGCTGATATCGTCCTCGGGATCAAACGTCAGCTGCGCAGACAGGCCAGCGTCTTCTTGCAACACGCGCTCATATTCTTCTTTAGCGCAGTCAGGGTTGTCACGCAGCGATTGGATCTCGTAGCTGGTTCGGCTCCACAGTTGCTGCAGGCGACGACGGCTATCGCGCACTACCTCTACCTCGTCATCGCTGATAATAATGTCGTCACCTGCTAAGGGCGCGCCAATCGTGTGCAGACACTCCGCCAATCCAAGGCCTTGCGCCCGAGAAAGGAAGTCGGGCAGCTGGGCGCGCGCAATTTGTAGCACCGCCCCCGCCTCCTCACTAAACAGCTTTTCCAAAGCCTCGCCCGGCAGGCCTGCAAGATCGATGCGTACGCCACAGCGTCCGGCAAACGTCATCTCCAACAAGGTCACGAGCAAGCCACCATCGGATCTATCGTGGTAGGCAAGCAGTGTTTCATCTGCAAGCGAGGCCTGTATCAGCGAGAAGAAGGCTTTCAGGTCTTCCGGCCGCTCGACGTCCGGCACCTGCGCTCCAAGTTGATTGTAGGCCTGAGCCAGGCTGGATCCCCCTAGACGATTCGCGCCGCGGCCTAAATCAATCAAAACGAGCACAGAATCCACGTCTGGCAGCAGCTGAGGCGTCACGGATAGACGCACGTCGATGACGGGCGCAAACGCCGACACGATGAGGGACATGGGTGCAGTCACCGCCTTGTCTTCCCCGTCGTCTGCCCAGGTCGTGCGCATTGACATGGAGTCTTTGCCCACCGGGATAGTAATGCCCAGCGCTGGGCAGAATTCCAAACCTACTGCCCGCACTGTATCGAAAAGCGTGACATCTTCCACGCCATAGCCCGCCGCGCACATCCAGTTCGCAGAGAGTTTGACGTCATGCAGAGCAGCGATGGATGATGCGGCAATATTAGTAATCGCCTCTGCAATCGCCATGCGACCTGAGGCAGGGCCATCTATCAGCGCCAGGGGAGTACGTTCACCCATGGCCATGGCCTCACCTTGAAAAGAGTCATAGGAAACCGTGGTCACCGCGCAGTCCGCCACCGGCACCTGCCAGGGGCCGACCATTTGATCTCTAGTCACAAGTCCGGTGATGGTCCGGTCGCCAATGGTAATTAAAAAGTGCTTCGCTGCCACCGCAGGCAGTTTCAGTACGCGGTCGACGGCTTCATCGATCGGCATGGATAAATCCAGATGGGCGTGATCGATATGCTGTCGCTGTACATCCCGCTGCATGCGAGGCGGTTTGCCGAACAGAACCGACATAGGCAGGTCTACAGGAGCGTCATCAAAGGTTCGATCACTAACATGTAAATGCTGCTGCTCAGTCGCCTCACCAACCACTGCGAAGGGGCATCGCTCCCGCTGGCAAATCGCTGCGAAGCGTTCAAACGCCTCGGGCTCAACCGCCAGCACATAGCGCTCCTGACTCTCATTGCACCATATTTCCAGAGGCGACATCCCGGGCTCTGCATTGGGGACATCCCTAAGTTCGAAGCGCCCCCCGCGAGACCCATCCTTGACCAGCTCAGGCAGCGCATTGGACAGCCCCCCGGCACCCACATCATGAATAAAGGCGATGGGGTTCGCTTCACCCAGCTGCCAACACTGATCAATTACCTCCTGAGCGCGGCGTTCAATCTCCGGGTTTTGGCGCTGCACAGAGGCAAAATCCAAATCCTCATGGCTTTCGCCACTGGACATGGAGGACGCAGCACCGCCACCCAGCCCGATCAACATTGCCGGGCCACCCAGCACAATGAGTTTCGCGCCCGCTTGAAAATCACCCTTTTGCACATGTTCTTCTTTCACATTGCCGTAGCCGCCGGCAATCATGATCGGTTTGTGGTAGCCGCGAACTTCCAAGCCCCCTATGCCAGGCGCTCTAACTTCCAGGCTGCGAAAATACCCGCAGAGATTCGGTCGCCCATACTCGTTATTGAAGGCAGCACCACCGATCGGTCCTTCCAGCATGATGTCCAGAGCGGAAACTATTCGGTCTGGCTTGCCGTAGGCGAACTCCCATGGCTGGCTGAAATTCGGAATATTCAGATTGGAGACGGAGAAGCCGGTGAGCCCGACCTTGGGTTTCGAACCGCGACCCACCGCCCCCTCATCCCGAATCTCCCCGCCAGAGCCGGTCCCCGCTCCGGGAAAGGGCGCTATCGCTGTGGGATGATTATGCGTCTCCACCTTCATGAGCAGATGAATATTCTCAGGGTTGAAAGCATACTCGCCAGTGTTTGGGTCCGGATAAAATCGCCCCCCATGATGACCTTCAACTACCGCGGCGTTATCTGAATAGGCCGACAGTACGTTCTCACCACCTAATTCATGCGTGTTCCGAATCATGTCGAACAGTGAATGGGGCTGCGCCTGGCCGTCGATCGTCCAGCTGGCATTGAAAATCTTATGCCGACAATGCTCTGAGTTAGCCTGAGCAAACATCATTAGCTCCACATCGGTAGGGTTGCGCGCCAGCTGCAGGAAACTGTCCAGCAAATAATCGATCTCATCCTCCGCCAGTGCCAGACCCAGTGCCCTATCTGCCGCCTCCAGCGCCGGGCGACCACCGCCGATAATATCGACATGGGTCAGCGATCGTGGTTCAGACCGAGTAAACAGCGCTTGCGCCTGATCCAGCTCACCGAGCACGGCTTCCGTCATTCGATCGTGTAATAGAGCATCGATGGCTGCTCGGGCCGAATTGCCCACCTGCTCGGGAAGTTGGAGGTACCACGCCACACCGCGTTCTAATCGCGTTACTTCATCAAGCCCACAATTGTGGGCAATATCCGTAGCCTTGCTCGACCAGGGCGAAATCGTACCCGGGCGCGGCACCACAAGGCGCAATGTCGCGCTCGCGAGTCGATCCTCAGACATCTTCGCCAGCTGCGGCCCATACTCCAGTAATTGCGCCAACACCTGCATGCGCGATTCAGAAAGCGTCGAGCTTAGATCGGCGAAGTGGACATGTTCAGCGTGTAGGAGGTGGATTTCAGGGTGAATCGAAGCGAGTGTCTGCGCCATTTTGTCAAGCCGAAAGCGAGACAGGAACGGGGCGCCGCGCAAGGTTAGCATGCTAAAGCGAACTCCAGAGGGGGAGGAACGACGGGGCGGTATTGTACTGCATTTAACCCCCTGTGTTTAAGGCATCCCCGTTAAATCAAATCGGGTAGTTACCCAACCGTTCTGTATTCTCCTCGGCGAGCGTCTGAAAAATGGCTTGATACCTCTAGCCAGGCTGCAGAGGGAATCCAAAACCAGTAAAAAAATGTGAGGCAGATGGGTCGGCAAGGTAAACTCACCCCATGGCCACCTCTTTTTACAAAGCGGTACTCCTGATAACGCTATCCGCTTGTTTCGTCCTAACCGGCTGCAGCGATAACTCTGACGCTTTACAGAGGATAAAGGCAAAGGACGAACTAAAGGTCGTTACTCGCAACAGTCCCACAACGTATTTCTTTGATCGCAACGGGGCCAATGGCATTGAATTCGTACTGGCACAAATGCTGGCTGTAGAGCTTGGCGTCGAACTAAAAATTGACACCGCCTACACCCTGAGTGGGCTGTTTGAGACCTTGCGGCGTGATGAGGCGGACATCGCCGCTGCCGGGCTGACGCTAACCGATCAACGGGAGAGCTTGTACCCCCATTCGTCCTCTTACAACACGTTTCTTGGCCAGGTCGTCTACGTAGCAGGCACAAAACGACCGCTGAAGGCGAGTCAGCTACTGGACCGGGATATCGTTGTGCTGGCCAATTCAAGCCATGACGCTGCTCTTCGCCAACTCAAGGCAGACTCACTGCCCGAGCTTGAGTGGCGCGAGATACCCAGCGCTGATTCCATGGAGTTATTGGAATTGCTTGCCACAGGGCGAGCAGAACTCGCGCTGATTGATGAACATGAGTTTGAGGCGCAGCGTAGCCTGTATCCGCGCCTCAAGGTTGCCTTCAACCTGGATCAAGGCCAAGAGCAGGAAATGGTTTGGTATTTCTCACCTGCTGCGGACAATACTGCATTAGAAGCTGTTGTCGACGCCTTTTTTCTGCGTCTCGAGGAAGATGGCACACTGGAGCAATTGCGCGAGCAGTTCTTCTTACATAATGCCGGGTTTTCTCGCACGAGTTCTCACACCTTTAATCTGAACGTACGCAACCGTCTACCCCAGTACGAGAGTCTTATCAGACAGGTTGCTGCAGAATACCAGTTGGATTGGCGCCTGCTTGCTGCGGTGGCTTACCAGGAATCGCACTGGGATCCAAACGCGACTTCGCCTACCGGTGTCCGCGGCATGATGATGTTGACCAAACCCACCGCGGAAGAGATCGGGGTAGAGAATCGTCTCGATCCACTGCAAAGCTTGCGCGGCGGATCGCGCTACTTTAAAGACTTGCTGCGGCGCTTACCGAAGAGTATCGAGGAACCGGATCGAACCTGGTTCGCACTGGCAGCCTACAATATCGGTATGGGGCATCTGGAGGACGCACGGGTGATCACGCAACGCCAGGGCGGAAACCCCAGCTCTTGGGCGGATGTATCAGAGCGCTTGCCTCTGCTGCAGAAGGCCGCTTACTACAACAACACCCGCTATGGCTACGCTCGAGGGGTAGAGGCGGCTACCTATGTTAAGAATATTCGTCACTATCTGAACGTCTTGCGATGGCAAGACATCTCGGACAACAAACCACCGCCACCGTTGAATGTGGATGACTATCTACCCGACGTGCTGCGCGAGAGTGACCTTTCGGCGCTATAGTTCGGTTTCATTCCCTCACTTTCGCTACGGATCAACAGGCTGGAGCCAGCCTGTTGTGAAACACATAAAGCATGCTAGGGCACCTCTGATTAACTCCATAGTACCTCAGCTGACCTAAAGTGTGCTCGCAGAAGGCGCGAGTCGATGGTCAAGGCTGATTGTCCTTGGCGAGGCTCGCAACGCTCTGAAAGTGCGCTTCAAGTCACGCCCCAGGCAATGCGGGGAGGATTGT
This sequence comes from Pseudomonadota bacterium, assembly GCA_039025905.1. Taxonomy (GTDB): domain Bacteria; phylum Pseudomonadota; class Gammaproteobacteria; order Pseudomonadales; family Halieaceae; genus JARRPM01. Next base: position 17,723 of record JBCCNJ010000038.1, on the reverse strand, counting down.
CTGACCTAGCGCCTTGCTCGAAAAAAAGACTGCAAGCGATCACGGCTGTCGTCGGCTAACACGCCACCTTGCCAGCTAACACTGTGATTGAGCCAGGGCTCCTCCAAAAACCGCGTTCGGCTACAGATGACACCGGCTTTAGGTTCTTCAGCGGCAAACACCAGCTGCGCTATGCGAGCATGCACCATAGCGCCTGCGCACATCGCGCAGGGCTCGAGGGTGACATAGAGCGTCGCACCCGGCAGGCGATAGTTTCCCACCTGACGCGATGCCGCGCGCAGCGCAATCATCTCTGCATGTGCGGTGGGATCTTGTTTGGCGATCATTTGATTCCAACCTTCACCCAGGAGCGCGTCATCGCGGACCACTACCGCACCCACCGGTACCTCGTCCTGCTGCGCCGCCCTGTCTGCCAGCTTCAATGCGCGTTGCATCCACTTGTTGTGAGAATCCAATGTCTGTTGATCTAGCATAGGCAATTAAGCCAGTGTACGTTACGTACACGACCCTGGTACTTTCGTTACACCACGTGACCTGTCGCCCAGTGGTGGCATCCGTGAAGACTTAGTGTTCTCGCACTAATGAGCCCCAATAAAGCTGAAGCCCGTCGTTAGCGCCAGTATAGCGTTAGATTGCTCGCTGTATCGACGTGATACTGTTTTCAGAGAGCCTGTTCGCAAACAGGGAGCGAAAGGAGCAGATTCGCTGCGAGGTGGCTATTGTGGTCGAGCCTCTCTTAGCGCGGCTGGTATGATAAGCCCGTCCCAGTGCTAGCATGTATCGCCTGACGCAGCAGGATCGACGCGATGAATCCACTCGATATCGCCATGGGTATTACCGACTTTGCCATGGCGGCCATTTCAAGACCTCTACCGACTAAGGAGCAACTAGAGCATTGTCGCATCGTCTCGCATCGCGGCGAGCACGATCAGCATCACTGCAAAGAAAATACGCTTGCGGCATTCAGCCGCGCCCATGCATGCGGCGTTTGGGGCGTTGAGCTGGATATTCGCTTCACGGCAGACGATATCCCCGTCATCTGTCATGACCCTGATCTTTATCGCGTCTTTGGCCTGCGATTTACAGTGGCAGATCAATCTCTAGGCGAGCTGCAGGCACACTGTCCTGAGATTCCAACACTGGAAGCGGTGATTGATGAGTTTGGTGGGCAACTACACCTGATGTTAGAAACAAAATCTGAGGCCTGGCCCCGCCAGCAAAGGCGCCAGTCGGCATTACAGTCACTTCTAGGCAAGCTGCGTCCGGTGCATGATTTTCATTTACTCAGCCTGGACCCAGACATGTTCCAGCGCTTTAACTTTCTCCCCCCGGAATGCATGCTGCCGGTGGCCGAAACCAATATCAGACAGATGAGCGAATTGGCCCTGCAGCGCGGCTACGCGGGCTTGAGCGGCCACTACCTACTATTAAACGAGCGTTTGCGAGAGCGTCACGCGGCGGCGAACCAACGCCTTGGAACGGGATTCCCAAACTCGGAAAACTGCCTGCGACGGGAACTCAATCGGGGTATCGACTGGATATTCAGTAATGATGCGGTGAAGCTGGAAAGTCTGAGACAGCAGATGCTCACGCTTAGCCGTTAGGCGGTTCCACAGTTGGTAGCCGGACCTGCACTCCAACCTGAGCAGATTTGGGCGAGCGCGATCCAACCTTGCCAGATATGGACTCAGCGACGGAGATCTGATAACTCTCGAAATTAGCTTGGTCTCTGGTGCGACAGCATCTATTTCGTGTACTTTAGGCGCAGCTCGCCTGCAGATGACGGCCACTGATGCAAAGGGTCGAGGTGAACGAGCACAAACCAAATGAGTAATTGAGATTCATGCAACTTATCGGCCCACCCATCGGTCCGCCAAAGACGGTTCACAACCTACTTCAGGATGGACTGACCTTAGACCCTGACAAAATCGCTTTGCAGTCCTTGGTTCAGCAACTGAACTATCGTGACTTGGAGCGAGCGGTCAACCGATTAGCGGGCAACCTATTGGACCTGGGCTTATCACCCGGCGATCGCGTGGCTTCTCTGCTGCCCAATCGCATCGCACTATTGATCTTCTATTTGGCCTGCTTGCGCATTGGATTAGTGGCCGTACCACTAAACTATCGCTATCTCGCGGGGCATATTGATCACGCTCTCGAAGTCAGTGGTGCCATTCTGCTCGTGGCTCACGGCGAACGGGCGGATGACCTGGCCAGCTGCAGACACACAAACCGACTCAAGCTAGGAATTCGCTGGTTCGAGCATTCACCTACTCCCGGCGCCGAGAGGCTTGAACCCCTAATCGATAACATTGGCTCTGACCAGGCATTGCCCGTACCGCGTGCCTCCGACCCCTGCTGTATCTTTTTCACATCCGGCAGCACGGGGCAACCGAAAGGTGTTACTCACACCCACGCCTCCTTTGGCGCCATGCTGACCAGCGTTGTGCAAGCGCTGGAGTTTACGCCTGACGACGTCGTACTACCGGGCTCTTCGATATCACATCTCGGAGGCTATTTGTTTTCGTTGACCGCCCTTAGCATCGGTGCCAAGGCGGCAGTGGCTCGGTCACTGGCCAGCGTGGATATGATCCCGCTGTTGCGACAAACCAAGCCTTCAGTGTTGTGCATGTTACCCACCGCTTTATTGCAGCTCTTGCACCAGGATGGGCTCAAGCGCGAGGATTTTGCGGCGCTGCGATTATGTCGCGGGGGCGCGGACAAGGTACCTGCCGAGCTGGAACGCGAGTTTATCGCGATAACCGGCTTCCCCATCGATGAGGGGTACGGTATGACCGAAATCGGCTCGGCAACCGTGCATCCGCCTTCGGGTGAGATCCGGGTGGGCTCCATAGGACGCGCGCTTCCTGGCTTTAAACTCTCGATACGCGACGAAGACGGTCGTGAGTTGGGACCCGGTGAAGAGGGTTTGCTCTGGATGCAATCGCCCACCATGACATCCGGCTATTGGAATCGACCCGATGCGACAGCCGAGCTGATCCAGGGCGGATGGTTAAATAGCGGGGATCTGGTCACAGCGGACAATGATGGCTACCTGTGGTTTCGGGGGCGCAAAAAGCAGATTATCGTTCACGACGGTTCCAATATCTGTCCGCAGGAAGTGGAGGAAGCCCTGCTGGAGCATCCGGCTGTTGAGAACGCTGGCGCTATTGGCGTGCACAACACACTCCACGGAGAAAACGTGTGGGCCTACGTGACGCTCAATAACAAGACTTCAGCTCCCGACGAGGCGGAGCTCATCCTGCTGGCGCGCAAGCTAATCGGTTACAAAGCACCGGAGCACGTCTTCTTTATCGAAGAGATGCCGCTTAACCCCACCGGTAAGGTCGATCGGGTGACGCTCAAGCAGTGGGCGCTTGACCGACACGAGCCTCACCCGTCTTAGCTATTCATTCAGCGCGAGATCAGGTTTATAGAAAGCGAGTGCGTTAGTTCGCAGCACCTTCTCGGCGGCCGCTGATCCCAGGGTATCGGTGATCAAATCGATATCACTATCCTTGAACGGTATCGGCGCACGTGTGCACGGCAAATCACTACCAAACATGAGCGCGTCGGGGTTCGCCGAATACAATTCTTTCAGGGTTTTACCTACATCTAAATCCGTGCGCCCAAAGCCCGTTGCCTTTACTTTCACCCCTCTCTCAGCCAAGTGCAGCAGCTCTGCAAAGCCCGCCTCGCGCAAACCCAGATGATCAATGCTGACCGCTGGCAGTTGCAGTAATGTAGACGCAATAGGTGCCAGTTGCGTGGAATCCACATAGAGCTCGATATGCCAGCCAACCAGCTCGTAAACTCTGCTGGCCATAGAGGCCAAATAGGCCAGCTGATCGGACTCGCCCCGATATAGGTTAAAACGAACCGCCCTCACCCCCACGCTATGCAGGGAGGTGATTTCTTCATCCGTCACATTCTCCGGGAGCTGGGTGACGCCCACAAAACCCGGGCCGAGCTTGCCTAGAGCCGCGACCAGGTATGTTTGATCAAAGGCTTGGAAAGATCCGGAGACCACAGCACCCCCCACGACCTGATGGGCAGCCGTGCGCTGCACATACTGCTCGCAAGTAAAGGCCTCTGGCAGATAGCCCTTATTGGGTACCATAGGGTAGTCGGGATCAATAATATGAAAGTGGCTATCAAAGAGTAGCGGATTGTTCGACATAAGCTATTCCCATTTACGGTTATACGACTCAATAAAACCTTAGGCTGTCTCATTACCTTCGCGCTACTGCAGTAGAAGTGCATCCCTGCCAGCCAGTGAATAGTGTCATTACATATTACGCTCAAGCATAGTTGACCGTGTATTGAATCTGAATAAACCCGTTGGCATAGGCCTTCGCTCGCGCATTCTCCAGGTTGATGCTGCAACCAAGCTGATGAAACAACGGCAGGCCGGCCCCCAACAATACCGGTGCGATCGTGATCGTCATTTCATCGATCAATTTCTGTTCAAGCAACGAGGAGATGGTCGCACCGCCATCGACATAGGCGTGACGACACCCTTTGGCGTCAAGCTTTGAGAGCAACTCTTTGATGTCACTGGAAACCCATTCAACTTTATCAAGCAGCGGGTCGGGCACCGCCTTCAGCGTGCGACTTAACACAGCCAGACAGATGTCCCCGTAGGGCCACTGCTCGTCGCTCAAATTCATGTCGGCAATTGCATCCATTGTTCTTCGGCCCATAATCATGCAATCGACCGAGGCTATAAATCGGGCGAAACCCATATCACTTTCCGCACCCAGATCAACCGCGGTATTGCCCGCGCTCTGAAGCCACGCGGTAGCACCCTCTGATGTCGCGATATAGCCATCGGCACTGCAGGCAATAAATACGGAGCACTTCATGTGATGGCCTCATTGGCGCGCATTTAAAGAACACCGCTGTTCTATTTTCAAATGCGGGGCGCGTATCTAAGTAAAATAGCGATAAATGCCAAAAATAAGAAAAACGCCCACAATCAGCAACACGATTTGACCATACCCGCTACCTGCTTTTTGCGCCGACGCGCCAAGATCGCCGGGGTTGCTTTCGATGTAGGCATCAACCAGCTGCTTCGACTCAGTCAGGCCTATGCCGCGAAGTTTACGCAAACGCTTGATGGCATCCACCTTTCTACCCGCTTTAAGTGCATCGATCACCTCTACGGGCAGCACATCCTGTTCTGTCATCGTCCTGTTGTTCCATCAGCTAAAGGCTTGAGTTTAATGACCAAAAACGGTGGTTCAGTCGCAGCTACCCCGCCATTCAACACCGCACTGAGGTGGAGCTGATTCGCGACCGTGTAAAGGAACCCGTCCGGGCCAAAACTGAAGGCGTCGATCCATGAAAATTGCGGATCACTTATCCACGTTTGGTATACGCCTTCAGCACTGATTACACCGATCGCGTTCGCCCCGAGATCTCCCAGATAGATATTGCCTGCATCGTCAATGGATATGCCATCCGAGATCGGCTTGTCGGCGAAGCGCTGTACACGGCTGGCCAACTGCTCAGCGGACAGGGAGACATCCCGCAGAGCGTCGGTCGGCACGCGATACATCGCCGTACCGTGCATTGGGCCGTAATACAGCCACTCCCCCGTTGAATCGATCGCGATGGGATTGACGCCAATGCGCGGTCGTATCTCAGAGCCGTTATCCAGTTTGATTCTGACCGGAGTACCGTCGATCACCAGATCCATATCCTCCGGCACGACACTACTGTGCCCTTGCAGCAACCTACGCGCAGAGCCATCCTCCAGGTTTACCACAATGATGGCCGCATTCGCGCCACCGGCGGGGTCGGCTATATACACTACGCCCTGCTCGGCATCCACTGCCAGATCATTCAGAAACGAATCGGCCAGCGCCACACTGCTGAGTTCGATATCTGCTACCACCCGATCGCCCGCGAGCTCCCAAGCTATGAGCCTGGGTCTCTCTCCCCCGCGCATGGCATTATCCAGTAGCCACAGCCGACCGGCAGTATCCGCCTGTAGCCCGAGCGCGGAGTTTACATTAGCGGCCTCGGCAAAGGGCATGAGCTCGCCGTCTGCACCCAGCACGGCAACGCGCGTATCATGTCCATAGAACTGGTGCAGACTAAGAATAATCTCACCATCTGGAGTTACGGTAAGGTTACCGGGACCCTGATCAAGCTCGGCAACGACAGTCGGCACTTGGGTAGCTGCTCCTTCTTCACTAGTCGCCGACAGAGCGGGTTGACTGCGTAAGAACAGCAACAGCCAGAGTACACCCACTAGCGCCACACACTTTTTCATTGCCCACTCCCGTTCACTCATCTGTCGCATACCGCCATTGCTCGCGCAAGCGAGACCCCGAAATACTGAACTCTCGCTTCCATCGCATAGCGAAAAGGCGAGCGAAACTGTCATCTTTGTCTTGATAGCAATTGTCATAGCCTGCGTCAGGCTTTGCCAGTATCTTTTTGTGAAAGCGTCGACACTGTGTCTCGCTAATAGCCCCGGGAAAGGACTGTCGAACGTCTTAACAACAGTTTTTCATAACTCTAATAGGCATATTCTAACCACTACTAATTTTCTAAGACGTGCTTTCAGTAGAAGTCCAATGCATGTATTAAATCGTCTTTAGGCAGGTATGGATAATAATTCGAACACAGATGGCCGGCTGAGCGGCAAGATAGCCGTTATCACAGGTGGTGCAAGCGGCATCGGCCTTGCAACCCTGGAGCACTTTTTGCAAGCGGGTGCGCAAGTTGTTTTTGGCGACATGAACGCAGACAACGGTGACAAGGTCATGAGTGATTTGGGCCAGAGCTCACTGGGCGACCGCGCCCGGTTCCTGCGCACCGATGTCAGCCGTGAGCAAGACATCATTGACCTGATGAGGTTGGCCGAATCGGAGTTTGGAGCGATCGATATCGTCTTCAACAACGCGGGTATCGGTGGCTCAATTGGACCCCTGGTTGAGACTGAGGTTGACCACTGGGACGCCACTTTCGAGGTTAACAGTCGCGGTGTATTTCTGGGAATCAAGCACGCCGCCAGGGCCATGATCAGGCAAGGCGGCGGAGGCTCCATTGTCAATACCGCCTCTACCGCAGGAATCAGCGGGGGCACTGGCCCCCTGGCTTACTCAGCCACCAAGGCAGCCGTTTTGAGCATGACAAAGAATGCTGCCCTGGAATTGGCAGAACACAACATCAGAGTGAACGCCGTATGTCCTGGAATCATATTCACTCCGCTGGGTCATGGAGGCCTTGAGGCAGAAACGGAGGCGGTAGCAAGAATCATCCAACCTTTGGGCGTAAGAGGGGAACCTCGCCACGTGGCCGCGGCCGTACTCTATTTGGGAAGTGAAGAAAGCGCTTTTGTGACGGGTGAAGCACTTGCCGTCGATGGCGGCTACCTGGCAAATGGCCTGATTGCCGTCCATCCCCTACCTGGCGCCGAGCAAAAAAAACGCTATAGCGGAATGACTTATGGCACCACAGGCAAGCCACCGGCTGTCCGCAAACTCAACAGCGGACAAGATTAGCGGAGACCATATGAGTAGCGCGGACCTGGACTATCTACGCGATATCGGTGCTGTTAAGCGCCTGGCATCGCGCACTATCGTTGTCACCGGTGCAGCGGGCGGCATTGGTCGAGCGGCGGCCCTGCGGTGTGCCGCCGAGGGCGCAAACATCGTCGCCGTTGACCGCGATGCTCCGGCTCTGGCGAGCCTAATCGGTGCAGTCAATGAACTCGGCTCGGACTGTAGCATGGTCGAGGGAGATATCTCTGACCTCGCGACCGTGGAGTCTATGATGTCTGTTGCTGATACAGCATTCGGGCGTCTGGATGGTTTGGTTAACAACGCGGCGACCTCGGGCAAACTAACGTCCTTTGAGACTGCTGATCCCGAAGAGTTCTCACGCATGATTGCTGTCAATGTGCAGCCCGTTTGGCGATCAATGCAATTGGCTCGCGCGCCCATGGCAAGGAGGAACGGTGGCGCCATCGTGAATATTGCCTCGCTGGCGGCACTGAGAGCCGAACGCGGCGTGGCGCTATACGGTATGACCAAGGGGGCAGTCGCCAACCTCACCATGAATGCGGCGCTGGACTACGCCTCAGCGAACATTCGGGTCAACGCGGTTTGCCCGGGGCCAGTAGAAACCCCCATGCTCGGCAAGATGGAGAAAATCATCGACGCCAGCGATACCGAGGCGGCACGAAAAAAAATTGCCTCTACAATTCCGCTAAGGCGCTGCGCAACAGTTTGGGAGATTGCAGGCGCGGTGGCGTTTTTGCTCAGTGACGATGCCAGTTTCATCACGGGCGTGCTATTGCCTGTAGATGGCGGCAAATCTGTGAAACAGTAATCGTGTGCCCGCCCCCAGTGAGCCCACTGTACACGGCAGCGCATCGTTAAATGGCCGCGCCACTCCAAGGCATTAAGGTCATCGACTGTGCGCAGGTTTTGGCCGGCCCTTTCGGGGCGGCTATGCTCGGCGATCTCGGGGCTGACGTGATCAAAATCGAACCGCTACGCGGTGATGAGTCCCGTCACTTAGGTGTAGGCGCTGGTCTGGACAGTGCACTTTTTGTGGGTGCCAATCGCAGTAAGCGCGGCATCGCACTGGATATCCACAGCGCCGACGGTAGGCAGGTTCTGCATAAACTGCTAACAGATGCCGACGTGCTCATCGATAATATGCGCTCTGCCGCCAAGCGCAAAGCCGGCCTGGATTTCGAATCGCTGAAGTGTCTCAATCAAGACATCATATCAATCAGCATCAGCGCCTTCGGCACATCGGGGCCCTATGCAGGGCGCGCGGGCATAGACCCATTGGTGCAAGCCCTCGGCGGCATTATGGCAACGACGGGTAGAAAAGATGAGCCGCCCTTGCGGGTCGGCAGCCCGATTGTCGACGCCGCCACAGCACATATGGTTGTTATCGCGGTATTTGCAGCGCTTCGACGCAAAGATCAAAACGGTTGTGGCGAGTTGATCGAAATCAACATGCTTGACACCCTGTTCAATCTTCAGCCCACCACCATCTCCCAGTATCTTATTAGCGGCCACGAACCACCGGCGATCGGATGCAGCAGTGACTTAATGGCGCCCTATGGTCTCTATCGGGCAAAAGATGGTCGATACTGGCAGGTAGTCGCGCTAAATCAAAAGTTCTTTCGGAATATTTGTGAGGCCCTGGAGAGCGAACATCTGCTAGATGATGAACGCTTCCTGTCGAATGATAAACGACTGGTTCACCGAGAAGAGTTGGAAAACATACTGTCCACCACGATTAGCCGCTATGAGTCCGACGAGTTGTCCAAGCGCTTTCACGACGCTGACGTTATGGCTGCACCGGTGCAATCGATCGCGGAAGTTACCGCCGACCCCCAGCTAAGACACAACAATATGATCGTCAAGACCTGCCATGCCCGTCTAGGCGATATCGCAAGTGGTGCGCTGCCCATTCGCTTTACCGATTCAGAACCAGCAGCTGGGTTGCAGGCCGCTCCTACCTTAGGGCAACACACCCATAGCGTGCTGAGCGAGTTAGGTTACGGCGAGCACGAGATCGATTCCATGGAACACAACGGCGCAATCATACGATCTGATGCAGCATCTGATTAGCGATCTCGTTTTCCCCGAGTGTCCTCGATGGCATCAGAACGCGCTGTGGTTTTCTGATATGCACGACGAGAAAGTCTATCGCGTGAACCTTCAAGGTGAAATCGAGGAGACCATCGCCGTACCGGGGCAGCCTGGCGGGTTGGGATGGCTTCCTGGGGGCGACCTGCTCGTGGTCAGTATGAAACAGAACAAGCTAGTTCGATATCATAACGGCGGCCTCCAGACTTACGCAGACCTGGGCGGCCTTCACGCTCACGACAGCAACGATATGGTCGTGGATCAGCTAGGTAGGGCTTACATCGGAAACTTCGGCTTCGCCATTCATGAAGGTGAGACACCTACCGGAACCCATTTGGCGAGGATAGGCTCGAACGGTGTAGCTCATACAGAGTCCGAGGGCTTGATGTGCCCTAACGGCATGGCGCTAATAGACGATGGCAAGACCCTGGTCGTGGCTGAGACCTTTGCCGCCAGGCTGACTGCATACAGTATCGCGGAAGACGGCTCGCTATACGATAAACGCACCTGGGCCACCTTGGGCAAGTATGCACCTGACGGCATCTGCGCCGATAGTGAAGGCAATATATGGGTTGCCGCCTGTATCCATCACCTGTGTATAAAGGTCCGGCAAGGTGGCGAGATACTTGCGCGGATTGATATGGGTAAGCAAAACCCTTTTGCCTGTGAACTAGGCGGCGAAGATGGCAAGCGGCTGTTTATTTGCAGTGCGCTAAGCTCCGATCCCGAAACCACACATATCTCTCGAAGCGGACGCATAGACTATCTCGACGTGGATGTGGGCCGCCCCGACTAATCGAGTTTCAGCTCCAAAGTAGACATGACATAGCAGCTCAGACATGAGCGAATATGTACCTCAGATATTGTGAGGAAATGTCCTATTGCCCCGTTTTTTTTCTCGTTACGCTATATCGCGTGAAATTCACATCAGGATCATCGGCAAAGATACTTTTAAGTAAAGCCGATATATCCATTGCTGATTCGAAGCAAAACACCAGTGCCCAAAGATCGAGGGCTGGAGAGATAATATGCATGACCTGGTTATTCGCAATGCGCAGATCATAAATGGAACCGGCGCTCCCGCTTTCTCGGGTGATGTCGCTATTGACGGTGGAAGGATCACCCAGGTTGGCGATAAAGCCAGCGCCGCAAAACGTGACGTCGATGCCTCAGGGGCGATTTTGACCCCGGGATTTGTCGACATTCACACCCATTACGACGGTCAACTCACCTGGGACGCATACTTGACGCCATCATGTAACCACGGCGTTACGACGATAGTCGCAGGTAATTGCGGTGTCGGTTTTGCTCCGGCAAAACCAGACAAACACGATTGGTTGATCGACCTGATGGAAGGGGTGGAAGATATTCCAGGGGCCGCTCTGTCGGAAGGTATACAGTGGGAATGGGACAGCTTCCCTGAGTATCTGGACTCGATTGAGCGCAAGCAGTATGCCATGGATATTGGTACCCAGGTGCCCCACGGTCCGCTCAGGGCCTATGTGATGGGTGAGAGAGGAACCGATAATGAAGAAGCATCGGCCGAAGATATTCACGCAATGGCTGCCCTCGTTCGAGAGGGCTTGAGCGCTGGCGCCTTGGGGTTCTCTACTTCACGCGTGCTCATTCATAAATCAAAATCCGGAGAGCTGGTGCCCGGAACGTTTGCCAGCAGGGACGAACTGTTCGGTATCGGAAAAGCGCTGCAGGATGTGGGCCACGGCGTGTTTCAAATGACTTCGATCCATGAGCATGTCGACTCTGAATATGCATGGATGTACGACCTGGCAAAAGAGTTCGGCTGTAGTATTCAATTCAATCTGCAGCAAGCTGACACCGATCCTGATCAGTGGAAGGGCGTACTAGCACAGATTGAGCAAGCCCACGCGAATGGGCTCGCAATCTACGCAGGCATGGCTGGTAGACCTGCCGGCATGCTTTACAGCTGGAAATCAACCTTACATCCCTTTGTTGGCTACCCGTCCTACAGGGCCATTGCGGATCTGCCGTTCGACGAGAAATTGACGCAGCTTCGCGATCCGGCTTTTCGCAGTCGACTACTGAGCGAGAAACCCAAAGATATGGGTCCGCAAGTTAACTTTCTTACGGATAGCTACGACAAGTATTTTCTGCTCGGCAATCCACCTGAGTATGAGCCTGAGCCCGACACCAGCGTGGCGGCTATTGCCCAGTCAACTGGTCGCCATCAAGCCGAAGTCTTGTACGACATGATGATGGGCGAGGATGGTACCGCGCTGGTCTACTTCCCCGTGTATAACTACGCGAACGAGAATTTCGATCACTTACACAAGCTAATGCATTCTGACGCGACGGTACTCTCACTTGGTGACGGCGGAGCGCATTGTGGCTTCATCTCCGATGCATCACTCCCTACCTTCATGCTGACCCATTGGGCTCGTGATCGCAGTCGTGGGGAGCGTCTGTCTCTGGAGTTTGCCGTTAGCCAACAAACCTATAAGACCGCGAAGGTGTATGGTCTCGAGGATCGTGGCAAGATCGCCCCTGGATATCTGGCAGATCTGAATATCATTGATATGGAGAATTTACACCTGCCAGCACCTTACTTCATCAATGACCTCCCCGCTAAAGGTCGAAGGCTGATGCAAAAGGCAGATGGCTATATCGCCACTATCAAGTCGGGACAGGTGGTCATGAGTAACGGCGAACCGACAGGAGATCTGCCCGGAGGCCTGATCCGTGGTCCACAATCTGTGTAAGCTATAACTATGCAGCCTTCCACCTAATGGACTGGTTGTTAACAGCAGCGCTCTGAGGCGACGTTTGAATAACGACATAAATCTCCGTCTGCTAGCGTATATTGCAGCAAGCTTCTTCGCTTCTTGCAGACCTACACGCTTGCGCCGGGCAACCGGGATGGTAAGGAGTTTTTTTGCGTGCAGGAGGATGTAGATTGAAAAACAATGACAATCTCATCGCACTTATGCCGGTGGCGGATTTGCTTACGCTGATTCATCACACGGGGTATACGCCGCAGGCGATTCCAGAGTTGCTGAAAAGAGCCTCCCTCCCCACCACACTACTGGACGACCCAGACTCATTCGTGGATCCTACCCAGGCCTGGAACCTAATGTCTTTTGTCGGCTATGAGATCAACGACGAGCTCTACGGTATTGGATCAAGAAAGGTGGGCGCCGGCACTACCGAGTTGGTGCTTGCACAGGCGATGCGCTCCCAAACACTAGGCGAAGCTATGGACGCCATCTCACATGGCGCTAATCTCGTGTTACCGGATATGAAGATGACCGTTACGCGGCGCCTAAACGAGTTACATTTCTCGATGCGCTTTTCCAATCAATCCACTGAAGTACAGCAGATATTTCTTGAACTAAACTGCCTTCCCTTTCACTCCATTTTTCGCTGGCTTACCGACTCCAAGTTAAAAGTGGCTCGATTTCGAACCGCCCGATCTAGACCCTCTAGCGCCACACATTTGCTTGCTATCTTCGATTGCGACATACAGTTTGAAGGAGAAGGCGTCGATATGGTGTACCCTCGCGAGGTGGAGTCTCTACCCGTACATCATCTCGATCTTAACGAGTGGCGCACAGGCGCGTTTCAAAAATTTAACGAGGATCTGGTCCGCCACAAAGACAGCGTTACATCTTCGAAATTACAGATCTATATTGAGAACGCCCTCAGAAATGGCATCACCAGTCAGGAATTGATTGCAAGTTCTGCCGCTATGAGTGTTGCAACCCTTCGCCGCAAGCTCAGTCAGGAGCGTGTTTCCTTTCGCGAACTACGCGACAAAGTATTCAGCGAAAAATGCCACGGCTATCTGGAGGCGGGTCTGACCATTGAGGATATATCTCAGAGACTGGGGTATACCGACGCCAGTAGCTTTCGGAGGGCCTTTCGCCGCGTATTTGGTCATGCTCCCGCCCAGTACAGGCACCATCGAAGCTAGCATCTGCGTATACTGCCCGACGCGTCTCAAGCCTATCTGAAAAGCGCTTTTTGCGCTTCCCGCTCATTCATTCAGCAGCCGTATCACTCACCCCGGACGGCCTCAACAAGGCCTCTAATCCAGAGCTGTTCATCGGTCGGTTCAGCTATCCCGCAAAGGCGCTCACCCTTGAGCGAAAATGTCTTCCAAAGCTTGATAACAACTGACCTCGTTGACGATAGGGTTTCGCACTAGTCTGCTCAATGAAAGCGTGGTCTGTTTAGTCATCAATAACGAAGGGTCTCCTTGGACAAAAAGCGAGTTGAACGATCACTGAATATGAATAAACCGAGTCCGCACTGAAGGCGGGAATGGAACTATGACGAGTTTGCACGTAGCAGGTAATTCGAACCCAAATTTTCGTTTAGTCGAAGAGGCCTTCCTGAAAAATTTTGAACAGGGGCAGGAACTGGGCGCTGCCGTTTGCGTTTACCACAAGGGCGACAAGGTAGTTGATCTGTGGGCAGGCAGCCGTGACGCTGATCAGTCACAACCTTGGTCGGAAGACACCATCGTTAACGTCTGGTCAACGACGAAAGGCGCGGCGGCCGCCTGCGTGGCCAAGCTAGTCGAAGCGGGACAGCTAGACTATAGCGCACCGGTATCAACCTATTGGCCAGAATTCGGTGTTGCAGGTAAGCAAGACATCACCATTGCACAGCTGTTTTCACATCAGTCTGGTGTCTGTGGCTTATCGGAGCCGGTCAGCCATGACCAGATGTACGATATCGAAACGGTCACCGCTATGTTGGCGAGTGAGACGCCCATGTGGGAGCCCGGTACTCGCTCGGGGTATCACGCCATTTCAATAGGATACTTTGCTGAAGGGTTGTTTCAGCGCGTGGTCGGCGAATCAGTGGGCGAGTTCTTTAATCGGCGCATTGCCGAGCCGCTGGACCTTGAATTCTATATGGGATTACCAGAAGAGCACGAACATCGTGTCGCTGAGCTCATCCACGAAGGCAACAAGCCAGACAATCTAAACCAGTACGAGATCAGCGCGCAGGTCAACTTTCCAGTGGACTATGCCATGCCGAATGAGAGGCGATGGCGTGAGATGGGTCTACCCTCTGCCGGTGGCACGGCCAACGCACGCGGTGTGGCCGGTTTGTACCGCAGCCTGCTATCTGATTTGGCAGGACAGAGCTGCAACATCGCCAGTGCCGATGTGCTTAAAAAAGCGCTAGCCTGTGAGATCGAAAATCAGGATCTCGTGCTGGAGATGGACCTAAGCTGGGCCGCTGGCTTTGCACTTAGCGGCAACATCGGTCTGTTCGGGCCCAATATGCGGTCATTTGGTCACTTTGGTTGGGGCGGCTCGTTCGGGTTTGGTGATCCAGAAACCGGGCTCAGCGTGGGCTACAGCATGAACTGTATGCGCGAGATTCACGATGGCGACCAGCGTGCAGCGAATATCATTTCTTCCATCTACCAATCAATCACTGACTGAGGTCACTGACTTTCATGTACCGAATTGATGCGAGCGCCACCGGATGTCCAAGACAATGAATCACCACGATGTGATAGTGATCGGTGCCGGCTTTTCCGGCATCTGCGCGGCAATAGACCTAAAAAAAGCGGGTATCCACAACGTTCAGATCTATGAAAAAGCTGATGACGTGGGCGGATGCTGGCGCGATAACACCTACCCGGGCGTGGAATGCGATGTCCCCTCGCACCTCTATTCCTACTCTTTTGAACCAAATCCAAACTGGTCCAAATGGTACGCAACTGGCAAGGAAATCTGGGAGTATATTCGCCACTGCGCCAGGAAGTACGACGTCTGGGAATCGATTACGTTCGGCCGAGGCATCGAAAGCGCAGTCTGGCAGGGCGACCAATGGCTGGTCACCGATTCTTCCGGTGCGCAAGCGACAAGCCAATGCATCATCTCCGGCATGGGAGGTTTGCATGTACCAAACATACCCACATTCCCTGGCATGGAGTCTTTCAAGGGCCACGTCTTCCATACGTCCAACTGGCGACACGACATTGATCTAACCGGCCTTCGCGTTGCCTTGGTCGGAACGGGTGCCACTGCGGTACAGGTCGTTCCCTCTATCGCGGACACGGTGGGCGAGCTAACGGTCTTTCAACGCAGCCCCGTATGGGTGGGTGAGAAAAAAGATCCCGCCTATACAGCCGAGCAACGCGAGGAGTTTGCTAGCGACCCCAAGCTGATGAAAAAACACCGTTGGGAGTTGTGGAAAAGCTGGGAATCGACCAGCCTCGATATGGCTACCGCCGGTACCTATGCGAATACGGAGTCGGAAAGACGAGCCCGACTGCACATCCAGAACGCTGTGACCGACCCCGACCTGGTGGCAGCGCTAACACCCGACTATAACTTCACCTGCAAGCGGCCGACACTATCAAACGGCTACTATCAGAGTTTCAGTAAGGACCATGTTCATCTCGTCACCGGCGCCGTGGAGTCATTTACAGAAACGGGACTGGCCACAGCGGAAGAATCCTTCGAGGTTGATGTCGTTATTCTGGCGACGGGCTTTCAGGCGCTAAATATCAACCATGGGATTGACGTCAAAGGTCTCAACGGACTGACTCTAGAGGAAGCCTGGGACGTTCATATCACGTCTTACAAATCCGTTATGGTTCGCGACTTTCCCAACCTGTTTTTGCTGATGGGCCCGAACGGCGGTGGACTAACCTCGGCTTTGCAAATGATAGAGCAACAATCAAAGTTTGCAGTCCGGGTGATAGAGCGCATGCGAGAGCGTGGTATCGCGTCCATTAACCCGCGACAGGAAGAGATCGACAAGTTTACCAATCATCTGCTCGAAGCCTTCAAATACACCACGCACAATAAAGGCTGCACCTCCTGGTGGCAGGATAAATCCGGGAGAAACGCATTCGTTTGGCCAGAATCCAGCGTGACGTTCCGAATGTTACTAAACGAGATCGACCTTTGTGATTTCGACCTGACCATGGCGGGCTAACGGCGATCGCCGAGAACATTAAAATGAATTTTGAAGACAGGGTCATCGTTGTTTCAGGCAGTCTCAGTCCACTGACTCAGAGCTACGCTCATAAAATCGCTGCCCTGGGCGCAACGGTGGTCGTGACTGGTGCAGACTCCCGTGAGGCCAATCGGTTAAACGATGAGCTACTCACTCGGGGCAGAAAAAGTATCCTTATTGAAGGCAGCGCGACAGACAACGATTTTCCCTCCACTTTATTTCAATCAGTGATTGACCGCTTTGGCCGCGTCGACGTTGTAGTCAATAACTGCGAAAACACAGTGTCTGGCGCTTTGTCCCGTCTTGACGCAAAGCTCGTTGATGAGCAGTTCAGTCAAGTGGTTGTATCAACAGTTCGCGTCAATCAGGCTGTAGTGCCTCACATGCTGGAGGCAGGTTACGGCCGCATTGTGAACCTGGCGTCCGGGGTCGGTATATTCGGCGCGGCTAAGCAATCAGCCTTCGCCGCCACCACTGCAGCGATCATAGGCTTTACCAAGTCTTTGGGCCTGGAGCTAAAAGACAACAATATAGGCGTTAACGCCCTGGCTCCCTACTCTGCCACGAACGGCAAGGAAACTGCGTCATCGCTTGCATCAGAGCAGGCGACAACCTCATCTGCCCTGGCGTTTCTGAGCCACAGTGATTGCGAACTCACAGGACAGGTGATATCCGCCGGGTGTGGCCGGGTTGCCAGAATTTTTTCTAGTACGGTTAGCGGATATTTGGATTTCGATGCCGAAATCGAGGACATTCACGACAATTTGGATGCCATTTTGGCCACTAAATACGCAGTTATCCCTCTGAGAGCCGAGGACGAGCTGCTACTGGTTGACGTATGACGGACAGCATTTCGCCCTTTAGCATCTCTGTACCTCAGGATCAGCTGGACGACCTGTCGGCGCGGTTATGCAGTACCCGCTGGCCCGATGCGGAAACCGTAGGCGATAACTCGCAAGGCCTGCCGCTGGCCTACGCCCAAGAACTGGCGAACTTCTGGGAGCAGCACTATGATTGGCGGCGCTGCGAACAGGCGATGAACGCACAAAACCAGTTTACGACAGTCATAGACGATATTGAGATTCACTTTCATCACATCAAGAGCCCTCACCCGTCGGCCAGACCTCTGCT
>JBCCNJ010000037.1:0-34935 GCA_039025905.1 Pseudomonadota bacterium | reverse complement strand
TGACTGCTTCCAGGCGCACCGAAAACGCCAGAGCGTTATGCACCATCTCCCGGAATGCGTTGTCGGTGCCATCTACCAGTAGTTCTTTGCGTCCCACGGTGAGCGGCACACGATGGCGGGTGCTGCGATTGCCTGAGCCTCTGCCGCTCTTTTTCTTGTTGTTTGCTTTGTCTGTCATGAATTAATACCCCGTGATTATTCTTTGACCTCGGCGGTGAGGTTATATCTAGCGTTCCATTATCCTTCATCTAAAGTAAAGCTGCCAAGAAAGCCGCCCGCGCGGGGCGTTAATCCTGTATCAAAAAAAGCACTATAGCTTGCTTGACATGAAAGATTATACTCAATATTATCTTTGTAACAAAGGTAATTAAGAGAGAGTATTAGGGTGAAGGCAAATTATAGTGTGTTTCCAGAGCAGGTAAATCCGCTTGAGTTTCGCAAGGCCACTGGGCTCTTTACTACCGGCATTACCGTTGTCACCGCCAGTGACGGTGAGCAAGCCAGGGGCATGACGGCCAATTCATTTGTTTCCGTATCACTGGATCCACCTCTGGTGCTGGTTTCCATTGCCAACACCGCGAAGATGCACGAGCTGGTGAAGCGAACTGGCAGCTATGGCGTGAGCGTACTCAGTGCCGACCAGATGTCGCACTCCAAGCTGTTCGCAGGGGGTAAGGGCGACGTATCCAGCCTGCAATTTGATTCGCTCGCGGGCGTTCCGGTATTGGAAAACTGTCTGTCGTCCTTCGCCTGCGACCTACACCAGGAAGTGGAGGCGGGTGATCACACACTGTTTATTGGCCATGTGCGCGAGTTGGCGTTTCGAGAGGCAGATCCGCTCGTGTATTTCGCCAGCGGTTACAAAGCTATTGCTTCAGCTAGTGCGGCTGTTGGCGTCTGATTCGGGATGCTTGAATCGTCGGTCCAAAAAAAGCGTCGGTGTTGCTTAGTCTGAGATTGAGAATCTCAACCTCGTGCAACATTGCGAGGTGTTGTGAACAAGGAGTGGAGGAAAAAGGATGTTAGGTGCAGAGAAAATCACCCCCGTAAAGCAGGTCAAAGACGGTAATGACCATATCGAAAGCCTGAAAGACGGTCGAACGGTTTATTTGAATGGCGAGGCGATTACTGACGTCACGACGCATAAGGCGTTTAAACGCTCAGTGCAAACAACCGCGGGACTCTATGATCTACAGGCCAGTGCCGAACACATGGACGAGCTCACATTCGAGTCTCCTACCAGTGGCGGCAGAGTAGGCGTGTCTTGGCTGCTTCCCAAATCTTACGAAGAGATGGTCAAACGCCGCCAAGGCCTCACCCGGCTGGCCGAAGAGCATGTCGGTTTCATGGGGCGCTCGCCGGATCATCTGGCCTCTGCCCTTGGCGGGCAAATGATGGGTATTGAGGTGTTTCGCGAGTATTCGCCCGAGTATGCGGCCAATCTTGAAAATTATTTTCAATACATCCGCGACAATGATCACGCACTGACCTACGTCATCATTAACCCTCAGGGTAATCGCTCTGCCGGCGCCTCTGAGCAGCAGGAAGATCTGGTGATGCGCGTTGTCGATGAGGATGACCAGGGCATTACCGTGCGCGGCGCCAAAATGCTGGGCACGAGTGCGATTATGGCAAACGAGGTATTTGTCGCGAACCTACAGCCACTGCGACCGGAGGAGGTTAGTTATGCCACTTCGTTTGCACTGCCAATGAACACACCCGGATTGCGTGTCGTATCTCGCAAGTCGTTTGAGGAGAGCGCCGAGAGTATGTTTGATAACCCGCTGTCGTCCCGCTTCGATGAGAACGATGCGCTGGTGTACTTCGATGACGTCAAAGTCCCGCGAGACCGGATCTTTGTCAATCAGAACGTTGAGATGTGTCGCAAGCAGTTCCACTCCACACCGGGACACGCTTTTCAAAACTATCAGTCGCAGATTCGCCTCGCGGTCAAGATGCGTTTCCTGACGGGTATGGCGCACAAGATTGCAGAAACGATTGGCACCGTAAATATGCCGCCGGTACAAACCACCTTGGGCAAGCTCGCCTCTGAAGCCGCTACCATCGAGGCGCTGGTATGTGCAATGGAGGCGTCTGGGCAACAGTATGGAGACTACTACGTCCCCAACAAGCACATGTTGTATAGCGCTCAGGTCTATACGCAGGAGCTGTACCCCAACTTTGTAAACGCAATTCGTGAACTGGCGGGTGGCAGCCTCATTATGTTGCCGGCTTCATCTCGCGACTTCGATAACGAGATCGTTGCTGAGATCATCGATCGCACTCAGGTATCGGCGGGTATTACGCCGACGGAGCGCGTCAAGTTTCTGAAATTGGCGTGGGATGCGCTGGGATCGGAATATGCCGGCCGCCATCTTCAGTACGAGATGTTCTATGCGGGCGCCCAGTTTGTCACCCGTGGTCATAGCTATCGGAACTACGACTGGAGTAAGGCGACTGCGATGGTCGATGGCATTCTAGATGGTTATTCATTAGATGCGACAGATTGAGTTGTCATTAGTCTCAAGCCTGGTGGTTAAAGAGTAGCGCAGTGGAAATGTTGAATGGATATTCGAAAGTACTTTACCTTGATTGAAGAAACCCACAGCGAAGCGGGTAGGGCGGTACAGCCGCCGCTGCGCAAAGTGGCGGTTGTTGCCATCGTTGGCAATCCCTATGCGGCCAGTGTCTTCGCGGATGATTTGTCCGCTGCGATTGATCATAGTCCGGTGATTGCAAAAGCGATTGCCGATAGGGGCGTGGCCGCCATGGGCGATCTGGGGATAGAGAGCTACGGCAAAGGCGCTGTAGTGGGTACGGGCGGTGAGCAAGAGCACGGCGTAGCCATGCTGACGACAGTTTACGGCAATGCCCTGCGCGAGGCGGTAGGGGGTGGCGCAGCCTGGATTTCGTCTGCTACCAAGCGAGCAGCACCCGGCGCTAGCATCGACATTCCGCTGGCGCATAAGGATGCACTGTATGTTCGCTCGCACTACGATGCCATGTCGATCACCTTACCGGACGCGCCCCTCGCAGATGAAATTGCGGTGATCTGCTGCTTCGCGAATCGCGGGCGACCTCATCATCGTGTGGGTGGCCCCAGTACAGCAGATATTATTGGCCAGGACGGCCTGCGTTGATGATTTGGATAGGCGTGGAGGTCCGACCGAGATGAAGTGTGCGATACGCAACATTGCCCGCATCGTAAATGGTAGCTGGCGTGACCCGTTTACTGAAGGTAGCTTTATTGCTACTGAAGACGGTTTGATTACGCATGTAGGTGAAGAGGATGCCAAGCTTCTGAGTGACGCGGATGTGGTGATCGATGCCGGTGGTGCTACAGTGGTGCCGGGCTTTATCGATAGCCAGATACACAATACCTTCGGCGATTACACGCCGCGTCAAAAGACCGTAGGTTTCCTCGAGAGCTATCTGCATGGGGGAACGACCACCGCCATTAGCGCCTCGGAGGTGCACGTGCCGGGCAGGCCGGTGGATCCCGAAGGCGTGAAAGCACTGGCCATCGCCGCACAGCGCAGTTTTGAGCATTATCGCCCCGGCGGCATGCGTATGCTCGCCGGCTCCGTGATTCTGGAGCCCGGTTTGGTTGCAGCGGATTTTCAGGAGCTGTACGACAAAGGCGTGCGCCTGGCCAAAGCTGGCTTTGGCGCTGTGGATACCCCCTTCGACTACGCGCCTATGGTGCACGCCGCTAGAGACGCCGGGCTAATTACTACCGTACATACCGGCGGTGCATCTATCCCCGGATCGGGTGCGATCACAGGTGATCATCTGCTCGCCATGAATCCCCATGTCTCATTTCATATTAATGGCGGCCCGGTGGCGATGCCGGACGCCGATTTCGAGCGGGTTATTTTGGAAAGTGAAATTGCGCTTCAGGTGTGTACCGCTGGAAATCTGCGCACTATGATTCTCTGTGCCGAGCTGGCGCGAGAGCACAAGGCGTTTGACCGCTTTCTCATCGCCACAGATACACCCACAGGCAGTGGCGTGATGCCACTGGGTATGCTCTATAGTATGATCAATCTGGCCGCGTTGACGGATTTTCCACCAGAGTGGATGATCTCTGCCTCTACTGGCAACGTTGCCGATATCTATCGCTTGAACAGCGGATACCTGCGGGTTGGCCGAGATGCAGATCTGGTCATCATCGATTCACCGGACGGCGGCACGCAGGACGATGCACTCTCAGCCATGCGTCATGGCGATATGGTGGCCGTGGGAGCAGTTATCACAGACGGCGTCCCGCGTTTTGTAGGCCGTAGTCGTAATACGCCGCCCACAGTGAGAACGGTTGCTGTCGAACGCTGCAGCGTGCCTCAGCAATTTGATACCAGCAAACATTGATTCAGCCTGAGGGGGTAGTTATGTCAACTCAATCCAGCGCGCGAACCGAGAACGATCAGGGCACTATACTGGACGTGGCTTTGGCCGAGCAGGTGTTAGAGCACCTGGGATTTTCGCAACTCCCCTCGCCGACACTTGAGAATTTGCACACGGTATACAAGGCCTGGTCTCGCGGGGTCGGTTACGACAACGTACAAAAACGTGTCTACTTTGCCGAAGGTGGCACCGGCCCCTTCCCACTTGCCGATCCGAATGATTTTATGCGGGCGTTCTTAAAGCATGGCACAGGGGGCAGTTGCTGGGTTGTGGCCGAGGCCTACTTTGGGCTGCTGTACCACATCGGTTACGATGTCAGGCGAGTTGCCGGGCAGATGCTCAACTGTGACGACCCGATGAAGCCGAATCACGGCACGGTGCTGGTTACTTTCGACGGTGTGGATTACGCCACCGACCCTAGCATGGTTGGCGAGGAAGCCATCCCTCTGTTAACAGGGGAGCCCTCCGCCGCCGCCAGCAAGGCGCATGGACTTTGGTCCACCGGTAACGGCAACTATTGGTGGCGCCCGGGTCATTCGCGTGTCGCCATCGAGTACACCACGCAGTTTGATCCCTGCTCCTACCGCTACTTTATTGAGCGCTACGAAAAAACCAAGGAGTTCAGCCTATTCAATACCGTACTGTATGTGCGGCGAAACCATGACGGCGGGATACGCACGGTAGGCAGGGGTAACCTGATTCATATCGATCTGGAAGGTAATATGACCGGCGAGCCCATAGCCGAGCCTGCGCTATCTGAGCTGTTGGTCGAACAGATGGGCTTGTCCGAAGAAATTGTCAGTCGCCTACCACCGGATGACGGTGGGGCGACTTTTGGCAATGTGAGTTGAGCAACAGATTCGGACTGCTATGACCACTTCAACAGATTTTGATTGGGATTACCTCATCCAGCGCGATCGCGTGCATCGTGATGTCTATACCGATCCGCAGCTGTTCAGCATCGAGATGACTAAACTCTATGGCGGCCTGTGGACCTACCTGTGTCACGAGTCCGAAATTCCGGAGCCTGGCTCCTTTCGCAGAGCCAAACTGGGTTTGAGAGAAGTGATCGTCAGCAGAGGTAAAGACGGAGATATCCATGCGCTGTTTAATCGCTGCGCCCATCGCGCGGCGGCGGTCTGCATGCATCCATCTGGTTCCGCTTCTCGCTTTGTTTGTCCCTACCATGGATGGACCTACGGCTTGAACGGCGATCTGCTTGCCGTGCCCTATGCCGACGGCTACGGCGAGGATTTCGACAAGTCGACCCGACATCTACCGCGAGTGCCGCGCGTGAAATCGTTCCATGGCTTTATATTTGGGACACTGAATGAGGCCATGCCAGAGCTGGAAGACTACCTGGGTCTGGCGGGTGATGTGCTTAAAGAATTCATCAATCGCGCGCCGTCGGGCAAGCTTTCGCTAAACGCGGGTGCCTACCGCAGCAGCTATACGGGTAATTGGAAGTTAGCCTGGGATAACGCTGCCGACATGTATCACGTGTTTTTTGCGCACCGTTCTTTAGTCGACATAACGCGAGCGCGAAATCCCGGCGGTGATACGGGCGCGACCTACGCGGCTCGCCCTGACGAGTCGCCCATCTACTCCTATTATCTGGGTCAAGGGCACACCTATTTGCATCATCGCCCGGGTATGGGGCCGTCGATTTTTGAGCGTGCGCGGCCAGCCCCTGGCATGGAGATCGGTGCTACAGCGCTACGCGAATCAATGGGCTCTGAAGCGGCTGCCGATTTACTGGAGCGCGTACCAGGCCAGGGTATGAATCTGAACATTTTTCCGAATCTGATGATCATTGCCTCCCAAATACAGGTGGTAGAGCCGGTGAGCGTGGACCGTACGCAGTTGACCTGGTATGCGACGACCTTGAGCGACGCGCCAGCGCAGGCCAATGTGCTACGTATGCGCATCGCCGAGGACTTCCCGAATTTTGGTGAGGTGGATGATTTAGAGATGTTTGAGCGCTGCTGGCAAGGGCTGCAAGTCCCGGAAGCACCCTGGGTGGATTATTCTCGCGGCAATCATATCCCCCTGGCCGATATTACGCAGAGCAACGGTGCGCAGAAGGCACCGGGCACCCATGAGCATGCACTGCGAGGTTATTTAGACGCATACAAAGACTACATGCAAACCGACATGACGCTGACGGCGGCCTGACGCAGGAGTTACTAGACAAACGATGAATGATCGCTTGGGTAAAGGTATAAAGCTGACGGCGGAGTCTAGTTATCTGACGGATACCTTTTATGCTGACCTGCTGCGCGATAGAGACGCGCTGGCTGAGCAAGGGCCCTGTACGGATACAGCCTTGACTGCACAGTGCGCTGCTCTGCTACATTTTGAAGCGAGGCTGCTAGATCAGAAGCGTTATCAGGATTGGCTGGACCTGTACACAGGTGACGCGATCTACTGGATTCCCTACGACGACACTGCGGACGTTCGATCTCACATCAATTTGGTATTTGATGATCGGCGCCGGTTGGAAGACAGAGTGCTGCGGCAAATGAGCAGCCATGCCCACGCAGTTCAGCCAGATCCTAACTATCAACATGTGGTGTCTAACGTGGAAGCCTGGCAAATGCCTGATGGTCACAGGCGCGTGCTCGCCAGTCAAGTTGCCTATGAGTATCGCTACGGTCACGAGGTTCACCGCTACGTGTACCGAACAGATCACACCTTAAAACAACACGAAAACAAGTGGTTTATCGCTGTCAAGCGATGCACGCTGATCAATATTGATGCAGCGTTTGAGCCCCCAACACTGCTGTAAGCGCTCGCACTGAAAAAAGATTTGCAAAAGCTTTTAAACAAAGGTAATTTATATTGCACAAAAAGTGCTCAGCTCTATGAGGGGGGAAATATCATGAGCTATCTAATTCCAACACCATTGCGGCACGAGCGTCTGACACCTGCCGTATGCGTGGCAACGTTAATTTTGACCGGCCATACCTTACCTGCCTCAGCCCAAGAGCAGCCTTTGCGCGCCACAGGGCAGTTAGAAGAGATTGTCGTCACGGCCCGAAAGCGTGAAGAAAACCTGCAGGACACTCCGATTTCTATTCAGGCATTTACGGAAGCTGGACTAGAGATGCGCAACATCACCGAAATTTCGCAGATAGGATCATTTACGCCGAATATGGTATTTGATCGTGCAGCCGCGATTGGTGGCAGTAACTCCTCAGCCATTGTGTATATTCGCGGGATTGGTCAAGATGCGGCTATTCCTACGGTTGACCTGGGTGTGGGTACCTACGTAGACGGCGTCTACCTGGCACGCTCCGTCGGTGGTGTGTTTGACCTGGTTGATGTAGAACGCATCGAGGTTCTGCGCGGGCCGCAAGGCACGCTGTTTGGCCGCAACACAATCGGTGGCGCAATCAGTGTCACAACGCAAAAGCCGAGTGAAGATTTCTATTCGGACCTCAGTGTTAATGTTGGGACCGATGATTTAAGAAAGGGTCAGGCCTCCATCAATGGCGCGCTCACCGACAACCTGTTTGCCAAGGCCTCGTTTCTTGCCAAGAAACAGGATGGTTACGTTGATCGGCCTGATGGTACGGATCTCGGTAACGAAGATACCCTGGCAGGCCGTCTCGCTTTTCGCTGGGAGCCCACAGACTCCTTAGTGGTTGACCTTGCAGGCGACGTTACCAGCAGTGATTCCAACGGTGCACCCTGGACACTGGTCGAGCTCGATACCAGCCCGCCGTTTCCGACGTTCTATAATGCGTTCCTGGTGGATCCCTCTGAGGGGTGCTTCGGGCCTAATGGCAGCACTGATAACCCTAACCCTGTTTGCTACAACGGCCAGTGGGTTCCGAACAGCGACGATCAGGACTTCGGGGGTCTCAAACCCGAAGATAAATTGGATATCTGGGGTGTTGCAGGCACTATAAGCTGGGATGTTAATTCCAACTTTGAGATCAAGTCGATTACTTCCTATCGCGACACCGATAGCGACTTCTCTCTCGATCAAGACCATTCTCCACTCACTGTCATGGAGGTCGTTACCGATACCGAGCAGGATCAGTTTTCTCAGGAGTTCCAGTTTATAGGTTCAGCTGTAGACGGTGCGCTGAACTACATTGTTGGCTTGTACTACTTTGAGGAGAGCGCCACGTTTTTGGAAACGGTGACTTTTCCGCCCGTATTCTTCCAATCGGGTGGCGAAATTGATAACGACACGGCTGCTGTGTACGCGCAAGGCACCTACGACTTCAATGAAAAAATCAGTCTAACGCTCGGGGTTCGCTACACTGACGAGACCAAGCGGTTTACACCAGATCAGTTTGTCATATCGAATAACAACGACAAGGTGCCACCGCAAGCCTTGGGCTTTGAACCTGGGCAGGTGCCGCCCAGTCCGCCTCCCGGCACGCCTATTCTGCCGAACGAACAGGCCAAGCAGGATTATCAGGAAACAACGCCAATGGGCGCGCTCACCTATCATTGGCAGGAGGGTTTGATGACGTATCTGAGCTACTCTGAGGGTTTTAAAGGCGGCGGCTATACACAGCGCGTGTTCCCACCACAGGATACGATCCCTGCGTTTGATCCAGAATTTGCCGAGGTTTACGAGGTTGGATTCAAGTGGGAGACCGCCGACAAGCGGCTGCGTTTGAACGGCGCTTATTTCTTCAGTGACTATTCAGACCTGCAGATCATCACTCAAGCTGAGACGGTAGCTCCACTGGTGCTCAATGCGGGCGAAGCTGAGATTCAGGGTGTTGAATTGGATCTGCAAGTGGTGCCCGCAGATGGTTGGATGTTGGAAGCGTCGCTGGGTTACCTCGATGCCGAATACACTGATGTCGATCCCGGCACGGGCATTACCACCGACAACGAATTGGTGAAAGCGCCTAAATGGTCTTCTACGGCAGCCGTGACGTATGCTTTCCAGCTACCCAATGGCGGCACCATCACACCTCGCGTGGACTACTTTTATCGAGATTCCTACTATAACAACGCCATTAACTCTGAAGCGCTCAAGCAGGACAGCTTCTATGTTGTCAATGTGGGTGTGACCTATGAAAATGCAGATGGCAATTGGCAGGTGCTGGTATATGGCAAGAACGTCAATGACGAGAACTATATTTCAGCAGGCTATTCCGAGCAGAACGGCCCAACACTGAATCTTGGCGTTTCAGAAGTGGTGCGAGATCGCGGTACCGAGTGGGGCTTGACGGCCAGATACCGATTTGACTGAGTGGTAACCCACGCACACGATGCGCTGGTGGCAGAGCATAGCGATAAGTCGACCGGATTTCTCCCAGGGAAAAGGCATGCCGTTCAGGGTTCCATAGAAGGAGCCCTGAATGGTTTATGCTTTGCCGTAAAAGATAATATGGATGTGTTGGGCGCGGTTACCGGCGCAGGCAATCCGCACTGGTCAAGCGCGCGGCCCCAGGCCGATTGTCATGCCCCCATCGTTGAAAGCTTGCTCGGTGGAGGGGCAGATCTCGGCGGTAAAACCATTCAGGAAGAGCTGGCCTTCAGCGTTATCGGAAACAATCCGCACTTCACGATATTGGAGAACCCGGTTAGTCCCGGTCATTTCCTAGGGGGTTCATCATCGGGCAGTGCAGCGGTGGTGACCAATGGGCAGGTGGATTTTGCTTTGGGAACGGACACGGCAGGCTCCGTTAGAGTGCCCGCCTCTAACTGCGGTTTGTTCGGCATTCGCCCCAGTCATGGCGCGCTCAGTGCAGAAGGTATTGTGCCTTTAGCGCCTAGCTTCGATGTGCCAGGTTGGATGGCATCAAGCGCCCAGGTGTTTGCACGTGTCGGAGAGGAGCTGCTGGCGGACCTGCCCGAGATCGCCCTGGAGCAGGGTGCGCTGCTAGCACCTGCTTGGGCAGACTTGCCGCGAGACGTCGTCGATCATTATCAAGCGGCTCTGGGCCGAACGTCTGTTGATTTGTTAACCATGCGTCCGGGCTTTCCAAACTGGCAGTGGACGCTGGATGAGGCGGCCGAAGCATTTAGAGTATTGCAAGCGCGGGAAGCCTGGGAGTTGTTTGGTGAGTGGGCGCTGAGGGCAACGCCCACCGAACTGTCCCAGGAAATACAGGACAGAGTGTTAGCAGGGCGAACGTTACAGCCCAGAGAGATCAATGCGGCCGAGGTGCTGCGCTCGAGAATGTGCGATGACCTAGAGGCAGCATTGGCCGAGTGCGGTGTATTGGTGATGCCCACGGTTGCCTTGCCCCCACTGCCATTGACTGCCACTGCCGATGAAATCGCCGAATACAGACGCAGAACCATTCGTTTTACCTGTTTGACTAGCTTAAGCGGATTGCCTGAGATCACGATGCCACTGATCCGCCACCAGGGTTATTGCCGGGGTTTGTCGGTAATCGGACCCAGACACTCTGATCGAGGTTTGTTGTCACTGGCAGCAAGGAGTGAGATTGTTTGAAGTCTTGCCCTGTGGCTTACTTGTAAAAACTTTGTAACAAAGCTAATATGCAACAGTATTAAAATGGGCGCGCTGTGATTGATAACGGCTTGTGCCTTCGAAGCTTTGGGGGAATATCTATGCCATATATCGAGCCGCTGCAACGTTCCGAACTCTCCGCACTGGAGTCCACTTTTCAGGGCACCGAGGGGTTTTTGGGTTTTTTACCTAACGACGTGCTGACCATGGCACACATGCCCGGCGCTACGGAAAAGTTCATGGACTTTTGTCTAACGCTGTACGAGGAGGCGACCTTGCCTGGCGAGCTATTGCTCATGGTGGGCATGATGGCAAGTTCGGCCTCAGGTTGTCGCTATTGCACGGCGCATAATGCGGACAAGCTGAATGCTGCCGGTGTTGATCGGGAAAAAGTGGCCAATATCTGGGCGTTCGAAACCAGCAAGCTGTATTCCGATGCGGAGCGCGCGGCTTTGCGCCTCGCTATGGCGGCGGGCCAGACACCCAACCAGGTCGAGCAGGCGCACTATGATGCGCTGCGCGACTACTTCACTGACAAAGAGATCGTCGAAATGCTGTTCATCATTTGCCAGTTTGGCTTTTGGAATCGGTGGAACGACAGCGTGGGCACAACCCTTGAGCATCAACCTAGAGAATACTCTGAGGCCGCTTTACCTGAAAAGCATTGGTCTCTCGGAAAACACGCTTAAACGGTTACCTTATGGAAGATCTTTTTGAAAAAGGGCTGCAGCAGCGAAAGTCCACCCTGGGGGAAGAGTATGTGGAGCAATCGCTGAATGCGGCCACGGCCTTCACCCGACCGTTTCAGGAGGCCATGACGAGCTGGTGTTGGGGTTTTGGCTGGGGCGATGAGACGATCGACGCAAAGACGCGCTCCATGTTGAACCTGGCCATGTTGGGCGCCATGGGCAATATGGAAGAGTGGGAACTGCACTGTCGCGGCGCGATCAATAACGGTGTATCCGTTAAAGAGATTCGTGCTGTCATTCATGCCGTGGGCATTTACGCTGGTGTACCGCGGGCGGTGGCCTGCTTCCGCTGCGCCCGTCATGTATTAGGGGATGATTGCCTGATCGATGATGACTCCCCAACGAGTGAGTAGCGCTCGTGCCCGAGGCGGTTGGCTAACGCTCTAGCTCAGCCAGGTTCCTGCGCAAGATCGATTCATAAAAGTCATAGAGCTCCTCTAAAGCGGGGCGTACACCTTTGGTAATGGATGATCCGTGCATGATCGCCATGGTGTTAATGGGCATGCTGCTTAAGCGTTTGATGGTCTGCAGCGTGAGCGGAGACACGTGGGTACTTTCGAAGTGAGTTTCTGCCTGCTTAATGGCATCCATCGTAGCACTCTTGGCGATGATCGCAGGAGTGCCTACCTGTGTGCCAAAGTCGCCGGAGAACAGGGTGCCTGTCACCTCTTCAAACAGCATCTGCGATTCCCAGGCATGGGTAAAGTGCGGGGTGGCAAACAGTGTCACTCGATGACTGCCCAGGTCTAGCTTGCCTGCCCCTTTTCCAATTACCTTCACTGGTTCATTTGCAAAACCGTCAAGACTGGTCATCGCCAGCAGTTCCAAACAAACACAGCTAGCATTCGGGGCAAGCTGCTGCCACGCGTTCAGTGCACCGCATTCGTCATCTTCAAAGTGGCCGAAGGCAATCCATTTCAGGTCCTCTAGATCGATTAGAGTAGAAACTGCCGTTGACACGGCGGGGAATAATTTCTTTGGGCCGGTGTGATACAGCATCGGCTCATCCGCATGAATCAAAAACTGATTGAAGGAGAAGGGTTCATCACCTGGGATGTCAGTGCGAATCTTGAAGATGTTGTCTGCGATTTCGTGAGTGCTGGTCTGCATGTGTATCTCTCTTTTCGAGGGCGCGCGACGTTCGTCTGGTCTCAAATACGGTGTCCCATCTCGCGGCCGAAGTAGAGCGGCAAGCTCATTACAGCGTGTACTGGATACAACTGGC
This sequence comes from Pseudomonadota bacterium, assembly GCA_039025905.1. Taxonomy (GTDB): domain Bacteria; phylum Pseudomonadota; class Gammaproteobacteria; order Pseudomonadales; family Halieaceae; genus JARRPM01. The sequence goes on along the minus strand of JBCCNJ010000037.1, from coordinate 22,103 downwards.
TAAGCGCTTTAGGAACAGTATTCTGTTGCCTTCTATAATACTTTGTAACAAAGCTTTTATAAATACCAAATGTAGGCAAAGAGTCCTGCCGTGATGTGAACCCAATGCAGGGCGAGTGAACGAGACATCATGCGAGTTTGTCAGCAAGCATCCATCTTTCGCGTCTTTACATTTTTTATTGTCAATTCGCTTCCGAATTTTGATAGTTGATTCTGATTGGAGCTAACCGGGTATTCACTTGCGAGTGTAAGTTTAACGACCGAAACGTAGTGCGATCGCGGTGACCTGTCGCGGCGCTGAAAAACAGTACGCATCATTGCCAGGGACTATTCACTATGAAAGACATCCGCAGTTACTTCAATCCACTCCACCGTGACGCGTCCCCTCAGCTGGCTTCCGCTTATCGCTCGGCAGAAGATTTTTATGGCTACCTACCTAATTATTTCCTGTCTATGTCGAGACTGCCGATGGCTGTAGAGGCTTACACCACATTCCTCACCGAGCTCTACGATGAAGTTACCCTTCCCACCGGACTGGCACATTTGATCAGCATGCAGGCGAGCATTGTTGCAGGATGCAACTATTCGATCGCTCATGCTGCAAAGAATGCCAGCGATTGCGGTGTGACAGGCGAAAAAATCGAAGCCCTCTGGCAGTTTGAAACCAGCCAGCTGTATAACGCTCGGGAAAGGGCAGCCCTCGCTTTCGCCACAAAGTCGGCTCACGCTCCGAGTACTCTGGATAAACCAGATTTTGAACAGATGTTGACCCAGTTTAGTGAGCTTGAGATATGTGAAATCATAGTCATCGTCGCACAAACGGGCTTTCATAACCGATGGAACGATGCGCTGGCGACTCCTCTCGAAGCTCAACCCTTGAGTTTTGCACGGTCACATCTGCCAGGTAATGCCTGGGATCCAGGTAAACACGCCTAGATTCTCAAGATTACAAGCCCTGATTAACGATCGCGGAAAAACGGAGATTTCTTATGTTACCCACGCGCGCCAAAGGTCCTTACTTAGCTCCACTGCGACGGGAGGACACCCCGGAGCTCGAACCGACCTACCAGGACTTAATCGGTTTTCTAGGCTTTGTGCCCAATACGGAACTTACGATGGCCCGTATGCCTCGATCCACCAAGGCGTTGATCGACTTTGTGATATCTATCTATGGTGACTCTGAAGTAGGACAACCGATGCTAATGCTGTGCGGCTTGTTGGCCAGTGCCAGTGCCGGCTGTATGTATTGCTCAACACACAACGCGAACGCCGCCTCTGATTTAGGGGTCGAAGCGAAAAAGATAGCAGCCGTATGGGAGTTTGAAAGCCACCCTATCTTTAGTGAGCGTGAGCGCGCCGCCCTCAATCTGGCATTCAAAGCCTGCCAGACACCCAGCGGCGTAAGCTCGGGAGATTTTGAGCGCATGGCGAAGTACTTTTCCGAAACGGAGACAACAGAGGTTTTGATGGCAGTATGCCATTTCGGTATTTTTAACCGCTTTAATGACTCGGTAGCAGCTACTATCGAGCCAACGCCACTGGCGTTTTGCAAAGCCCATCTTCCCGCTGAGCACTGGCAACCAGGTGCCCATGACGAATAAGATTGGCGGGAGTAACAGGAACGAGTCTCGGCTCGGTTTGCATTCCCGAATAGTAGACTAGAGGCAGCCCTTTAGTTGCTGCGTCTTCAAGGTTTCGCTAGGCGTCTCACAATACAATCCTTTATATGCCGCCGCGAATGCGCTGTGGCTACTGAAACCCAGATCAAAGGCGATATCGCCGATACTTCTCTCGACGCGCAAATCCAACAATACGCTACGCGCTCGAGCGAGTCTCATTTTCAAGAAATACCGCGCTGGCGATTCCCCGAGAAATCGATTGAAACTTGAAGACAGCGTCCTCGAACTGACGCCAGTGTGTTCTGCCAACTCTGCCAGGCGCAGAGGGCGATGCATGTTATCAGCCATATAACGTTCTGCTGCTCTTACGTAGGCAGGTAGAACGCTTCGATGAAACTCACGCTTTGCCGCGAACGATACTTCGTTCTTTGCCTGCATCCTCAGCAAGGCATCGATGAGTGCGTCTTCGAGGAGAGAAGACGTCGGCTGACAACTCAGGCCCTCATCCAGTTCGCAGTCAAGTACCAGGTACTGCACCAGGCCGAGTAGCGCCTGGCCTCTTGCGCTAGCCAGGTCGATGGTGGGATGCAATTCAACGGCGTTACCAATGTGTTGCCCTAATAGCCTGCGAGCGTGAGCCAACATGCGCGCGCGCGGCAGCTGAATAGCCAGTACTCTACTATCGCCGTGCCAATGAAAGACATATCTCTGATCCGGGGAACAAATTACGGCGAGGCGAGCGTGTGTGCTTACACGGAACCGTTCATTAACAATATCGCATTCACCACTTAGGTTGATATGTAGGAGATAAAAGTCTTCCAGCGGCTTCGGCGAAATGCTGACATCGCAGCCGTATTGCATGAGATTAAGTGTGATACCGCCGAGCTGTGCCCGCTTGAGCACGGCATGCAGATTACAGTCGTTGCCACGCAGCTGTATATCGTGGTCAGTCAGATATCTGGCTATAACCGAATGCACAATCCGTGGACAGGTCGTATCCACTACAATGTGCTTGGACAAGATATTCGTGCTCAGTTTTAACATCGATGGCGATCACGAAATACGCAGTATCAACAGTTTATAAATCCAATATCGCAGCTTGATAAGAGCACAATCCAATAACACATCTCTTCGTTTCAGTCAGCGTAAGCTCACAGCATTAAAGTAGGGGCTTACGTAATCTGCGTTATCACCTAGGATGCCTCACTCCCGCGTGGGCTCAACTAATTCCCTAGAAACTCGTTAGTTGCAGCAAACTTATGGCGCCCATAATACTTTGAAACAAAGCTTTTTTAAATGCTAATACGGATGACGTGCTCTGTCGAGTCTTTAACCTGATACCGGGCTAGTGGGCTGGACCTCATGCAAAGTTGGTAGGATGTCGGGGAGGGTGTGAGTGCACGGGCCGCGTTTGCGCGCAGGTATGATGGTTTAGTCTGGCTTTAAGCAGTTGCGCTGCCGCACGGGGTAATCAGCATTTGTCATTGATTCCCGCTACAACGTGCACTGTAATAGGCGGCATGTGTCTGGCCGAATAGCACCTTTAGCCGGTACATCCTCTATACACCAAGGCAGACGCTATTGTGTTAGCAAAAATCAAAATCTGGCTGAACACCTTCAAGCACGCAGGACAGATCTGGATCGAAAGTAACGCCTTTGCCAATGCGGGGTCGCTCGCCTTCTTTACACTGTTTTCCATCGCGCCTGTCATGATAGTGATTGTCAGCGTGATCGGTGTGTTCTATGGACATCAGGCTGCAGAAGGCGAGATTGCTGACCAGCTCAAAGATGTAATCGGGCCGGAGGCGGCCAGCACTGTGCAGCAAGCGATATCCAACTCGAGCTTAAAGGGCGGGGGATTACTGGCAACGGTAGCGGGGGTAGCGGCGATGTTGGTGGGTGCAACGACGGTATTTGGTCAGATGCAAAATTCCCTCAACGCGATTTGGACCGTCGCGCCCAAGCCTTCACGCAACAGCGTTATGCTGTTTTTGTGGAAGCGCCTCACCTCTCTCACGATCGTGCTAGCCGTGGGCTTTGTGATGCTGGTCTCGCTTACCCTGGGGGTCGCACTGCGCGTGTTGTTGCCCACATTACAGGGTTGGCTTCCCTGGTATGACTTTGCCTTCAGTTCCATTGAATTGCTGGTGTCTATCCTGGTGGCATCCCTGTTGTTTGCGATGATCTTTAAGGTGCTACCCGATGTCAGATTAAAGTGGAAAGAAGTGGTGCTGGGGGCCGTACTGACTGCTGTGCTGTTCACTCTTGGCCGATCGCTTATTGCTATTTATCTGTCGCATACCGCTACAGCGTCAACTTACGGAGCCGCTGGCTCGCTGGTGCTGTTGCTATTGTGGGTAAACTATTCGTCGTTGATTCTGCTGTATGGCGCCGCTTTTACTAAGGCGCATTTGCTTGCGCAAGGTAAAGTGGTGCAACCTCGCAGCGTAGCGGTGCGCTTTCGCCGCGAGATCATCGAGGATTAGCCTGGATATCACATCACTTACGCTAGCTCGCCTTCGCAAGCTCCGCCGAGTCTGGTGACGGTGCGAAGTCCAAGGCTGGCCCAACCGGCACCACCCCCGAGGGATTGATCGTGCGGTGACTCGCGTAGTAGTGCGTTTTGATGTGCTCGAAGTTCACTGTCTTCGCCACACCAGCTATTTGATAAAGTCGATGCACATAGGCGTGAATCGAAGCGAAACTCGATAGCAGCTGTCGATTGGTCTTGAAGTGGCCGAAGTACACAGCATCAAATCGAATCAGTGTGGTGAATAGACGCCAGTCCGCCTCCGTAATCTGATCACCAGTGAGATAGGGCTGCTGTGACAATCTGTCTTCCAGCCAGTCCAGCGCGGCAAACAGCTTGTTGAATGCCTCCTCGTAAGCGCTTTGCGAGGTGGCAAATCCGGCGCGGTATACACCATTGTTGATGTCGGGATAAATGCGCTCATTCAGCGCATCGATCTCGGCGCGCAGGGCCTCTGGATAGTAAACATCCGTGTTGCCCGTGAGATCGTTGAACGCGGTATTAAACATACGAATAATCTCAGAGGACTCATTGCTGACAATGGTTTCGCGCTCTTTGTCCCACAACACCGGCACTGTTACACGGCCTTCGTAGCTCGAGTCGGCTTTCAGATAGAGCTGGTAGAGATACTCCAGGCCATACAGCGGGTCCGTCATTTCCCAGCCGTTTTCCAGCATGATGGGATCGACCACCGTGACGTCGATATAGTCTTCGAGCCCTTTAAGCTGTCTGAAGATCAGGGTGCGGTGTGCCCAGGGGCAGGCGAGTGAAACATAGAGATGATAGCGGCCCTTCTCGGCCTTGAAGCCCGACTCGCCACTCGGCCCGGCGCTGCCGTCGGCAGTCAGCCAGTTTCTAAAGGCACTGTCCTGGCGCTTGAACTCGCCATTGCTGCTCTTAGTGTCGTACCACTTATCAACCCACTCTCCGTTTTGCAGTAAACCCATGATGTACCTCCAGATGCATGTCAGTTGTGAATGCAGACAGTATAGAGATGGCCAATCCGAGAATAAGCGCTAATATACGATCAAAATGTTCAGAAAAACTGAACTGTGGAGGCAAGCAGTGAGCGCACGTAATCCCATCACGCTGGAAGCACTTGAGATTCTGGATGCTATAGACCGCAGAGGGAGTTTTGCGAAGGCGGCGGAGGAGCTCGACAAGGCCACATCGGCCTTATCTTACGGCGTGCAAAAGCTGGAGGAGCATCTCGATGTGAGTTTGTTCAGGCGCCAGGGTAGGCGCTCGGTTTTGACCCCTGCCGGAAAACTGGTGCTTGAGGAGGGCAGGCTTATTCTCGAGGCCAGTACTCGATTGGCTGATAGGGCGCGGGAAGTCGCCACGGGCTGGGAATCGCGTATTCGTATCGCTGTTGAATCACTGCATGACTATAGCCACTTCTTCTCAGTGCTGACCACGTTTCTTAAAGAGCACAGTAGTATCGAAGTGGATGTTGCTGAATGCGTACTTGGCGGTGGATGGGAGGCCCTTGAGCAAGACCGTATTGAGCTGCTGGTGGGTGCGCCAGGCCCCGTGCCCAGACAGATGGGTTATCGGGCAATTGAACTGGATGGCCCAGACTTAGTACCCGTGATCGGGTCGGTGCACCCCTTAGCTCAGCTGGCGAACGATGCGCCGCGCCTGGCCGAAGCACTGCCGACCCTGCGCCGGGTGATCACGCACGATACCTCCAGCGCGGGAATTGTTCGTAAGGCGGGTCTGGTCGATGGCCCAAGTCAGCTATTCGTCCAGAATATAGAACAGAAACAAGAGGCCATTATCGCTGGCCTGGGTATTGGGCATCTGCCGCGGCATCGGGCCGATAGGTTACTGGCCGAGGGGGTACTGCTGAAGCTGACTCTCGATTCTCAGGATAAGGCAAGCAGCTATCTGGCCTGGAAAATCAGCAACAAGGGAAAGGGGTTAGCGACCTTGTCGAGAATGCTGGCGGGCGACAATTGGTAGTGTCCGAAGTTTCCTGCTGTGCGAATCTGTCGACTACTGCCCTAAGGGAACTTGCTTAAGGCATCAGGCGCGGCTGTTCATCGCAGCCATCGCAGTTTTACTCATCCAGGCCATCGGCCGAACTATCCAATGAGCTAGCGTAGATACATGGGCTATCTAGTAATATCTTCTCCTTGGCGCGTTTGGTCTCCGAAAACCCATCGCCATCGACGCGAATGGGCTGATTCTCTTCTTGGCATTACTTCGAGTTTAGAAAGATCTAAAAAAGTGACCTGCTCAGGGTCTGAGCAGTATCAAATCAAATGGTATAATGTTATCTTAATATAACAAATAGCGCTGATGGATTGCGCTGTGAGATTGTGAAGAGGACGACGTCGATGAGTGATTCAGCCAGACCCCTGGAAGGGATTCGGGTTATCGAGATGGGCCAGCTGCTGGCGGGCCCGTTTACCGGCACGATACTGGCCTACTTTGGTGCAGAAGTGATCAAGGTGGAGCCACCGGGCGGCGATCCTATTCGTGGCTGGCGTGAGGTGCGCGATGGCACGTCATTGTGGTATCGCAGCCTGGGGCGCAATAAGAAGAGCGTGACCCTGGATTTAAAATCTGAACAGGGTAGGGGGCTGGCGAAGAAGCTGCTGGACACAGCAGACGTTGTGGTAGAGAACTTTCGCCCCGGCTTAATGGAAAAATGGGACATGGGTCCCGAGCAAATGAAGGTGAGTAATCCTGGCCTGGTATACGCGCGCATATCGGGTTACGGGCAAACCGGCCCCTACGCCGCCAAACCTGGCTATGCCTCTGTCACCGAGGGTTTCGGGGGCTTTCGCTACATTAACGGGGAACCGGGCCAAGCGCCGGTGCGACCGAACATCAGTCTTGGCGATACCGTTGCGGCAATCCACGCGGCCCTGGGCATTACACTGGCACTCATTCAGCGTACGCGCCCCGGCGGCGAAGGGCAGGTGGTGGATGTGGCCCTGTACGAATCCGTGTTTAATTTGATGGAGGCCATCGTCCCCGAATACGACGGGGCTGGCGTGGTGCGAGAGCCATCCGGGACTACCGTCACCGGCATCGTACCGACAAATACCTATCGTTGCGAAGACGGCAAATACGTGGTCATTGGCGGCAATGGCGATTCCATTTTTAAACGCTTAATGGTCGCGGCAGGTCGGCCCGATATGGCGGAGAACCCCGAGATGGCAGACAACGCCGGGCGCATCACACATGAGGACGCGATTGATGAGGCCTTGGCAAAATGGTGTGGCGAGCACAGCTCGCGCCAGATTATCGCCACCCTGGAAGAAGTGAGAGTGCCGGTGGGACCCATCTACAGCGTGGAGGATATGCTGGCAGACGAGCACTACCAGGCACGCGGTCTGTTTGAAAGTGTCGAGATCGATGGCAAGCCTCTGAAGATTCCCGCCATTATGCCGCGCCTGAGCGAGACCCCAGGCCAGACAGACTGGCCGGGCTCACGCATTGGTAGCCACAACGACGAAATTCTGCGCGGCGTACTGGATTTGGGTGATGCCGAGCTGGAGCAGCTGCGTGGCAAAGGTGTCATTGCGTAATGCGTTGGCGCAGCTGTCCTCAATTCACAGATAACACAGCGGATTCAGCACCATGAGCGAACGCGTATTCATCACCGATGTTGGGCCGCGCGATGGCCTGCAAAACCAACCGCGAATTCTCGCCATCGAAGAGCGCGCTAGATTGATAGAGGCGATTGCTGAGGCAGGCGTGAGCAGTATTGAAGTCGGCAGCTTCGTCTCGCCGAAGGCGGTTCCGGCAATGGCAGGCACCGATCAAGTCATCGCGGCATTGCCCCAGCGTCGTGACGTAACACACATCGCGCTCATCCCCAATATGAAAGGCTATGAGCTTGCCAGAGACGCGGGTGCGCGTGCGGTGAGCATGGTGCTGTATGCCAGCGAAGGCATGGCAAGCAAAAACGTCAATATGAGCCGCACCCAGGCAGAGGATATGACTGAACAGATCCTCACGCGCGCGAAAGCAGACAATATCCATGTGATTGCCACCATTTCGGTTGCCTTCGCCTGCCCCTTTGACGGGCCAACGGACCCGGAGCTGGTGCTGCAGATCGCCGCTAAATTTATGGCACTGGGCAGTTATCAAGTCGTGATTGCCGACACGATTGGCGCAGGCCATCCTCAAGAAGTACGGATGCTCACGGAGCAACTCGTGAGCGTGCATGGCGCCGAGCGCATTGGCTGTCACTTTCACGATACGCGCGCCCTGGGTCTGGCCAATGTGTTTGCTGCTATTGAGTCGGGTGTGAGACGGTTTGATGCGTCGATCGCAGGCCTGGGTGGTTGCCCGTTTGCACCGGGCGCTAGCGGTAACGTGGCGACAGAAGATGTGGTGATGATGCTTGAGCAAATGGGTTTCGACACCGGCGTTGATCTCGATGCGCTGATGCGAGCATCGGATTTAGCGGAAGAGTTGACCGGCACGGCGCCGGGTGGGCGCGCCAAACCCTGGTTGAAGCCCTGGTTGGCGAAGCAGGCGAGTTGAGAACGGAGTATTGATGTGTGCCGCCATCAGCGGCATGGTTGGCAAAAGCAAAGAAGAAACACGTAAGCGGCACATAGATGCGCCAGGGCGGGATGGCCTAGGCGGTGATCGAAATCAGTGACGATCGAATCTGGAGAACAATATGAGTTACAGGCTGGGTGTGGATGTAGGTGGTACTTTTACTGACCTGCTGCTAATTAATGAAAACAGCGGTGAAACGCATATTGCCAAAGTGCCATCCACACCCGAGGACTCTTCCATCGGCGTGCTCAACGGAATAGCGCGCATCTGCGATGAGTCCGGGATCGACCCTAACGACGTCAGTCGAGTGATGCATGGCACCACGGTGGCAACCAATGCGGTACTGACCGGTAAAGGCGCGCGGGTTGGGCTGGTGACCACGGCGGGCTTTGAGGACACCTTGCAGGTGGCTCGCTCTTTTTGCCCCGGTGGGTTGGGAGGCTGGGTCAGCTTTGTGAAAAAACCCCTGCTGGCACCTCTGGAGCTCACGATCGGTGCTGACGAGCGTATTGGCGCTGATGGGGCGGTGGTGCGGGAGCTCGATGAGGCAAAGCTGCGCGCAGATCTCGCCACCCTGAATGCCCGCGGTGAGGTTCAAGCGCTGACCATCTGTTTGATCAATGCCTACATGAATGCAGAGCACGAGCAGCGAGCCCGCGATATCGCCGCTGAGATCTTTCCCGATACCCCGATCTCGATTTCCAGCGAGGTGGTGCCTGAGATGCAGGAGTATGAGCGCACAGAAACCACCGTGGTGAACTCCTACGTTCGCCCCGAAGTCGCCACCTATGTGCACAACTTGCAAAACGCGCTGGATGAGCGCATGGGTGCCAATACACAACTATCGATTTTACGCTCCGATGGTGGTCTGGCCTCTGCGAGAGGGTCGGCGGAATCACCGGTTAACCTATTGATGTCGGGCCCAGCCGGTGGTGTGTCCGGAGCGATTTACTTCTGCAGCCGGGCGGGCTTCGACAACATCCTAACCTTTGATATGGGTGGCACCTCAACCGACGTTGCCCTCATCCAGCATTCTCGGGCGCGTGTGCGGCGCGAGACCATCGTCGGTGATGTCAGAGTACGGGCGCCGTCTGTGGATGTGCGCACGGTCGGTGCCGGTGGCGGTTCTATTGCCTTTGTGCCGGAGCTTACAAAAGCGCTTCGAGTTGGCCCCGAGTCCGCAGGCGCAGTGCCGGGCCCCGCCTGCTATATGAAAGGCGGTGAGCTACCCACGGTATGCGATGCCAACGTGGTGCTGGGCTACTTACCCTCCGATGTACAGCTGGGCGGCAAAATGGAGATCAATCGCGATGCCTCCGTCGCTGCGGTGCAAAAAGTTGCAGACGCTATGGGTATTGATCTCATGGCGGCGGCGGAAGGCATTTGTAAGATCGTCAACGAATCGATGTTTGGCGCGCTGCGTTTGGTATCGGTTGAGCAGGGGCACGACCCGCGTGATTTTGCACTGGTTGGATTCGGCGGCGCAGGCCCGCTGCACGCCAATGCCCTGGGCATCCTCACCGATGCCTGGCCTGTGATAGTGCCGCCGGGCCCCGGCGTGCTCTGTGCCTACGGTGATGCCACCACCCAGGTGCAGGACGAGGCCGCGCGCACCTACCTCACCATGGCCGAAGACATTACTGACCAACAGCTGTTGGACGATTTACTGGAGCTGCAGCAACGGGCGGGTGAGTCGCTGCTGGCGGATAATATCCCCGAGGAAGAGCACGAGGTGAGCTACCAGGCGGATCTTCGCTATGCGGGTCAGGCATTCCAAATCACCGTGGACTTTACGCAGCAAGAACTGCGCGAGCGTGGTGTGGCTTTGCTAACAGAGCAATTTGATAGTGAGCACGAGCAGTTGTTTACCTTCAAGCTGGGTGATGGCCACGAGATTCTGATGATTCGAGCGGTGGTAAAGGCGCAAGCCAAGTCCATCGCCGAATTAAAATCAGGTCAACCGGGCACGACTTTGGAAGAGTGCCGTATCCACAACAGCCAGTTCTATTACGAAGGCCAGTGGCACGACATCCACATCTATGACAGAGATCGCCTGCATTCAGGCCTGGTAGTACCCGGCCCCGCCATCGTCGGCGAAATGGATTCCACCACGGTGGTGTTACCGGGTTTTGAGGCTAGGGTAGACGAAGTGGGCAATTTACTGATTAACCCAGTCGAAGGGGAGAAGTAAGATGACGGCAACTATCGTTCAGAGCAACACCACCGCCTTCGAGTCCCTAGACGTGGACGGCGTCACGGTCGATATCATTGAAAACGCCCTGCGCAATGCGCGCGAAGAGATGGACGCCGTGCTGTTTCGCACCGCTATGTCCCCTGGCATTCGGGAACAGGGTGACTGCTTTCCCATGATCGCCAATCGCGAAGGGAAAATGGTCGTCGGGCAGTTCGGTTCATTTATCGGCCCCTTTCTGGAAGCCTACGACGCTGAAATCGAAGAAGGCGATGTGATTCTTACGAACGACCCGTATATGTGTAACGCGGCGGTGTCACATCTACCGGATTGGGTTGTGCTGGTACCGGTGTTTAAAGATGGCAGACACATCGCATGGTCGGCCATGTTCGGACATATGTCAGATAACGGCGGCATGGTGCCGGGCTCGATTCCCATTCAGGCGACCACGATTTATCAAGAAGGTATACGCATTCCGCCGATCAAGCTCTACAAAAAGGGCGAGCTGCAAAGCGATATGCTGGAGTTGATCCTGCACAATGTGCGCACACCTCAGTGGAATCGCTTTGATCTCAACGCCCTGGTGGCTGCCTGCAACACGGCGGCCAAGCGCTGTCTAGAACTGGCGGAACGGTTTGGCGACGATGTGCTGGTGAACACGATGGACATCATGCTAAAGCGCAACTACGACGCCATGAAGCACATTATTGGCATGTTTATTCCTGAAGAGCCCCGAGAATTTGAAGACTACCTTTGCGATGACGGCATGGGTATGGGGCCTTATAAAATCAAATGCAAGATGTGGCGCGAGGGCGACGTGGCGATCTTTGATTTCACCGGTACCGACCCGCAGGCACAGTCTTCGGTGAATTTTTATCTGAACGAAGACATGTTCAAAATGTTCTTTGGCTCCTTCACCATTAATGTGGTCGATCCGCAAATCGTCTTTAACGACGGCTTTTATGATCTGGTCGATGTGCGTATTCCCAAGGGCACACTGCTGAAGCCTAATTTTCCGGCGGCATTGTCTGGGCGCACACACGCGTTGGGCCGCATTTTTGACTTATTGGGTGCACTGCTGGGCATGGGGGCACCGGAACAGATGCTCAACGCCGCGGGCTTTTCGGACTCTCCACACCTGTTTTACTCGGGTTACGATGATAAGGGCGAGTGGTTCCAGCTGTTCCAGATAGGGTTTGGCGGCATTCCCGGACGACCCGTGGGCGATGGGCCCGATGGCCACTCCCTCTGGCCCGGCTTCACGAATGTGCCCAATGAGTTTATCGAGTCGTACTTTCCGCTGCGGATTGAACGTTATGAAACGATTCCCGATTCGGGCGGCGCTGGACTGCACCGCGGCGGCAACGGACTCAGCGTGGCCTATCGATTTCTGTGTGATGGCGAAATTGGCATTCACGACGAACGCTGGTTGATGTATCCCTGGGGTGTGCTGGGCGGCGAGACCGGCCTGCGCTCTACCAAACGCTTGGTGCGAGGCGATGGCTCCGAAGAATGGCTGCCGGCTAAAGTGGAAGGGATCAAAGTCAAGGCGGGTGACCTCTTGTACTTCAACACCTGGGGAGGGGGCGGCTGGGGTGACCCTCTGCAGCGCGATCCAGAATTGGTCCGCCAAGACGTCGAAAAGCGTTTGGTCACTGCCGAGGGCGCCCGGCGCTATGGTGTTGTTATGAGCGAAGATGGCCAGGTAGAACGCGGTGCCACCGAGGCTTTGCGATCAGAGCTTGCATCAGCTCGACCGGAGGAAACGCCGGTGTTCAATTTCGGTGGAACGCTGGAAGAGATCCGCGCACGCTGCGAGGTTGAGACGCACCTACCTGCGCCGGTGAAACCCACGTTTGTTGGAGAAGCCTCCTAGACTTGATAGCGCTAACCTGGGACAGGTCGAGACGCATTATTGCCGGACTGCGGTTCGGTCGCCCAGTACTAGCGCTGCAATGCGTGGCGCGCTAGTGTTTTGTCCCGCAACCCTCAACTACGCGATCTCTAGCCAAGCGAGCTAGTGCTCGTTAGGACGTGGGTTGGCGTTATGGTCGCATAGATGGGGTTCATCTCGGGCGCGACACTTCCTTAGTGATATTGCTAAGCCATGCGGTATAACCGTTGTCTCTTGCTTCGCCTGGTTGGACAATTCTCATCCCTTGCGTCCGTGAGTTTTAAGCATTAGATCACTCTAGCGCCGCCAATTTCCCGCAGCACGGATCTTTACAACGTGCTACGGTTCCAATGCTCGTCACGACAATAACAGGAGGATGCCATGGGCTCTCGCGAACAGATCATTAAACTCATCAATCACTACGGCTTCACGATTGATACCGGCGATCTACACGGGTTTTCGGGGCTGTTTGAACACGCCCAATGGATTATGGAAGGCACACAACCCATCGAGACCGAAGCGCAGTGGGCCCAGGCGAGAGATCTTGTGATTCTGTATGAGGATGGCACGCCGCGTACGAAACATCTAACGTCCAACATCGATCTTGAGATTGATGAAGAAGCAGGCCGGGCACAAAGCCAGTCCTATGTCACTGTGTTGCAGCAAACCGACGAATTGCCGTTGCAAGTGATCTTCTCTGGACACTACTTCGATGAGTTTGAACGCGTAGAAGGGCATTGGCGGTTCACCAAGCGTCATATTCGTCATCCGCTTGTGGGTAATATGTCGGCCCATTTGAAGTCAGTCGAGGCGATTATTCCTGCCTCGTAATCGAGAGCCTTGCGCTGGCTATTTAATCTTGGGTTGGTCAATCAATATGAAGGGGGGAGGCTCCGAAAGTAATGTGTATGGACGAAATGAGCGCATGCAACGGTTTGTTCTGTTCTTTAGGTGTTAGAGACGCGAGTGCCGACTTGATTGTGATAATGACTTCGAAGGTCAAAAAAGCATGAGTGCATTTCCTGCAATGACCCTCGTCGCCTTCTCTACGGATCTGTATTACGCCTGGCGCGAGCAATTCGATGGTGTCGCGGGAGTATCTGTAGAGGAGGGCAACATACTCGCGCTCTCTGCCGATGCCATCGTCAGCCCTGCCAATAGCTTTGGCTATATGGATGGTGGCCTGGATTTGAAATACAGCCAGCACTTTGGGTGGGAGCTCGAGGCGCGAGTGCGCAAGGTGCTGGAGGAAGACCATGGCGGTGAAATCCCTGTTGGTAGCGCCATCATTGTTGCGACTGAACACAAGCAGGTTCCCTACCTTGTATCTGCACCCACGATGCGAGTACCCATGGACGTTTCTACGACCATCAACGCCTATTTGGCCTTTAAAGCAGTGCTGTTAGAGGTGAAGCGGTTTAATGCTAGCGGATACGGCGCAATAAACAGCATCTTATGCCCAGGGCTTGGCACTGGCGAGGGGCGTCTTGCCCCAGCGAAATGTGCCAAACAGATGCGACGCGCGTGGGACGTTTGCGTGGATGGTCAGTATGATACCAGTGGCGGCTTGGCGCAGGCAGTGCGCGGACATATGGCGATGCTGGGTTTCGGCGACGATAAGAAGGAATAAGTGAAATGGTTCGGCTACATGAGTTCAATTCGAGCTTGCCATTATCAGTACGAGTACCAGTGGCTGTAGTCGGAATTGCGATTTGGTTTCTAGCCCTGAAAAGTTTGTCGACCCGCGAGCATTCAATCAATAACAAGGAACTTCTATGGCCCGCTTTATCGATAACAGCACCTGGCGCTTGACACTTTATCGTTCGAATAACCTTGATGGAACCACGGACTATCCAATGGGTAAGCGCCCCCATGGCATTCTAATCTACGGTTCCAGCGGCTATATGTCTGTGCAGATGGCGCGAGCGGGAAGAAAAAACCGTAGACTGCTGCCGTTCTCGAGCACAGACACCCTCGACATCGACCCGGAAGATGCGAAGCGAGCCATGGATACCTACCTCGCGTACTGCGGCACCTATTCGATTGACCTAAAGGCAAAGGTTGTTACCCACGCCATACAAAGCTGCAGTTACCCGCCCTGGATCAATCGTAAACAGAAACGGTCCTTTCAACTCGAGGGCGACACCCTGATCTTAAACACACTAAAGCCCGCCTTCTTCCGTGGCAAGCTGCGCACGGCGCGCTTGGATTGGGAACGTGTACGATAAATGGGGGGGTTAAAGAAAATGCAGGTTAGCCCTGCTAAGAAAAACGGTGCCAAGGGCATTTATAGACTGGTCTGTGCACCCATCATTTAGGCAATTTCGATGGAACTGGTACAAAGCTATTCAATCACAATCGTCGCCCTTGGATTCTTGGCAGCCCTAATGCTGTGCCAGCTGCTCGTCGCGGACGTAGTAGGTATTCGGCTCAAGCACGTTCCAGGCTCACAGGTCCCATCTGACCATGAAAACCCGTTGTTTCGGGCTAGCCGTGTGGTCGCTAATACCAATGAAAGTGTCGCTATTTTTGTTCTGGCAGTTTTTTTCTGCATTCTGTCCGAGGCCGCGGCAAACACCACAGGGTATGCTGCTTGGGCCTTCGTCATGGCACGTTTTTTGTACGCTGTCTGTTACTACTCAAACTGGCAGCTCGCCAGATCCGTAGTGTTCGCTTTATCACTTGTGTCGCTAGCAGCACTTCTGGCTAATGGGTTTTGGCAGTGGCTCTAGTGCCTAACATGCCCAGCCTGTGCTTTGCTTTCTATAGCTGCAAGCGCTGCTTATGCGTCCGCTATTGGCAGTGTTTAGTAAATACTATTGTGGAAAGATGACAGCACAAAAAGCTTCGAAGAAATGCGTTTTATGTAGTAGCGAACACCGGATTACGTTTCATCATCTTATCCCTAAAACATGCCATAGAAACAAGTGGTTTAGAAAGAACTTCAGCGTGGAAGATATGCGAGAGCGTGGCATCTATGTATGTAGAAGGTGTCACTCTTTTATCCATAGTAAATTTTCAGAAAAAGAGCTGGGTCGGCAGCTTAATACGCTAGACAAACTCATGGCGAACGAGCAGGTGGCTAAGTATGTCCAGTGGGCGATGAAGCATCGAAAGTAAAGCTCAGCATGATTCAATTAGAACCTGCCACGCCACGGCGTTGATCGGCTGTCGCAAGACTTAAATAGTGGTGCTTGGCAAAAAAAATACGAACAGTTAATGACAAGTGGAGAACATGACTGTGGATATCGCCTGGTGGTGGGTCATAAGAGTGTTTAAGAGTGTAACGCGAGTGGGACTACGTCACCCCCATCTGGTCACGTGTCAGATGCGGTGTCGTTTTTACTATGCAACATAGCAACTCAATGGCTGGAGTGACTACGCGCAGCGACTGGAAGTGGCGGATTCCCTATGGATAGATCGAGCGTTGAAGAAGAGGTGAGATCGGCTTTTCATGGAGTGTCTTTGGGAAGTGGAATGGGTTTGTGGGAGGCTCAAGCTATCGATGACTACCAAAGCGAGGAGGTTCGAAAACAGCAGCGCGAACGGGATCAAAAGGAGTCTTGGGAGCTCATACCGGGTGCTGAGCTACAACGCTGTCACAGTAGTTTGTCCTTCTTCGATGCAGACGGTATGCGATTTCATTTACCGGCCTATATCATTGCTAGTCTTCGAGATGAGGTTGATGACCCCATCTTTCACCTTGTTCACCTGGATGAGTACGCTATCTCTAAGCTGACATCGTTAAATGGCCTGCAGCGTATGTCGATCATCAGCTATCTTAGATTCTGCCTTGAAAGGGACGAATATGAGTTTGAGCATACATCTATTAGCAGAGCGCTGGGTGAGTACTGGGAACGCTAACGTTGTCGGATGCGATAGCTGGTGTAGCCGCGTTATGAATCCCTGCTTAAAGTATTGCTCGTCTACGGGGTAAGCTCTCATGGTAAATTCGCTATTTATCCTTGGCGCTTTGATTTTTGGTGTTCTCGGTGCCTTTCATCTTTTCTACACGCTATTCTCAAATAAGTTCGATGCATTTGATCCATCTGTTACCGAAGCGATGAAATCCACTTCGCCCGTTTTGACAAAAGAGACGACCATGTGGAGAGCTTGGGTTGGATTCAATGCGAGCCATAGTATCGGCGCTTTATTGATCCCTGCTTTCTACATTCCCGTGGCTGCGTTCCACGCAGATCTCCTGCTGCAGTCATTCTGGCTATCCATACTTCCTACTTTGATTGGCATTTGCTATCTGATTTTGGCAAAGAATTACTGGTTTAAAATCCCATTTATTGGCGTGGCTGTGGCAACCTTACTTTTTGCACTCGCGGCCTTGTTGATTAACACTTGAGGAAGGTTTAGCCGCACATGCTTTTCGGTTTTCGTGGTCGTATCCCGCAGCCTGCCTATTCTATGGGGTGTATGGTCGGGGTGGAGGATCGTGTTTTTGATTTAGGATTTAAATGTGTCTAAAGATGTAGCGGTGTTTTTCTACGGCCTCTTTATGGACGAGTCGGTGCTCGCCTCACGGGGTATCTCTCCATCGAGGATGACGATGGCGTATCTCGATGATTTCGGTTTGCGCATTGGCAAGCGCGCGACGTTGATCCCCGAGCAGAACAGCAGAGCCTACGGGGTTGTCATGACCCTATGCGCTACGGAACTCAAAGAGCTGTATTCAGATTCTAGCGTAGCGGACTACGTAGCTGAATCTGTATCGGTCCGGCTTGCAGACGACAAGTTAGAGCAAGCGGTGTGTTACAACCTACCGGAGAGCAAGCTGGAAGGTAGCAATCCTGAATATGCTAGTTCTCTTCTCAAACTCGCGGTGAAGCTCGGTCTACCAAGTGCCTACATCGGGCAAATAAAACTGCAAGGAGGCGGCTCTTGAGGGTGCCAGAAGAGCGCAGTCAGCATACGGCTGTAGGCAGAAGCGGGGCCTCTGTCGGATGTGCCACCCCACAGTTGGTAAACGATTTGCCAGAATGAATAGGGTAGTTACGCTTCGCGAGTTATCGTTTGAACATGCGCCGATGATGGTGGAGGCCGCGATCGAGTCGGTAGCCGAGGTCAATCCCTGGATGGATTGGTGCACTCACGATTTTAATGTCGAGACCGCGAAGACATTCATTTCTCAACAAATTGACGCCAGGCAAACACGTGCTGCTTACGAGTTTTCATTGTTCACTGAAGACGGTAGGTACTTAGGTGGAGGCGGCATAAACAGCGTCAATCAGCAGTGTCGTTTCGCGAATGTTGGCTATTGGATTAGAAGCAGCCAGACACGAAGTGGTTACGGTACAGCCGCTCTAGTGTCACTCGTCAAGTGGGCGCGAGCAAATACGGAGCTGAATCGGCTGGAGGTGGTCGTGGCCAAGAATAATCACGCCAGCAGACGGGTAGCAGAGAAAAGCGGCGCACTTTTTGAAGGTGTCGCGAGGTCGCGACTGTACAACAATGGCAATTATCTGGATGCTTGCGTGTACGCTTTCACGAGAATAGATCTTTAGCGAACTTGTGTTAACTGCACGTAAACTAAGTTTTGTGCGGATCGCCTAACAATTTGGGATTGAAAACGGAGTAGCCACGTGCCGGAACTAAAAACACTCGCCCTTTTTTTGGCTACCGCCTTTGCTGAAATTATCGGTTGTTACCTGCCCTACCTCTGGTTGCGGGAGGGAAAATCGATTCTGTTGTTGATCCCGGCCGCAATCAGTCTATCGATTTTTGTCTGGTTGCTAACACTGCATCCGACGGCGGCGGGGAGAGTCTATGCCGCCTACGGCGGTGTCTACATCTTTACAGCAATCCTATGGTTGTGGGCAGTTGAGAGTATTCGCCCAACGATGTGGGATTTTGTGGGGTCGGGCGTCGCGATTACTGGCATGGCAATTATTATGTTTGCTCCTCGCCACGCTGGATAGCATTCCGTTTCCTCTGTGCAGCTTCGCGATGCCTGGAACGGTTGGTGCGTTGTGCACGTCCAAATTTTGTCAAGGAATATGAATGGTTTCTCCACCCTCTTATTCATTACCTCAAATATACTCAGGCGCTGAGGGTTTCTTGTGACGAAGCGCATCGAAAGCAAGTTGTAGTCTGTGGCATCAATTCACCGCTCTTAGGGTATGCAGTGCTCCCCATTACGGATAGT
The DNA here is from genome assembly GCA_039025905.1 of Pseudomonadota bacterium. GTDB lineage: Bacteria > Pseudomonadota > Gammaproteobacteria > Pseudomonadales > Halieaceae > JARRPM01. Next base: position 3,189 of record JBCCNJ010000037.1, on the reverse strand, counting down.
CTTGTTACTTCAAAAAACAAGCAACACAGGAGCCATCAATGCAAATTACAACTGGCAACATAACCACCTTGGCTGTTATCGCACTGCTCTCGCACGCCTCCATGGCAGATACGTTTATCGTAACAAGCTCGGATATATCCCATGGCGAATTCATGGATAAAGCCCATGAGTTTCAGGGCTTTGGCTGTAGTGGGGAGAATCTATCTCCGGAGCTATCATGGGAGGGAGCCCCGGAAGGAACCGAGGCATTTGCCGTTATGGCTTATGATCCCGACGCACCAACGGGCAGTGGCTGGTGGCATTGGCAAATTGTGAATATTCCGAAAACGGTCACTTCGTTGCCGAGTGGTGCTGGGGACCCTGAGAAAAACCTTGCGCCCCAGGGCAGTATTCAAGTGAGCAATGATTTTGGCTTCGCCGGGTTTGGTGGGGCTTGTCCCCCGGAAGGTCATGGTGAGCATCGTTATCAGTTTACAGTCTATGCACTATCCCAGGAGCTGGAGCTGCCCGACAATCCATCCGGTGCGCTAACAGGGTACATGGTCAACGCCTACTCGCTGGGTTCAACCACGATTGAGGCTCTCTACGAGCGCTAGGCACTGAGAAGGATTGGCGAGGGCATATGTTACGCAGCAACACCGCGACACCATCAGCCAAACAGTTTAGACGCAGTGCCTACTTAAGTTGATTACCGTCGCCAGATTTTCATTACCTCTGGATGCGCAACTGGCGCGCGCGAAACTCGAATCGGAAGGCATTCCAGCTTTCGTTGCTGATGAGCATACGATCAATATGCAGTGGCTCTATTCAAATGCGTTGGGCGGTGTCAGGGTGCAGGTACCCGATGTATTTGCGGAGGAAGCCATAGACCTTCTGCGCACGGACTTTTCTAGCGCATTGATAGAAGAGCGGGGTGTAGATTTACCCGTCTGCGCAAAGTGTGGTTCGAATAACTTGGAGCCGTTGACCAAGGGTAAGAAAATGGCGTTTATCGTATTTCTTTTTTTCAATTTCCCGCTTTGGCCGTTCAAACGGCAGGTTAAATGCCTAGACTGTGGTGCCATCAGCAATCTTAAGTCTTAAGAGTTAATAGCAAGCGTGGGCATTCCCAAACAGTACTATTCTAAGAGAACGTTTCCACCGGGGTATAGTGCGCTGTGAATCTCGGTGGACTGATAGGCAGCGCCGCGCAACTTAGAGACAAGCTCAATGAACGGCCCTGCAAGCGTTGCGGGCTGTCTTACGACCCTGGGAAGTATGACGCTTGCCCGCATTGCTCGGAACTCGACGAGCAGGGGCTCGCTAGTCTCAAAGCGCGCTTGGCACGTGAGTCTCGCGGTAATCGAAGAATCGGGAGGGCCTTTTGGACCATCTTCTGGATCTTATTCGTGCTGATAATACTATCGTTCGCGTGACGCTCGCTCTTTATCGTCGGTAGCGTTTTTTCGAATATGAAATCATGCGTTATTGACATTGTTGCCTATTATGGATAAATTATATCCGCAATTAATGACTTCATTGTTATAAGTACATCGCAAAGCGGGGTCTGGTGTCTGTATCGATTCGCCGCGACTCTACGTCTGCAACAATAAACACGAGGACAAAGCAGGTGATTTCAGAAGATCGGCTACCCAATCACATTGGATTAACACTGTTCGCCCGCTTTTTGTTCACGTCTCTCTTTCTTTTGTCTGGTGTAACCCATTTCACCAATATCCCTTACTACGTGGGGCTCATGCCCGAGGCGATTCCTTACCCTGTGTTTTGGGTCTTGCTATCAGGCGTTGTCGAGTTAGCTGGCGCTTGCATGGTTCTCTTTAACTGGCGGCCACGGCTAGGCGCCTGGCTACTTATAGCCTTTCTGATTCCGGTAACGATCATCGTGCATGGTTACGAGATGATTTATGCCGAGGGGGAGGCCACGCGTGCCTTGCAACAGGCTCACTTCCTGAAAGGGTTTTCGCTGATGGGAGCTGCTTTGTTGATAACGCAAGTTGGAGTGACCCACCGAGACACACCTTCGCAGCAAGCCTAGCAGGTGGCTCACGATCTCCCATCGCATTGACGACTCCCCTTGCGTTGCTTAAATCGACAACTCAGGTCTGTAGGATGCTATCGCCATTTGAAGAAACGCGATAGAGCTAGGACGTGCACTTAGCTGTATGTAGGTTTTATCGTTTCTTGAATCTCTTTGTCCGACTAGGTGCTGCGAGATACATTATCTAGCAAGGTTAGCAATCACGTTTCAGCCAATGGAGAAGATTCAGCCTTCAGTTGAGCGCCAGATCCACCTGATATTGAAAACGATCGGGATGGTAGAAAAGCTGCATATAATCCACGAGATGCTCCTCGCCACCGCGTATTTGGAAAGAACGACGGACCAGGCTGAGCAGGGGCGCACCTGCTTGCGTATCGAGATGGTTCGCAAGGTTGGGTGAGGCGGAGGTCGCACCAATGGTCTGACTGGCATGATCGATTTTCAAACCATGGTTCCTGAAAATTTGTAGTCGGGTGGACTTTGAAAATTCGCGTTTGCCCACGGTCTTTTTCAGGCCGATGGTCCAGCTATCGTAGTAACCGAATGGTTGGCCGTCATGTGACCTTACTCGCACCACGTGCAGTGCTTTGTCGGTATCAGATAGAGTCAGTGCGTCGCGAATTTCCGCCGGCGGTGTTTGATGTTTACATTCGATGACCTTGACCTCTGAATTGCGATCAAGGCTTTCCATTTCCTGGGGCATGCTTACCAGCGGGGCTCTGACTTTCTGCGGTCTGAATCGGTAAATGACGTGAGTGCCTTTACCGCGACGCCTTTGCACCAGCCCTTCTTGGGCCAATTCATCCATAGCGCGCTTGGCGGTTATGCGTGACACCGCGAAGGTGTCGGCTAGCTGCGCCTCGGTAGGAAGCTGCACACCCGTCGCGATGGTGCCATCGAGAATGGCCGTCTTTAACAGGCTGTAGAGTCGAAAATAAAGGGGGGTTGGCACCTCGTCCTGCAATGCGCGCAGCTGGGGCTCGCTGAATATATCCGAGATGGGCACCATGGGATGAACCTCACCATTGATTAAGCCTAATGATATATCAAAAAGCGCAATTAATCCGCCATGGCCGCCGGTTTTTGCGGCAAGATATCGAGCAGGTTTGACAGAGTGTGCTCCGCGAAACCCGCACCCGCTTCGGCGTAGT
>JBCCNJ010000036.1:0-35039 GCA_039025905.1 Pseudomonadota bacterium | reverse complement strand
TGCAGTATCAGCGAGCTGATGAAGCCGCCAATCGGTATAAAGATCAGCGAGTGGGTAAAGTGTCGGTGGTACTCGAGGAACAACAGCGGGTCTTCGCTGGAGCGAATAAAGACATCCAGGTCGGGCGTCATACCGGCTAAAAAGCCAAGCAGACCGGCTGTTATGATCTGTGTCCGTTTTCTTGCGCTGCCCGAAGGGAGAACAGCCCCTAGCGTACCCTGCGTTATTGGGTCCATATCAGATTGCTATCAGTTGATGTCAAAGGAATAGTAGAGGTCGACAGAGTTTTCGATCTGGCTAACCACTTCCAGCCAAAGCCGAGTCTGCAGATATAGTCTTGCCGTCAATACATTGATGGGCTCGTAAATTCCCACGCCGTAGGAGAGATAGAGGCGCTTGCCGATATACCCTCCTAGTGTTGCCGCCGTGTCTTCTTCCGTACTGCCCTCGGCACCAAACTCCAGGCCACTGATGCCCGGAATTTTATTGATCTCCTCCATCAGAGGAGACTGATTGACGATCCCCGACCCCACCGTCAACGCCATCGCGACGCTGTCGGTCCCGGCACCAGCGTCTACACCCCGACCGCGAATCAGGTAAGACATGGCCTCACCATGTGACATCGGTGGATCGGAGAAAACATCGAGACGCGGTGCTTTAGCGGTGCCGGTCAGGTGGATACCAACAACGACGTTCTCAGTACTGATTTCTCGCTGTGCGCGAACATTCAGTTCCGGATTGTCCGGAGGACCCGTAAACGCCACGCTGCCGCGCTGTATCCGCAAGCGCTGTTGATAAGCTCGAAGTTCTCCCCCAATCACGTTTAGACTGCCAAACACCTGCATGGGTTGTTTTGGGCTTTGTCTGATTTGCAGATTGCCGCCAAGGGTGGCATCGACGATGTCGCCGGTGATACGAAATTTGTTTTTGATATCCAGACCCACGTCTAATTTGGTATCAAAGGGCGTTCGCTGATAGATCACCGTGCCACTGTTATCCACTTCGACGACATCATCCGACAGCGTCACGCTGCCCTCTGGCAGCTGTTCGTGCTCCAGCACGCCTTCAAATACCGTAATGTCCCCAGATACCCCAACCAAGCCTTCATCCAGCGTCAGAACCAAGTTTTCTGATACATCCATTCTCGTATAGGGCGGCAACAGTATCTCGTTGCGATCACCCTGCAGCTGCATTTTCACAGACCACTCAGGGTAGCTCACAAGCTCACCCTTAACGCTGACTTCTCCGCCACCCAGTTGGCCCTGACCCGCAAGCGACGCGCTTTCACCCTTGGCCAGCAAACTCAACTCGAACTTGGACAGCTCAGTCGGATTGCCGAGCATCGAAATCAAGCCATCGGATAGCTTTATCTCGCCGCTGGCGCGGGGTGCATCAAGTGAGCCACTCAGCGTAATCTTGCCGTTGAGGTCGCCACTGAGCGACGACAACATGGGCGCAAACGGTTTGAAGCGGTCCAGCTGCAGAGCATCGACCGCCACACTGCCACTCAGTCCATCCTCGCGCTGGGCGGGCAACTGCACGTTCAGTGACACCAGCTGTTGGCCCTGATTGGAGAGCGCCGTTTTTACTGTCAAGCCATTATCACTACTGCTGAGGTCTGCCTCGATCAGATCCCAGGACACGCTGGCCGTTTCGCCCTCGCCGTAATCGCGGTTGACAACCACCTCGCTGGCGCTCGCATCAGCGGTCAGCATGGGTCGGCTGCTATCTTCCCATTTCGCAGAGGCCTGAGCTTTAAGCTGACCCTGCATACTCAGGCCCACCGGCATAAGCGCTGAAAGCTCCTCCAATCGCCCGTCCATAGATAGACTCGCGCTGCCGCTTTCGCCCAGCAGCGTTTCCCCTGGGCAGACCTTGGTTTGCTGAAACTGCCAGCAGTGGGCATCCACCCGCACCGTGGGTCGAGAGACTTCGACCTGCACCGCCACCGGATTCTGCAGATGGATATCGCCGCCAGTGGTCTTCAACTGGGTGGTCCCCAGCTCACCTCGCCATTGCCCGTCGCTTTGTTCCCCCCCGGTCAGCTCAAGAATGCCATTGAGGTCGCCATCCAGACCAAGGCTAAAAGTCTGCTGTTGCGCATCGCCGGTGGCAGAAAAATGCGTGCTTTGAAAATCGATAAAATCCGCGCTTAACCTATTGAGTGTCAGGTTTAATGAGAACGGACGCTCTCCCGTTGTGACATAGCTGGCCGACAGCGCGCCATCCACCACGTGCACATCCTGCCAGAATAGGCTTTGAGCGCTGCCAGTCAGTGCCAGACTCTCGAAATCCGAGCTGATTGTGGCGTTTAGTGTGACCCCACCGCGCGTCTCAGGTACCCAGTGACTGATATCATCAGCAACCATATTCACTGTGATAGGGCTGTCAGCCACATCACTCGCGTTCACACTCAGCTGCGTCTCATTGACTTGCGCATCGAGCTTAGTGGCAATCAGATGTAGGTTACTATTAATGCCCACGGCGCCGGTTACCGTCGCCGGCAGCGTGTTGACCTTTCCGCTCAAATTGATGTCGCTGAGCTGAATGTTCCAGCTGTCGGACTGAATGTCAGTGTGCGTCTGGAACTGACCCGACACCGAGCCCTCTGCATAGTCTCCCAAGGCCTGCAAATTGCTGATACTGGTATCGACTGCGGCAGATATCGTCAGCACATCACCGTAATCCACCACGCCTTTGGCCCACACCGTGTTGCTAGCGTCTTGATCCTGCACGCGCAGGTCACCGATCTGTAGCTGCCCATCCCGATGTGAGCCAGCTACCTGTATATTGAGCTGTGGGAAGTCGGGCAGGGTCGCTGCAAGCTGTAATTGAAGCTCTTGCGATGCAAGAGTGCCATTTCCCTCTAGCCCCACCGGACCGATTAGCGCTACCGCAGGTATGGAGTCAGGCAGGTCCACTAAACTGGACAGCGCCAGTTGATCAGACCAGCTGCTCTTGGCTTTTAACTGAAAGGGCAGACCAGCTTCTAGCAGGTTCACGCTCATCTCAGCGCTAGTGGCAATATCACCCGAATTGTCAGCACGCACTCGCAAGGCGTTCAATGGGCCATTGAGCTCAAGGTCCACCTTGCGCGAGAGCTGCGCGGGCCATTGTTCAAGCTTGGGCAATTCACCCGACGTTTTAAGTGTCACCGGCCAGCTCTCGTCAAATTCAATGCCGCCCTCGCCCCGCCACTGTCCCAGATCCGCCGATCCAACCTGCAATAACGATAGCTTCAGAGACTCCTTGAGCCAGCGACCTGCAAACGCTATCGATTCAAGTTGTCCCGCCTCCCCGTAAAAGTCCCAGCGAGCGCCGGTGAGCTGAGCTTGATCAACCTGCAGATCCAGCGGCAGCGCTATGGCAAAGGGTCGAAAGGACTCAGGCTCTGCATCAGAAGCATCGGTCTCTTGCAAGCGTAGGCTCGCCTCTGCGATCTGCGCTTTACGCACTTTGATCGCGCTCTCCTCAATAATAACCTCCCCTTCGACCACACCCTGACTCCAACTGCCACCAGACCAGGTCACGGCTAGCGCGTCGACTCGCAGCCGCGTGGTCTGCATGGGAATGGGAAAGCGAATCAATGCTTCATCGCGCTTTGCATCTTCGGCCAGTGCCGCAGGCTGCTCGGCATCTTCCCTGGGTAAAATATCGATCTGTAGTTGCGAAGCCTGCAAATAATCGAAACACACCACGCTGTGCCAGAGGCAACTCGGGCTGACTTTTAGATCCACAGCTACCAGCTCGATATTCACATCCGCGTCGCTCCAGGTGACAGCCCCAAGCTTGAGATCACCAAATAGCGTCCCCTGTTCGTGACTGATGCTGACACCCGTCGCGCCGCTCGCCAGCTGCAGCATCCAGGCCGTGCCGCGTTCGGTAAAGGGTATGAGCAGAGCCACGCCCAAAGGCAGCGCCAGCAGCCAAAACAACACTTGCCAGAGCACGCGCTTCAAAACTCTGCTCCAATATTCAGTACGATACGCCAGGAGGAATCTTTTTCACTGGCACTGTTTGCCATTTCAACCCTGATGGCGCCTACCGGTGAAATGTAGTGAACACCAAAACCGGGACCCCATTTCAGGTCGAAGTTTCCCGAATCAAACGCGTCTCCACCATCAATGAAGACAGCGCCGCGCCAGGTCGGCGTAAAATAGTATTGGTACTCCAGCGACGCCACGGCCAACCTATCACCACCCACCACCAATTCCTTGGTTCCGTCAGCATCCGAGACTCGAATCTCGTCGCCAATGGACTGGTAGGCGAAGGCGCGAATGCTCTGGGAACCACCAGTAAAAAACGCCAGCGAGGGCGCTAGCTTGGGTCTATCTCCGTCTTCGATGAGTACCGCCCCCAGATCCGTTCGCGCCACAATGCGATGATCAGTAAACGGCGTCACCACGTAGCGAAAATTTGCCGAAAGTCTAAGCAAATTGATGTCTGACCCCACATTATCCGCCGCACCCTCGATCTTATAGAGTTGCGAGAAGCCGCCGCTTGGATCCACGGGAGAACCGCTGCGCCAGGTGTGCGCGATGGAGAAACCAGGCAACAGATAGCGGTTATTGAAATCTGTATCTTCCAGCGTCCACTCCTCGCTCAACTCACGCAGCGAATAGCTGTATACCAGTGAGTCGGTGCGAATTTCGCGAACCGCACCCAGCTCCCACTGCCGGCTGTCGATATCGCCGTACTCGTCGGTCTCCACCCGCGTGTTGAGATTCAAAACGTCGTTCAAAGGACTGGTCAACGGGATGCTGTAGATAATCTCACCGCTGGGGTTGATCGTTGAATAGGACAGCCGAGTTCGTTGTCGATGGCCGTATCGATTGACGCGCGGTGTTCGCCAGGTCAGGGACACTCGTTCCTCAGTGTCTGTGCTATAGCCAACGCCAACATCAAAACTATGCCGCCTGGCGGGATAAAGCGTTATCGATAGTGGCACACGTTCATCCACCTCTTCATCGAGCAGTGGCGTTATGACAACGCCGGAGAAATAGCCTGTTCGCCTGAGGTCGGACTGGAACAGCTGGAGCTTGGATTGATCGAAGTATTCGCCCTCCTGAATCGGCTGAATCTCCTCAATGAGTTTGGGTTCAACGTTAAATTTGCCATATCTCAGTTCACCAAACCGGTAGCGATCGCCGGATTCATAATGCAGATAAATCGCAGCCGTATTGGTCTCGATATTGACCTCTACCCGGCTTTCAGAAAATTGCGCCTTGAAGTAGCCGCGCTCTTGCCCCATTGCGAGCAGTTCGTTCTTGACGCGTTCATAGTCGCCATGATTGAAGACTTCGCCCTGCTTGAAAGGCGCGGGGGTCAGCAGCGCCTGAAACGCCTTGTCTTCCTTGGCATCACCCTGCAGCTGAATGCTGATTGTTTCAATCAAGACCGGGGGGCCAGGCTTGACGGTAATAGCAAGTGACCAAACGGGATCAGTGCGTTTCAGCTCGCCACTGATATCCGGGTTGTAGTAACCCAGTGCTTTCAGCGCATCTTCCAAGCGCTCTTGGTAGGACACTAAAAAATTTGACCTGTCCTGGGCAGAATCAGGGGCGTCACCCAACCACGCCTGTGCATTTTTTTTCAGTTCGCCATCTAAGCCCGTTAGCGTGTAGTTCAGCGCTGCCTTAGCCTCTGCCCTTGCGGGCAAAAACACTATGTAGGCTGCCGCGCTCATGGCGAGCAGAAAGCGGAGCATTGCGTACAATCGAGTGGTCTGAATCAGGCGGACTGCGCTTCACCCCAGTAGTTATAGGCCGCCACCCTGGGTGTGCCGGGAATATAGATCTGACTGAGTTCGCGGACCGCGAAGCCTCCCGATTCTATCAAAGAGGGAATGTCGCGATTGAGGTTGCAGCCGCCCGCCAATTTGCTCCATATCGGATTGATTCTGTTCTGCCACTTACGGACTCCTGGATCGGGCGCTAGACCATGTTCACAAAACACGAGACTACCATTTGGTTTCAACACACGACTCATACCTTCCAGCGCCGCCACCGGATCGGGAATGGTGCACAGCGAGTAGGTCACCATGACGGTATCGACACTGTTGTCATCCAGTGGGATCTGTTCTGACTGGAGGCCGATAAATTCAACCTCGAAGTCCAAAGAGACAGTCCGTTTTCTTGCGAGTTCCCATGATTTCTCAGAAGGATCTAAGCCAATCACTCTATCGACCTTATCTGCATCGTAAAACGGCAGATTAAGACCGGTACCGATACCAATTTCCAGTACCGTACCCTTGGCTAAGGGCACGACTTTTTCTCGCTGCTTCATAATTGGCTTAGTGCCACATGCGCAGTTGAGCATTCGCGGGAGTATATAGTTATCGTAAAAACCCATGAGTCAAAGCCTCTCAATGGAAGGGCCCTGATTATAATCTGATGCACAGTGCAAAAATACGATAAAGTAGCCTTGGCATACTTTCACGGATACGGCATGTTCGAGACGCTAGAAGTCGGCAAGCGCACAAGTGACAAAGACTTTAAGAAGCTTGGTAAGGCGCTTCGCGAAGACTTGTTGATGGAGCAATTAGATCTGGCGGAGCGAGACTACCCCGTCATTATTGTTGTATCCGGGGTGGATGGCGCCGGCAAAGGATCGCTGGTGCAACAGGTGAACGAATGGATGGATCCGCGCTGGATTGAAACCAATACGTTCTGGGAGCACTCTGACGAAGAAGAGTCGCGACCCTATTTCTGGCGCTTCTGGCGCTCGCTACCTCCAAAGGGCAGGATTGGCATATTTTTAGGATCTTGGTACACACGCCCTGCCCAAGGCGCGATGGCCGGTGATATTTCCAACGATGAATTTGCAACCTACTGTCAGCATATCGAATCATTCGAGCGCCTACTGACTGATGACGACGCGCTCTTGATCAAGCTCTGGCTGCATATCAGCCACGATACCCAGCGCCTTCGCCTGCAGGAAGCCTCACCGCTGAGACGAACAAGCCTGCGCGATGCAGACCGACCCTATGAGCTGACCGGCACGTACAACCGCACGCTGGAAGTATCGGAACAGCTTATTCTGGCAACCGACTCTAGCCACAGCCCCTGGTATTTGTTGGAGGCAGAAGACGGTAACTATCGCGACGTGACCGCGGGCAGGCTCATCCTTGAAGCGATGCGATCCCACTCGGCGCAGCTCGATGCGAGGCGAGACACACCGAAAACCAAACGATCAAAGCGTGACGATGATCAGCCCACTGTGCTGGCGCGCGTCGACCTCTCTTTAAAGCTCGAGCAAGAGCGCTATCAGTCAAAACTGGAACAACATCACGAACAACTGCGGCACCTCGCATGGAAAGCCTTTCATCAAAGGCGTTCGGTAGTTGCGGTGTTTGAAGGGTGGGATGCTGCTGGAAAAGGCTCGGCCATTCGACGCGTGACTCGCGGCATCGACCCTCGCCTGTTTCGCTTACTGCAATTTGCGGCACCAACCGACGAAGAGAGGGCCCAACACTACCTGTGGCGCTTCTGGCGCCGGTTGCAACGCGACGGGCGCTTTACCCTGTATGACCGATCCTGGTATGGGCGGGTGCTGGTTGAGCGTATCGAGGAGTTCGCAAGCGATGAGCAATGGCAAAGAGCCTATAGTGAGATCAACCAATTCGAACAACAGTTAGTCGAGCACGGGATCATCCTGCTAAAGTTCTGGATACATATCAGCAAGGATGAGCAGGCCAAGCGCTTCAAAGATCGCGAGAAGACGCCTCGTAAACGCCACAAGTTGACGGAGGAAGATTGGCGAAATCGAGATAAATGGCGAGACTACGAGATTGCGGTGGATCAGATGGTGAGCCGCACAAGCACACGGCATGCGCCTTGGACGCTTATCGCGGGTAACGACAAACCCTATGCCCGTATTCAGATTCTCGAAACGTTTTGCCGCACAATAGAGAATGCCTTGGAACCGCCTAAGGCCGATATCTAGCCCGGTTGCAACTGGCTGCAGCCGCTGCCGTGATTAGCGCGTGGTGCAGATCCTCAGGCGAGCAACCAGCGCGGCCGTGGATCAACCCGACTACTACGACTCACAACTAGACTTCAGTCTGTAAAGACTTCTTCTAGAAATTGGGTCATCGCCAAATGGGACCGCCTATCGGCAACCGCACTATAAAGCGTTCCTAAATCACTGTCGTTAGCCGCCGGATTGGTGAACGCGTGCAAAGTATGCCCATAGGCATGAATCTGCCAGTCAGCACCTGCTGTAGTCAACTCCGAAGCTAGCGCCGTCATGGACTCAGGTTGCGCCATAGGGTCGTCGTAGCCGTGTAGGCAAAGGACTTTTGCCGTAATCGACTTACCCTCTGTATTGCCGGGCGGGATAAACAATCCATGAAAACTGATGACGCCTTTCACATCGCTGCCCGTTCGCGCCAGGTCTAACACGCAAAGCCCCCCAAAACAGAAACCCATGGCAGCGACCTTGCTTGTATCCACCTCGGGCTGCTCGGTCAGTACCGACTGCGCCAGTGTCACCCTCGCCTGCAGCAAGGCTCTGTCTTCCATAAACGGCGTCATCAGCGCTGAGTTCTCTTCTGTGGAAGTTCCTAAAACCCCTTTACCGTACATGTTGAGCGCGAAGCCCACATAACCCAGCTCGGCAAGTGCGCGGGCCTTGCCCTCTTCGAACTCGCTTCGTCCTACCCAGGCGTGGGCAACCAAGACCCCGGGACGCGGACCAGATGCTGCATCATCCCAAGCCATATAGCCCTCGAGCACCACGTCATCGTGTGTGTATTCCACCAGGCGTGTTTGTACCGTCATAACTCAGCCCTCAACTCAATAGTGTAAGAAAAACCTTTTATCCGTTTATCGCGGGAGTATACACGTGATCGCTAAGCGGTATAGGCGTCGGGATCCAATCGTCGCATCTCGGCCTCGATCCAGCGTTCGACCTCTTCCATCATCTCAGTTGCTTCCCTGCCCTCGGGACTGATGGGTTCGCCGACGGAGACATCGATCACTCCGGGACTAAACCAGAATGATCGACGCGGCCAGCAGCGAGCGGAGGTGACCGCGATTGGAATAACATGCGCGCCGGTGGCAATCGCTAGACGTGTCGCGCCGTGCTTGTAAACACCCTGACTGCCCCGCTCCGTGCGCGTCCCTTCCGGGAACATAATCATCCACTTGCCGCGCACCATCAATTCCTGACCCTGCTCTGCCACTTTATGCCAGGCCTGATTACCTTTAGTGCGGTCGATGTAGACCATCCCAAGTCGACCCATGCACCAGCCAAATATTGGAATCTTCAGCAGCTCCCGTTTAAACACATAGGCCAGGGGGTGTGAGGCCATGCTGGAAAGATAAAACGTTTCCCAGGTCGACTGATGTTTGGGGCAGAGAATAATGCGCTGCATATTCTCGGCTGAGGGTAAATTGTCCTCGCCCTGCAGGCGATAATCGACGCCGCCTACCCAGCGCGCTCCCCCAATCACACCGCGTAACCATGGCACCGCGAACCATCGCCACAGCTTGATGTCATCTAAAAAGAGCGAAGAGATTAACAGTGCACTGCCGAACGGAATAATCGAGATCACCATCCAGGCGAATACGAATGTTGAGCGAATGGCGTTCATGCCCAGTTTATGTCCAGGTTAGTATTGTTACGGGCACGGGGTTTTAGTTATCTCGCGCTCACGACACGCATTAAAGCAGAATGTTGTCTGAGGGGAAAACATGCAAACTGTAATCCCGACTAATTCTGCGTATATTGTTGCCGATACTCTCAGGAACGTGCCAATGACCAAACGCGCGCATACCTATCGACCAGCGCTAACGGAAGAGGCTTATGCGCGCCCGGTATTACGGGGACTAAGCGACTGAACACTCGCAAGGAGCCATCGCACCGGGCAAAGATGAGACAGGTTTCACTGCTCCAATGGCGTCGTGCAGTCATCGTACTCGCCCTGCTAGCAAGCCCTAGCTATGCGGACGACGCAACGCAGACAAACGGCAGTTTCAGCCAATTTGTCTACCGCGATGGTCGCCAGTTGGAAGTCATTATCGATGAGCAGTTCTCGGGCGACGCTCGCGAGAACCTAACAGCCTGGATCGAGCATATCAGCGACGCACTGCGAAACGTGTACGGGCACTGGCCACACGAACGCTGGGAAATCGCCATTGCGCCCACCGCAGCGAGTGGAAGCGACCCGATTCCCTGGGCCCAGGTCCATCGCTCGCCTGCAACGCGAGTGGAATTTTACACAACGGCGAACCCAACTTTTGATGAGCTGCGCAGCGCCTGGACTGGTTATCATGAGATGGCGCACCTGCTGATCCCGTATCGAGGTTGGGGCGACTACTGGTTTACCGAGGGTTTGGCCAGCTACTATCAGAACGTGTTACAGGCCCGGATTGGCCTCATCACGGAACAACAGATGTGGCAGAAATTGTATGAGGGCTTTCAAAGAGGGCTTGCCGAAACCCGTTTCAATGGGCGCCCCCTCAGCGACGTCAGCAAAAATATGCGAAAAGATGGCGGCTTCATGCGAGTCTACTGGAGTGGCGCATGCTATTTTCTTGCTGCGGATACACAGCTACGCCTGCAATCGGCTGGCGCGCTCACATTAGATGACGCTCTCGCTAAGCTCAATGCCTGCTGTGGTCAGTCTGCGATGTCGGTACCGGAAATTGTGGCCAAACTGGACGAGCTCAACCACGTATTAGTATTCGAACTGTTGTACGAGGATTTTGTCTCTGCTACGACCTTTCCATCATTCGATACCCTATTTGCCAGCCTGGGTGTCCGAGTAGTCGACGGGGTCGTAGTCTTACAGCAAACCGGACCTGGAGCGCAGTTACGCAGAACTATTGTGGAAGACGCTAGTCAATAATGCCCAGATGATCTGTTTTTAATCCGCTCCGGCGTTATACTAGATCGCTTGTGTGGCGCTGATAGAGGGCCGTTGGACTTGAAAAAGCCTGTTTCGAAAGCCGAAGAGCGGGCCAGGTTACAGCGTGAGGTTGAGCGCTATCTCAACCGCGGTGGTCAGGTGGAAAACGTTCCGACCGGCGTGAGCGGCAAAAATCCTGGAGATCCTCCGGTCTTCCTAAATCGCAGACTGTTTGTGGAGCCCGCCGCGCCTCGCACCCCGATCCCAGAGGTTATAGCGGCCATTGAGTCAAGGCGCGGTGTAAAACCTAGCTCAAGTACAGCCCGCAAGAAAAATCGCTTATCTCAACCCAAACGCAAAACCATCTACGATGACTTTGGCGAACCCCTGCGCCGCGTGTGGATAGACGAGTAGGCAGACTGAATTTACTCCTCGTAGTCCTCGCTAGTAATTAGACTATCGCTGAACCCGCGCAGTCCCGGCTCGGGCTTATCAAAAAACGGATCGTCCGCTTGAGCGTCGTCAAGCGACCTATCTATGTCTCCTCGACGTCTCCCCGTGTGTGCATCTGTTGCCGCTTGCCCAAACCCATGCGTGATTTCCTCGTCCTCTAACTGGATGTCTAGATCGAGGTTCTGTTCGTCGACCCCTTCTGAGGTTGTCAGAGTGGTAGGTGGCGAAGGTGGATGGGTGCTGTCCAGGTCAATCGCCGAGTAGGGCGCCGATATAGGCTGCATCGGCTCGACGAGTGGGTCCGGCTGCCCAGTTAACAGTGAGTCGCTGGGCGGTGCCTCAGTCAGCCTCTCACTGTCGTCTGTAGTCAACCAGATATCCGCAGGCGGCGGAGCTAGACTGGCAGACGGCGCGCTCGTATCCATCGGCGCCGCGGAAGGCTTTCGCGGTTCTCGAAGACTGGGGGAAGGTGCACTGCTGGTCGCGTCATGCAAGGTCTCGGGAGGCGGCGTCCCCATCATCGGTTTGCGTGCCTTGTCCAGCATCACATCTGACGCCCGCGGGCTACTGCCGATAAACTGTAAATTCTGCAAGGCCTTGTCTGAGGAGCGACGATTGTATGGTTGCGTTTCAGTGACGACACTTTCCTCCGCCGTTAGCGTCTCTATTTCGGCGCGCGTGGCTTCTTCCATATCGCGCTCCAGGCTCTCTCGCTCTCTCTGTTCGGCGTTTGCGTCATATGCCGCGACCTGTTCGGTGCTTTCAAATGGCGCTGCGTCGTGCTCTTCGATGGGATCAGTGCTGGTATCAGCAAGAGGGTCAGTGGGCGCATCGATCTCTGGTGTCGCGACAGATTTTTGGGGCTGCCCTAAACGGTACACACCTGGCCCGGGTTTATAGGTGCCGGGGGCCAGGTGGTGCGCTTGCTCAGCCAGCGTAAAGTTTGATGGTGCTGGACTGCTGCTAGTGTTCATATCGCGCACTTCTATAGCCTGCGTGGCGGGCTGCTCTACTTCAGGCGTGGGTTCGCGCGCAGCGTGCAGGTCCAACGTGCCATCAGCACTGGCGACCACCGTGGCGGCTTTTGGCACAGCAACCTGATAATCCTCATCAGTAATTTCTTCTTCGGGCTGCTCGTCGCGCAGTAGTCTTTGCTTGAGCACCTCATGTGCGCAATCAGACCAGCGACCAAAGTGCGAGGACTCGACTGGATCGGGCATACGATGTTTTCGGAAGCTTCGCATGGCCTCCATAAAGCGCTGCTTAACCGCCCGGTAATGGTATATGTGATCCTCAGTTTCCAGAGGTACAAGGTCTTCTCCCCCGCGAATCATTAGCATCTGCGGCGGCAGTTGGCCCTGCAAGCTATGCAATAGATCGGCTAGAAAACACAGGCGAAACGATGACTGCGTACCGCCTCTTGATTGCGTGTCACAGGGAATATACAAATAGTCGCCCAGCTCAGAATAACCGCTTGAGCGCACCAGGAGGTTGACCGCACTTGCAAGTGGGCCCAGCGCTAGTTGGCCGTTAACAATGAAGTCTGCACCGTTGCGCATTGCATCTAACGTTACGCGCCGCCGTTCCGGCTCATCCGCTTCCCAATCAACGAGAATGACATTTTTTCCTTCCGAGCGCAGTGTGTCTGCCAGATCATCCTGACGCTCTATGCTATCGACGGGAGGGAGGCTACCGATATCGGAGGGAATGCCGTGGTCTGGATTTTCCAGGGTTAAGCGTTCCATCCAGCACGCGAAGGGCGACTCCCTGAACAGGACAAAATCTTCTGAAGTGTATGTTACGGCGTTATCGACACTGTAGCGATACATACGTGACGGCTCGTTTCCCCTGGGCGCTTGAAAACAGCGTAAGCCAGATTTCCGCTCAAGCCGTTTGGCTATTTATATCGGAATGCCCCGCAGGTGTCCACGCCGTTAGCGATAAACACGACACGCAGTGTTAGAGTGTGGATAACTCCGTCATTATTGATCAATCTTTAACCTGCAAGACGCCGAACCACTCGAGTTATCCACAGGTATCGCAAGCTAAGACGCTGCCGCATTCACTGGTCCGATCACTGCATCCGCGAGTTTTGCGCGATGCCATGCCCCATCACCAAACAGCATCTGGCTGTGCTTTTGCCGCTTAAAAAAGAGGTGCACGTAACACTCCCAGGTAAACCCAATACCGCCGTGCAACTGCACTGAACGGCTGGAGGCGAACGCGGCTGCATCGCTAGCGGCCGCTTTCGCCATATGCGCAAACTGCTCGGCGCGTTCCGGTTCGTGGTCAATCGCGCAGGCCGCGTTGTAAACTAGCGACTTCGCTCTATCGATCTGGATCATGACATCAACCAGCGGATGCTTAACCGCTTGGAAGAATCCCAATGGGTGATCAAACTGCTGGCGCGTATTGGCATAGTCTACGGTCGTCTGTAACTGCCATTCCGCGGCACCCACCATATCGGCCGCTAATGCCGTCCAAATAGCGGGCATCGCCTGACTCAGCGCAGCCAAGCCGTTGCGCGCGACCATCACCGTGTCCACGTCGTTAAATTCGACGCGTGCCTGATCGCGCGTAAGATCACTGATGCGGTCGGCGTGCAGCGTAACGCCTGTGGCAGCAGCATCTACCCAGTATAGCGAAAGGCCCGCCTCCGATTGCGCACTGACCAGGAGTCGGCTCGCTTTGCGCGCGTCTTGCACGAACCACGCGCTACCGGTGAGCTTACCGTTCTGAACCTCACAATCGGTTTTACCCGGGGACCAATCTCCCTGCTTATTCGTGATCGCGAGCGTCGCACCGTGGCCTTCCGCGATTTCGGAAAAAGCCTCTTCCGTGCTGCCATCGCAGGCCTTCAAAACGTAGCAGACGTTTATCGTGCTCAGCAGTGGGCAGGGAAAGCCGGATCGGCCGAGTTCTTCCGCCAGGCCAGCGACTGCAACAACGGGCATGCCAACACCACCGGCGGACTCGGGCACTGCCAATACGTTCCAGCCCAAGGCCAACATTTCCTGCCAGAGTTCCTGATCCCACAGACACTGGTTTTCCCGCGCGGGCTCATGATCGCCGGCAACCAGCGCGTGCAGGGTAGAGTTGGGAAATTTGTCTTCAAAGAACTTTCTGGCAGACGCTTTCAGCAGGGCAGCTTCTTCACCGAAGCCGAAGTTATCAGGTTGGCTCATGGGTACTCCCTACTTAGATTTCGCCAGTCCCAGGACACGCTCGCCCAGGATATTCCGCTGCACTTCGCTAGTACCTGCTGCGATCGTCATGCCAAAGGAATTCATGTAGGCGAGGTTCCACTGTCCGCCTGCCGGTGCGTTGTCATCCCCAAGTGCAAGGGAGGCCTGGGCGCCAGCGATATCCAGCGCTAAACCGGCGGTGTCCTGGCTTATTTCGCTTGCCAACAGCTTATTTTGTAGTGGCAGACGCATGGGGTGGTCCAGCAGCTCGGTGACCCGAGATCGGCGCTGATTTTGCTCCAGCCCTTTTTCGCTTATCAGCTGCTGCATGATGCGATCGCGCAGTATCGAGTCATCCGCAGCCGATCCGGCTTCGCGCTCGCTGTCCTTGGCAAGCTGAATAACCCGCCGAACATTGGTCGAATGACTGGCCTTGCTTTTAAGTCCACCAGCGCTGGGCGTTTTTAGCTCCCCTGCTCCGCGCTCGTGAAGCAGCGTCGTCATCGCCACCTGCCAGCCCTTACCTAACTCATCGAGACGATAGCTATCATCAACCTCAAGATTATCGAAGATCACTTCATTAAAGCCGGTCTCACCCGTGATTTTGATCAGCGGGCGCACGGTGACCGTTTTACCGAGCTCGGAGGCGATAGGGACAACAAAATACGAGAGGCCCTCGTACTTATGAGATTTGTCTGTGCGCAGTAACAGAATCATCCACTCGGCAAAATGAGCCAGGGATGTCCAGACCTTGTGCCCGTTAATCACCCATTTATCGCCATGGCGCTCTGCAAAGGTTTGCACGCTCGCCAGATCAGAGCCCGCGCCGGGCTCACTGAACCCCTGGCACCAGATGTCTTCCCCAGATAGCAAGCCCGGCAGCAAACGCTTTTTCAGCGCCTCCTGGCCGTGATACAGCACTGTCGGCGCGGCCATGCCCAGGCCGATAATATTAGGGAAGTAAGGCGTGCTTGCAGCCCACATCTCCTCGTTTGCGATGCGCTGGCAGTCTTTGCGTCCGCCACCGCCCACTTCTTCTGGATAGTCACAACCGACTAAACCCGCATCATAGGCGGCTTTCTGCCACGCCTGCAGGTAGTCCATCTGCTCGGCTGTCATGATTTCGATTGCCGTCAAGGGCAATCGACAGGGAGGCTCTTCCGGTCGGTGGCTTTGCAACCAGTCGCGGCAATAGGCCCGGAAGTCCGCCTGTTCACGAGTATCTTTGCTTGCACTTTCTGTCATTCAACTCTCCTTGCCACCAAACGAAACCGTGTTGCGAACTAGCAACGTCGGCCTATCTTTAAGCGCCAAATTTTACCGTCACACCAGCTAACAGCAAGTGCTGTTAGCGTCGAGACTTCTTCCATTATTAGTGAACCCAATTTTAATTAACAACAAGCTGCTAAGCCCGCAACAGTTGGCGGCTTTTTGCTAACTAGTAATGTGGCGGCTTAGGTTCCATCATGGGCACTTCCTGTGTTGTGATGCCCTGCTCATCTTGTCGCTGCTTCAGTAGCTCAAGTTGTCTTCGTAACAGCAAGATCTCCTGTTGCTGTTGCGCCATCGCCTCATTTAGTGCAGCAATCGTATCCTCATGGTATGCCGTTTGCGTTTGTACGGCCTCCAGTTGCCTCACCACGTCTTCTAGCGTCATATCGTGTCCCCATTTGCATTGACTCGAACAAACTTATACGTAGTTTTAGTGTAGCAAGCAGGCTATTTAGCATATTCTGATTGCTCAAATGGCAAAATCGGGTAGTCAAACAGCTCAAAGTCACCGTGAAACATGTCTGCGACCTGCTCGTAGCGCGCTTTGGTATAAAATCGCTGCCGCTTATCCTGTGTACTCTGGTTATCGTGACGAATGTGGGTGAACGGGATCTTCAGCGTGGCCATGAGGTCGCTGACTTCATCGTCGAAAGCCTCGAATCGCATGACCCTGTCCACGAGGCAATCTCCATTGTGATCCAGTAAGAACCTGTACTGGCGCTCCCACTGCACATGGGGGCGTTTCGTGATGAGGTCCAGATAGCGTTCGAAGCAATCGTTTTCCTGCATGGAAATATAGGCACGCAGATCGGGTCGCTTCGACATATACATGAATTGCGACAGTGTGCGCTCGAAAGGGTTTCTAACCATCGAAAAGGTAAATGCGCGTGCGTATGTATCAGTCCCAAGTTCATGCCTAATTTGTGTCGCCAGCAGATGCTGTAGTCCACCCGCCTGATATTTGTTGAAATACTCTGTTATGAACCCGCCCCAGAGTATGTCCTCAGTCCTCTCCTCCCACTCCCAGATCATGTTCTCAATACTCGAACCGCCGGTTTTCGGTATATGGACAAAGATGCAATTGTGTTTTTTTGAAATCATAGGGTGCTTCGTCACAGTCGGAGCGGCAGGCGCTGCACGCCAATTCGACAGGACATAGGCGCTCTTTGTTGGCACGAAAAAATTAAGATGTTCATTCGACTCCTCGACCTCCAACGGACACTTTGCTCACGCTTATTGAGTGTCCGTTTCATCCGTGTCTGCCATTTCTGAAATGATGTAGTGTGACCGAGACAACACGAGCTCGATTCGCGCGAGCTGCGCTGCCCGATCGTTCACAATATGAGTGGGATTTCGTTAACTCTTCCCTGAGCAATCGCTCGCTCCATCGGGTCCTAAATCGATACAATTAACAGCCGAAACGCGAATGGTTGGGTCTTCCAGGTGTTTACGAAGCCTCTATCAATCGTATTGCGAACGGGTGCTTTGCACGCTTTGTCGCCCCTTCATTCGAACTAACCAATCATCAATACTGCGATGCGACGCCAGCATCTCGGCGCCTTCTGGGGTTTTGGACAAATACAAAATCATTGGGAATGCGTGCAAATCAGCAAGGGAAACACCGGGTCCGGCCAGAAATGGAAACTCACCCATCCAGCCTTGCATCTGCTTTAAGGTCAGCTCGATCACAGACAGCGCATTCGCTACAACGTTTTCATTCGGTTCGCCCTCCTCCTCCGGCACCAAAATCCTCTCAACAAAAAGCTCCCAGATCATAGGCTTATAGGCATAAGAATCGAGAACACTGATAATCTGGTTCATTCTCGCGCGGTTTTTTGAGTCAACAGGCTGGAGGGGGATCGCAGTATCCAGGCTGTCGATATACTTATTGATAGCAATCGTCTCGTACAGACAGAAGTCTCCGTGAACGAGACAGGGAATCGTACCGAATGGATTTCGTTCAAGATACTGTGCTGGAGGACCCGCATCTTGAAAGATATCTACCTCATTGAAAGCATATTCTAACTGCTTTTCCTCCAACGCCAGTCGAGCAATTCTCGTGTAAACACTGATTTCCATCCCCAGAAGTATGATGCTATTCATAAGCGCGAAGGCGGTCTATGCCGAAATCGGGGGTCGATAAAACGGCTCAGAACCAACGCGCTCGAATGTTCCAAAGTGGATAGGTCAGTTATCAGAAACATCGCTTAATAAAATGCGCGCATACGGCTGAAAGACCGAAAAAAAGCAGTGCAGCCACAATAAGCATGACACCAGGGCCTACGGTCGCTCCCCCCAAGAGCCCCTGAAACGCGGCTAACAGCACGGCCAAGCCAAAGGCCGTAAAAACAGTGAATCCAAGCAGCATCGAAAAAAACAAATTCGGCTTCTTCAGATTCTTCATCTGGATGCCCTGCAATATCGCTTCAATTAGACCCATAGTTCCGATGTCGCATTGATGACGTCTCAAACCATAGCAGAGATTTGATAGATTCGGTCTATCGTCATGTTCTAAAGAACAGACTATCTACACCAACCTTGACCGCTTACCTTACGTGCGAGTGATAAGTCAGAAGGAGGTTGTGGTGAAGTCCAGAGCAAGGCCATTGAGAGATCACGATCGCCCAAACTCTGCAAATCTAGTCGCGGCAGAGCCCACAGAAGCGCTCGGTACGGTAGATATCGTGCTAGACTTCCCCGTGTACGCCACCTTCATGACAGTCCTCTTTTTTATCTCTCTGGGGGCTGCGTCCCTGATCTTTACTGTCTGACGCGCTACGACTAGCCTCTGCAGCCAAATAAAAAAGCGCGACTCTAGGTGTCCGTTCACTCTACTCGCTGGTCTTGTGTTGGTGCGCAAGGTACATTCTAAAAGCAAACACGGTCGGCGGCGTGGAGAGCACCGCGCCGAGAACGCTAATGAGAATCGCTGTCACTATATTTAGGGCACCCAGCGACACTACAATTTGCTGCAGTAGCAAAATGGGCATCGTACAGGCCAAAACTACTAAAACCAGTCCGCCCAAAATCGTCCACTGTAGTTCCATAGTTTCATTCCAACTGGCTTTGATAGCATCCACAGGATTCATCCCATCGAATATGCAATAGAACTGCGCAAACAGAAGTCTGGCAATGACGAAAAGGCCCGGGATGATCAAAAGAGCAAGTCCAATCCAGATTATTGGAGCTGATATTACGGATAAGATGAACAGCGGCACCCAGACTCGGCTAGCTAGTTTTAGGCATGCGTTTACACCCAATCGTCGATCAGATACGGCTGAAGCGACAAAGAAAATGATCGCTGCCTGATAAAGAGGATAAAACAGTATTAGCGGAACGTAGGCGAGCAGACTTAGGTCAGTTCCAGGGATTGGCCTAGTTGCCAGCCACATATCAAACAAGTCTATCGCCAGGTAAAACGGCAGGACGACTGACGTCAAAGTCACAACGTTCGCCCTATAGAAGCGCAACGTATCGCTTAGGTATCTCTTGATGTCCGCTGCGTCAGACAACTAAGGCTAGCGATTTATGCTGCCGACCGGGTGGTCGCTTGCAGTCAAACTAGACCTGCGTATGCTGTGCGCGCTAAACATAGACCACGGCCTCTATATTGTTTCCATCCGGATCAAACAAATAGCATGTCGCAAAGCTCGCAGTCAGCAATTAGGCGAACCACACCGATGGGTCGCTTAGCACCAAATTCACTTCGCGGGGGTCAAGTCAACGATAGTAGGCTCTCGGTCGCCACTGGTATCAATTACCACTATCTCCTCTCCCATATCACCAAAGTCTATCTCTTCCATATCAACCTTGTGGACCGTTCGGTCATACATGGTGTGATAGTAATAAACAAGATTTTTAGAGTCACTCGCGGTGGTGATCTGCGTTGCGCTATAGAGTAGATCATCCGACTGCACGTCATCTTGCGCACCCTCAGCCGCATCGGCCGGTATGTTGAAATTATCAAGAATTCGGAACGCTTCTCTTACGGTGTCATACCCTCCCGACGTTTCACGCGCCGTTTGAGAGAACGCCACCGCGCGCACAAATCTGGAAGGTGGAGTGAAATCCCCAGGTAAGCCGATCATACCGCTGCCTGCCCCGAGTGGGGCAAAAGTGACACCACTTGCTTCAACCTCTGGCAGACCAATAGCCGTTAGGTTTACGTAATTGTTGAGGTTTGTTATATGCCAATCATAGTTTGGAGAATTGGTAATGACGCCCAGCGGCGCTTCGAAAATAGTGAGTTCGCCGTCGATGTACTCGATGACGATTCTTCCACCAAAACGGTCTGCAACGAGCATATGAAACGGAAACGGAAAACCCAGTGTTTCATCCACCACTCCGACAACACGAACGTCTGAGAGCCCTGCGCGTACTTCATCTACGGTTTCAAACAAAGACAAGGTATAGCTAGCTAACAGGTCACCGGGAATCGTATTGTCAGCGAACTGGGGAAGATACTCCTGGTATTCTGTAAAGCCAGGCAGGTAAAATAAGCCAGCGGTCAGTCCGGCCTCGTTGATCCCATCTGCCGGTGCTCCGTGATCGAGCATACTGATGCCAACTAAGCCGAATCGCCCCGTCCAAGAAGCGCCTTGCTGCCCATCGGGCATCTCGCCCGCGCTATAAACGAAGCCTCTGGGTATGATGTTGACCTTTGTTTCGAGGTCGAACGGCCCCCACTCAGCTGTTCGTGCTCGAATAATGCTGCCATCATCACCCTCTAGCATTATGCCAGTGCAAGCCCAAGCAATCGTCACTGACGCAATGAAGGTTATGCCGGTCAAGGTAGAGTGCTTCAAAATTCGCTTCAACATCGTTTATTCCTCCTGTGGTGAGTTGCCTGGTAGCGTTGACAATGGTCGCATAGCCATCTGATGTGGCTTAGGTGAAACTTCACCACCTTGTAGAGCACTGGCGCGCCTGCCCTAATAGCGAACACCCTATCTTTCTCAGTATATGCTCCATCCAGGCCAAAAGGGTTACAACCGAGTAAGTTGCAGCGAGAAAAATCATTTGTTCATTAACGCGGTGTAGCCCGTTACCAAATTGATGAAACCGCCCGCCAGTTCTGCAAAACGCGTGCCCAGTACCATCATGCACGTCCGGCGTGCAATGCGATAGGTTACGAGACTGAACTCTTCCATGTGGATAGCCGAGTGTCCGAGTAAGAGTTTTCGAGACGGACAGGCATCTTCAAGGCCTATCCCGCTTAATTTTGTGGTCTACCTGACACTTAAACGAGAAACACAGATGCGAATATAGCTTTTTGTCCTGCGGGCACCATCCATGCGTAGCAGACGATAATGCGAAGAATAGGATTGACTCTATCCCAAACGAACGGTCAGCCACTGATTTACTTCAGATGGCGGCCAATCTGAAGCACTTGGCATTGCATCAAGGCATTCTGGGTTCTACTACCGTTGAAAAATCCCGTCATTAGTAGTTTGATACGCGCCCATACGATTCTTGACGCAACCCCAATCACGCACCATATGTATGTCCAAACGTAAGCAATCTAGACTGGTCTATTCCACTGAGGCAGGAAGGCTTTGTCCACAATGTCAAAGAGCTGTCGCAAGCTGTGTCTGCGGCAAAGACCGCCCCGCGGCTGTGGGTGACGGCATCGTCAGACTACATCGCGAAACCAAGGGTCGCGGCGGCAAGGCAGTTACCCTGATAAAAGGCTTAGCGCTGCCCGCGGCCGAAATGCGCTCGCTGGCAAAAACGCTTAAACAACGCTGTGGTGTGGGCGGCTCTGTCAAAGAAGATGTCATCGAGATTCAAGGAGATCAACGAGAGGTGATCAAAGCTGAGCTGGAGAAGCGGGATTTTGTGGTGAAGATCGCAGGTGGCTGAGGTGCAAAGAGCTTTTTGGTAACACCGTCGCCGCTGAACCGTTCCTGGGTTTGACGCACTAGTCAACGACACACATAAGTGCGCACGACTCACGCTCCCATCTAGATCGCAGCACTACAGGTCATAGCCCTGTTCATCGTGTAACACCAAATCCAGACCGTCTACTTCAGCCTCCTCATGTACTCGTAGACCCAGGGTAGCATCCAAAATCTTCAGCAGGACTGCGCTAATCACCCCTGAGTACACCAGCGTCGCTACCACACCGACTACCTGCACCGTCATCTGCCCGCCAATGCTGGATATGCCCTCAGAAAATCCATTACCGCTGAAGATGCCAAGCTGTGTTGAGCAGAACACACCGACTAACAGAGTGCCCAGAAGGCCGCCAAAGCCGTGCACGGGAAATACATCAAGGCTGTCATCAATTTTACGTTCGTGCTTGATCCATTTAGTCACGAAATAACACAAAACACCGGCCGTCAAACCGATCACTACCGCTGCGGCTGGCCCTACCGAACCCGCGGCAGGTGTTATCGAACCAAGACCAGCAACCATGCCCGTCACCGTTCCCATAACCGAAGGCTTGCCGGTGCGAATCCATTCCGTTGCCATCCAGGCCAGTGCCCCCGTGGAGGCTGAGAGGTGGGTCACTAACATCGCCATGGCCGCGCTGCTGTTTGCGGCTGCTGCCGATCCTGCATTGAATCCGAACCACCCAACCCAGAGCATTCCAGCCCCGGTGACGGTAAGGGTGAGATTGTGCGGGGGCATCGCGACGGAGCCAAATCCCTTGCGAGGCCCCATGATCATGGCAGCGGCCAGGGCGGCGATCCCGGCGGTAATATGAATGGTGGTGCCCCCTGCAAAATCCTGCAAGCCCATTTCCTGCAACCAGCCGCCGCCCCGAACCCAATGACACACGGGCGCATAGACCAGGATCAACCAACAGCTGCTAAACAACAACATGGCTGAAAACTTCATACGCTCTGCAAAACCACCCACGATCAATGCGGGCGCGATAATCGCGAACGTCATATGGAACATCACAAATAGAGTTTCAGGTATGCCCTTTGTAACTGAGTCCATACTTATATTGGACAGAAACAAGTTACCGAAGTCACCTACCCATTTGCCCTGCTCCACGCCAGCGCTGCCGAAGGCGATGGTATAGCCGACTGCAAACCACACCAGTGACATCAGGCACACCAGCACAAAACACTGCATCAAGACAGATAGCACGTTCTTCGACCGAACCAGACCGGCGTAAAACAGCGACAGACCGGGCACCGTCATAAACAGCACCAACGCTGTGGCGGTGAGCACCCAGGCGGTGTCGCCTGAATCGATTCGCTGCGCTTGGGCCTGCGCGTGGCTTGCAATAAGCATGACTGCTGGGATCAATGCCCATCGTGTGTGCAACATCTATCACGTCTCCACGCTCATATGCAGCTTGTAGGGCCTTGTGCCCTATCCACAAGCTGTCTGGCTATGCTTTCAAGGTGACTTCGCTGACGAATCTAACCTCAACATCATGCTCATGTGCTGATAGCCGAGTATTTGAGGATCAGTCGCAAAGAGGCTGCCGTGCCAACCTTCTTGTCGGGTAACTATAGCGTATGTATCGCAGATTTGACTGGTTGAGATGTCGAGGATATACCCGGCCTCGTCGCTGCGCGATCACTCTCCCAAAGCCAGGGGCGGGTATTGTTAGATCCAGATATGTATCTCAGAAGTCTCGAAAGCTCAAACCGTCTGCGACTCGCCCGTTGCTTCCGCTACGTTAGAGATTAACCCAACTGTTCAAAGCTCGCAGGCGAAATTGCGTTCCCCGAAACTCCAACACAGACGAATCGGGCAGTATCTCGATGACCCTCAGCCCATTCGCAGACTGCCCCGTGCGCAGCGCCTGGCCGTTGAGCACGATGGAAGACTGCGATGGGTTGCCGGAATAATCATGGCGCTGGTACATGATGGAAGGGATCTCATCTTTAGTTTGCTGAGATAGCGCAACCAGAAAGGGCACACCAATATCTTCCAACTCAGCATTCGCCAGCTCTGCCTGTGCCTGGGCGACCAGCGCCTCAATGTCTATGTTCGACTCGGTTTGCGATGGCAGCACCGCTGCCGGTTCCTCCGCTTTCGCGACCGGCCGCGGTGCTGACTGCGGAGTTGGCTGTGGTGCCGTTTGCTCATAGAGTGCCGCTACGGTCGGGTCTACAGGCGGAGCCTCTACTTGCCGCTTAGCAGCGGCTGACGCAGAAGGCGCGGTCGACTCACCCCTATTTGCTACAGGTGTTACCACCTCGCGAGGCGCGGGTTCACTCGTTTGCGACTGCATAGGCGCTTGCGCTTCCTCAGAGCGGATCGTGGCAACAACCGATTCTGGCACCACTATCCCGGGACTTTGAGTTGCTGTGCGCTCTGTGGTAGTTGCGAGCTCAACCTGCGGGGCTCTGGCTTCGATAGTATCTTGGCCTGTAGGGGGTTGCGTTCGATCAAACAGCAGCCAGCCTATGATGATCACCGCAAGACTCAAGCCGATAACCAGGCTCCATTGCAGAACACCCACTGCGCCTTCGCGCGGTTTTTCTGCTTGGGAGACACCGTGCTGGGATGCCAGCGTGGGCACCGTCTCACCTTCTTGGCGGGAGCGGTTCAGGGCGTCGAGTATCAGAGACATCGTATTCTCTGCGCCAGTAGATCAAGCGAGTGACTCAGCTTCATCGCTCTTTTTGCACCAGCGCTTGTGCCTCTAGAATCTGACGTGCCGCTTCCGCGGTGAGATCAACACCAGTGAGTTGATTGAGTCGCAACAAGGTCTGTACCCCCACCACGCCATCTGCGCTTAATCCATGCTGACGCTGGAACAAGCGTACACGGGTCTGTAACGCGGTGGTAAATGGGCCATCCGTCAGAGGCTGCGACTGTCCATCTAGCGCGGCAAACTGACTGGCAATTTGTGCGACAGCAGGAGAATCATCACCCAAACTCAATGGCTGCGAAAATCCTTGCGGTGGATACCACAGTAGGTGATAGCGGCCGTTCCAAAGTGGGCCCAGTGCTTCCAGCGGCACACGTTCGATTCCCTGTTCAGACATCACTTCCGCGACGCGTCCGCTACTGCCAAGGAAAACAACCGCTGCGCCAAAACGCTCCGGGGTCACTACGTCTAGTAATAGCGGGCGGTCCAACGCGGACAATTCGCTCCAAGTTTCTGCCGTACCTTCGGTACAGGCCACGCCATCCAGCACGTCTTCGGCGCAAAACGGAGAGGGCATGGGTTCGTTGGAGTACAAACCCCACATCAGCCGCTCGGCATCTGTGGGTGATAATAACCAGTTGGACAAAGCTGCTTCAGCTTCAGATACGGCCGGTGCGATTTCAGGCGGCTCCATAGGCTTAACTTGCGGAGGCTCTTCGACTGCAGCTGTCCCAGCCGCTTCTCGCAACGCGGGCCTGGGTGACGATTCTGGGGATACCTCTATGAGTGCGACGGTTGGCGCATCACTTTGGGTGGCGTCGTACCACCAGGTCGCGACACCTACACCGATAACGAGTACGGCACTCAAAAGCGCTGCTGGCCAAAACGACCAGCTTCGAGCCTGTAATTCTGCGGCACTCTCGCCCATCACTTCTTTTGCGGCGATGCGCAGCATGTCCTTGTCGGTGCGAGACTGATTGCGGCTATACGCCCCCAACAGCATGCGGTCACACAGGACATTGATCAGTCGGGGAATACCTCTGGTGTAGCGATGGATCCCCTTTACAACTGCAGCGGGAAACACATCCTGACCACGCGGCAATCCAGCCACCTGTAATCGATGCTGTATGTAAGCAGCGGTTTCCTCCTGACTGAGCGGCTCGAGGTTGTAGCGGGCAGTGATCCGCTGGTTCAGCTGTCTCAGCTCGGGTCTACTTAAAATCTGCGCAAGCTCCGGCTGGCCAATCAAAATAATCTGTAACAGTTTTTCGCTATTGGTTTCGAGGTTGGTGAGTAAGCGAATTTGTTCCAAAACATCGAAGTTAAGATGCTGGGCCTCGTCGATAAGCAGGACTGTTTTACGTCCCCTCTCGTGGTTTTGCAGTAAAAACTGATGCAGCTTATCGGTGAGCGTCTTCAGGGTGTACTTGTCAGCGTCGTACTGAATCTTGAGTTCATCGCAGACCGTCGCCAGTAGCTCAATGGCATTCAGTGCGGGATTCAAAATAATCGCAATATCCGTGTCGTCTGGCAGCTGTTCCAGTAGGCAGCGATTAATGGTGGTTTTGCCCGTTCCGACCTCACCCGTCAGCAAGATAAAGCCGCCCCCGGTGCCTATCCCGTAAAGCAGGTGAGCTAGCGCGTCTCGATGGCGCGGACTCATAAAGAGGTAACGTGGATTAACCGCTATAGAAAACGGCGCTTCTGAGAGACCAAAATATTGGTGGTACATGCCTCGGGTGTCTGCTCGCCGATGAGCTGAAAACTGGCCAGCATTATGCCCAAGGGGGGATTTCAAAGCTACGCACTTCGCGTCCTGATTTCAGGGCGCGAAGCGCAACTTGGACTACTGCTGCTCGATATCAGCGTCTTTTTTGTCTTCGCCAGGCAGCGGATTATCTCGTCGACCCTTGTACATCTGCACACTTGATGCATAGGTCGCTGTTGCTGCGAGTATGGAAAGCGCGACTGCGACAATAGTATGAGCAACCATGATCGAACCTCCTATGGGATCTTGGTTTGAGCACTCATTGAAGCAATAAGGAATAGAATAAACATACTAATCGGCAGTTAAATTATGCCAAAAAGCACGAGGTTGAATTTAATTAAGCATTATAGATCAGTAACTTAGAGAATCTTTGAGAACTATGTACAAAGCTGGCCTGCGCTTATCCATAGGCCTATTTTCGCCCTAAATTCGCCGCAATCAGCTTCCTGGATAAGATGCGCTGTTATCCACGCTTGCGGTGGGATGGTTGTCTTTCAGCTCACGTTCCTGCGAGCGATAGTCACGACCTGATTTGCGCGTATCCCGATCACTCAACCACACTTTCTCAGGCGCATTTTCATCCGCTCTTTCTCTTGAACCCGATACGGTGTTGGTTGCAGGTACTTTAACTTCTTCGCGCGTCACAGCGCCATTACAGGCCTGGTCGGTGAAAACGGTCTTGCCGGTCGCCCCGTCTACGCACATATAAACCCGTGCCGACGCGAGGCATGGCACCAGTAACAAGCAGAAAATCAAATAACGCATATCTCTTTCTCCCGCGATCCATCGCGTATGACTTAACTGCGAACAGCCTAGAGGCCGGCTCTGCAGACAGCTATAAAGAACTCGCGAAAAGTCGAGAAAACCTGCCCAAATAGTGGTTAAACGCTTACGCGCCAGCCTTATCTGAGAACTGGATCACACTCTATAAGTCGTCGATGCTGAACGCCTTCGATGACGCTCACCGCAAGTCAGAATCTAATGCATACCGGTAGTCATAAAACTTGGTTGTCTAATTAGCTCTGCGGCATGCTGAAGATTGTCTTGCCATTGCGTACGAGTAATGGGGCCACCGAAACAGAGTCGCAGGGCATTGGGTGGATTGTTATCGGTTGCAAATGCCGCGCTGGATACAGCGCTGATGCCAATTTGGCGTAATTCGGCCGCCAACTCCGAAGGAGTCCAGTCTGAAGTTTCGGGAATGGTAAACCAGAAGTGAAAGGCACCCTCCGCGGATTGAATTGTATTGTCATCTAGCAGGGTCTTAGCAATATTCAGACGCGCGATCGCTTCTCTGCGGGTCGCGTTGACCATCTGTGTTGCAGTTCCATCCAGAATCCACTGGCAAACAAGGGCGTCCGTCAATGGACTGGACATGACGTGCAGGGCGCGCATCGCCGCCGAAATCCGTTGGCAGTGACGTTTACTGGGCGTATACAGGAAAGCGCATCGAACGCCAGGGCCGAAACATTTGGATGTGCCGGTGATATACCAGGTCAGCTCTGGTGCCAGATCAAAGAAGCTGGTGGGAGCGGATTCAACCAGCATGGTGTAGGCATCGTCTTCAATGATGGGAATGGAATAGCGCAAGCACACCTCTGCCAGCGCCTCGCGGCGCCTCGGGCTGATCGTGGATGTGGTGGGGTTTTGCAGAATCGGATTGAGGTAGAGTGCGCCGACCTGGCCTTTCTTGCAGATCTGCTCAAAGGGTTTGACAAGCGGTCCGTGACTATCTCTTTCCAGCGAATGCAGCTGAATCCCCAGTTGAGCCGTAATTCCCTTGATACCCGGATAGGCCAGGCTCTCGACACAGAGCACCTGGTCTTTCCTGATCAGCGTGCTGATCAAACCGAGTAACGCGGAATGGATTCCCGGGCAAATAAGCAGCTGCTCTGCGGTAGGGTTTTCCAAGCGCTGCTCTAGCCAGATCAATCCGGCCTCTTTGTTTTCGGGGCTGCCCCCGAATGCCTGATAGCGCAACAGCGAGTAGATATCCTGTTGCGCTATCACGCTGATAGCGCCATCACGGACTTGCTCAGTCAACGTAGGAATGGCGGGCTCAATCATCAAGTTCATGGACATTTCGTAGCTGCCCGCGCTGGGCGGTATGGTGGCTGTTTTGCCTTTTACGAATGTACCGGAGCCTGGGTGGGAAACAATCAAGCCCCTCACTTTAGCTTCGTTGTAGGCGCGGGCCGCCGTCGTATAGTTAATTCCACTGGCTGTTGCCACCTCGCGCAGCGTGGGCAACCTATCACGCGTTTGCAGCCTTCCGCTATCGATATCCTCTGCGATCAGATCGGGAATCAAATTGTAGATGGGCCGACCTTTGCTGTTTCGAATACGTCTCGCCCAACGAGCAAGTTCTCTATTGCGCATATCTCTCACCCCTATTGATCTCGTCGAGACAATAGCATTGATTGCATGAAATTGATTGCACTGTTTTATCGCACTTATAAGGAGCAAGCGCAGCACAGTATGTGTGCGCAAGCACGGCCTTGTGCACTTATTTTGTGCTCTTTTTAGCGAAAAATTGATTGTTAATTGATTGCTTTAGATAGGTCATAAAATTTTTTTTGTCCCAACGGAGCGCCTGTATCGTCACGATGATTGCATGTTGATTGCAATCATTTTGCGAACTGTTGGCATCGGGGTTGCAAGTACAACCTGGAACACCGCCAACTTTGTCTCTCATTCTGCACAGGAGTAACAACATGCCACAAGTAACCCAAGCCGCCCACCAGACCGGCGATTTTTTAGTTGACTATGAGGAAAAAGTTTTCGAAGACGTAAAAGCCGCGGAAGGCGAGAAAGCTCTGGTGACTTTCCACACCGTTGGCTTTGAAGGCTCAGCCGGTTTGGTCAATCTTCTACAGGCCACCCGCTTACTGCGCAAAGGGTACGAGACCTCTGTTTTGCTGTACGGGCCCGGCGTCACTCTGGGCGTGCAGCGGGGTTTCCCAACCTTAGGTGATGAGGCTTTTCCAGGCAATCAAACTTATGCCGAGCAGCTCAAGAAGTTTATGGCCGAGGGAGGTAAGGCTTATGCCTGCCGCTTCGCACTACAGGCGCTCTACGGCTATGGCGAGGCCTGCTTGATCGAGGGTATTCGTCCGATCAACCCACTCGACGTTCTGGATTTGAGATTGCTGCATATGCGTGATGATGCCGTGATTCTCGATGCCTGGACGCTCTAGCAGACGTTAATCACATGGCTCAAATCATTAGGGCGGCAGGAGCGCAAGTTGCACCTTATCTACGAACGGCCGGCGGTACCTTGGCCAAAGTCATCAATACGATGGAAGAGGCAGCGGGGAAAGGCGTCGAACTGATTGTCTTCCCCGAAACCTTCGTGCCCTACTACCCCTATTTTTCGTTCGTCTATCCAGCCGTAAGCTGCGCTTCGGAGCACCTGCGACTGTACGACGAAGCGGTTGTTGTGCCGGGACCTATTACGGAGGCGGTTGCCGAGCGGGCCCGGCATCACAGCATGGTTGTGGTGCTTGGCGTCAACGAACGAGACCATGGCAGTCTGTATAACACGCAGCTGGTGTTCGACGCCGACGGTCGCCTGGTATTGAAGCGTCGCAAGATTACGCCAACCTACCACGAACGTATGATCTGGGGGCAAGGCGACGCCGCGGGTCTGGACGTTGCGGCGACAGCCGTAGGGCGATTGGGTGCATTGGCCTGCTGGGAACACTACAACCCACTCGCGCGCTATGCGCTCATGACGAAACACGAGCAAATCCACTGTAGTCAATTTCCAGGTTCTCTGGTCGGCCCAATTTTTGCAGATCAAATGGAGGTGACGATTCGCCATCATGCGTTGGAGTCCGGCTGCTTCGTCGTGAATGCCACCGGTTGGTTGAGCGATGAGCAAATCGAATCGATCACACCGGACGAAAAGCTGCAAAAGGCGCTGAGAGGCGGCTGCAATACCGCCATCATCTCGCCTGAGGGAAAACACTTGGCACCGGCCTTAACCGAGGATGAGGGTCTGGTGGTGGCGGATTTGGATTTCAGGCTGATCACAAAGCGCAAGCGCATGATGGATGCCGTAGGCCACTACGCCCGCCCCGAACTTTTGCGCCTGGCCATCAATGAGCAGACCTCCTCCTACAGCGAGCCCATGTTCCGAAGCGAATCACCTTTGACCGAACTCGACCCTGGCGGGGTTAGCGGGGAACCAAGTCATGAAGCCATATGAATCACGCAACCGGCTAATCACCGAACTACAAACTCAGGGTCTCCGCCTTAGCCGTCCGGAGCAACGGCATATGAGTCGTCGCGGCGGCGCAGGGCCGTCCGATCATCAGGCTGTCACAATCGACAATGTCACGGTCATGGTTCCGATCTACTCGGAATCGGTATGGGAATCACCTTTTTCCGTTCAGACTACCCCTGAGGGTGACCACATCGTCAAAGACAGTCACACCACCGAGCAGCTGATTCCACTTAAGGACATCAGTTTTACTGGTCAGCCGCAATTCTATAAGGGCGTTACGGCAGACGGCGTCCCCTATTCCCACATCGCGACACTGCACAGCAAAGACGTACTTGCCACTACCGTGCTGCAAACCTGCATTCGTTACGAGAGCAGAAGAAAGGCCTGCAAGTTTTGTTCAATCGGTCAATCATTGCGCGCCGGTCGAACGATCGCAGAAAAGACACCCGCCCAACTCGCCGAGGTCGCTAAAGCGGCGGTCGAACTCGACGGTGTTCGTCAAATGATACTCACAACAGGCACACCAGCTACACCGGATCGCGGCGCCAAAGTACTGGCCGACAGCGCAAGAGCGATTAAGGCGGTCGTGGATATACCTATTCAAGCGCAATGTGAACCGCCAAAAGATCCGGTGTGGTATGCGGTGATGAAGGAGGCAGGCATTGATAGTTTGGGCATGCATCT
This sequence comes from Pseudomonadota bacterium, assembly GCA_039025905.1. Classification (GTDB taxonomy): domain Bacteria; phylum Pseudomonadota; class Gammaproteobacteria; order Pseudomonadales; family Halieaceae; genus JARRPM01. The sequence goes on along the minus strand of JBCCNJ010000036.1, from coordinate 4,034 downwards.
GGAAGTATTGGATCAGTCATTGAGGGAACAGATCATGCCCGGCAAGTCCGAAATCACACTCGATGATTATCTGGCTGCGTTCAAACTGGCAGTACCGATATTTGGTCGCGGGCAGCTAAGCACCTATATCATCGCCGGTCTAGGTGATACTACGGAGTACATTTTGGAGGTCAGCGAGCGCCTGATCGACATCGGCGTTTACCCCTTTGTTGTACCTTTTGTACCTATCAGAGGGACGCCACTGGAAGACCATAAACCCCCAAGTGCGACCTTTATGGAGTCCATCCTTAAGCCTCTGGGCGCTCGGCTCTATGCGTCGGGCATGACCTCCAACACCGCGAAAGCGGGATGCAGTAAGTGCGGCGCATGTTCAACACTCGCCCATTACGAACAGGCGGCAGCCGAAGATGCCGCATCAGGCAGGTGCCTGGAGCACGCGCTGTGATTGCGCAAGGCCACCGTGGCCGCTGCAACGGATGTTCAAAGAGCAAGCACTATGAGTGATCATCCGGACTATTCGAAATACTGCGCTTACACGCTGAAGTGGGCAACCTCTGACTGGGAGGTCGAACAAGCCCGACAGTTACGGCGCAGGGTATTTTGTGATGAGCAGCAAATATTCAAACACGATGACCGCGATGCCATCGACGACCGTGCGCTTACACTTGTTGCAATGGGCAGCCAGGGAGGCTGGCATCAACAAGTCGTAGGCACAGTCAGAATACACCGTGAACCCAACGACGTGTGGTACGGATCGCGACTGGCAGTCGATACTGACTTTCGCACAGAAGGTCAGCTTGGCACAGCGCTCATCAGGCTCGCCGTTTCCAGCGCCCATGCGGTTGGCTGCGTCCGCTTTCTGGCTACGGTACAGCGCCAGAATGAGAGATTGTTCCAGCGCTTAATGTGGCACACGCAGGATTATCGAACTCTTTTTGGCCACCCCCATGCGGTTATGGAGGCCGACTTAGACGCTTATCCGCCCTTCTACCACCCGAAAGGGGGTTTCGTCATCAAAGCGCGTAAACCCAAACCTACTCAAGATGTATGGGCTGGCCTGCTGCCGAATCAAGATGCTGCGTCATCGTCCTCTACTATGCGCTCAAATATGCGCTCAAACCGTTAAGCAGGCGGCAGACTTTGATTGCAACAGACCACACTGCCGGCACTGAAGCTAATCCATCTCTCGATGACTTGCTGCAACATGTTCTGACGCGTAGTGGCATACAAGCAAAGCAAGATATCGCGAAAGTCAGCGATGGCTTGCCTGGTTTACCTCCAGATTGGCTCGCCAACGGTGATGACACTGCAGCGATTCCGCTAGGCGCGAACGCCGAGGCCGGTTACCAGTTACTTGCCATAGAAGGCATGCTGGGTCAATTCGTTAACGACCAGCCCTGGTTCGCGGGTTGGTGCGGGGTGATGGTGAACTGCAGTGATATCGCTGCGATGGGTGGCCGACCGACAGCGGTAGTGAACGCCATCTGGTGCAAGGAGGCGGATAAGACACAACGCCAGGAAGTGCTGCGTGGCATGCGCGATGCGTCTGAGCGCCTGGGAGTTCCCATCGTCGGTGGTCACACCAACTTGCGAGCCAATGCAAACAGTCTGTCGGTGGCGATTCTTGGTCACGCTAATCGACTGTTGACCAGCTTTGCTGGGCAGCCTGGACAAAAATTGATCGCGGCAATGGATCTGCGTGGCGCATTCCACGGCACAAGCCTGAACTGGGACGCGGCGACCTCATCACCCCCTCACCGCATGCGGGACGATCTCGCCCTTCTGCCGACAATATCTGAAAAACAACTCGCATTCGCCTGTAAAGATATCAGCCAGGCAGGATTGTTGGGTACCTGCCTGATGCTGTTAGAAAGCTCAGCCTGCGGTGCGAACATAGACTTAGACGCGATTCCGAAGCCATCGAACGTACATCTGCGCGATTGGCTTTGCGCTTTTCCGAGTTTCGGGTATCTACTGACAACCGATGATGCCCACGTCCATGAGTTGCTGGATCATTTTCACAAACGGGACATCAGCGCTGCCGTGATCGGTCACATTACCGGCACACAACAACTGTGGGTGTCACAGCAGGGAGAGACCCGGCAATTTTTTGACATTGGCACTCGCGGATTGACGGGCTTTAGCAAAAAAGCTCATGCCCCTTCAATGCTATCGCAGTGTGCCCCAGCGCAGCCGTATCCGGAAAGATCATGCCCTCCGTAAACTTTTGCATTAGCTGGCCTGATGGCACGGAAGAAGCGTGCTATTCCCCGTCCACAGTTATCAATGAGCACTTCAAAACCGGTGAGAGCATGCCCGTGGATGAATTCATTCAGCGCGCAGAAAAGGCCCTTCATCAGGCCAGTGCTCGTGTAGCCGAGCGTTTCGGGTATCCCTGTTCCCAGGCGAGCGGCCAACTCGTGCGCCTGCAGACACAGGCCAAACGATTTGACGCTGACGGCGGCGACGTCACGATTCTGTCGATGGATAACTTACGCTAGCTAATGAAACATCGAGTTATCGACTACCTGCTTTTCGCGCCCTTTTTGTCGGAATCACGTCAACAGACAGAGAATATTTGGAGATCAGCGAATGGATAAATTGCATCGTAAACACTACCAAGTCATCGTGATCGGCGCAGGTCAATCAGGCTTGACCACCAGTTACTTTCTACAGAAAGCGAATTTAAAGCACATCATTTTTGAGAAAAGCGTCGCGTTCCACAGCTGGAAAAATGAGCGCTGGGACTCCTTCACCTTAGTCACGCCAAACTGGCAATGCCAGCTGCCAGGCGCGTCATATGATGGCAGCGATCCAGATGGCTTTATGACCGGCGCGCAAACAATCGAATGGTTGGAGCGCTTCGCGAAAAGCCTGAACGCACCCGTGCGCGAAGGTGTGGAAGTTACCCATGTGGTCAGGGACAACGCGGGTCGCTATAACGTTGAAACCAGTGATGGCAGCTATAGTGCCGATCAAATCGTCGTCGCTTCCGGGGGCTATCATGTGCCCATTATTCCAAGAATGGCAGAGCGTCTTCCAGGCAAGGTGCAGCAACTACATTCTGCACAGTATAAGAATTCGCGCTCACTGCCAGCGGGCAACGTCTTGGTCGTCGGCTCTGGTCAGTCAGGCGCTCAAATAGCAGAAGATCTGCACATAGAGGGTCGCAAGGTCTACCTCGCCACCGGCAATGCGCCGCGTGTGGCGCGCTTTTATCGCGGTAAAGACGTCGTTAAGTGGCTGGATGAAATGGACTACTACAAAATGAATGTAGATGAACATCCTCTGGGTAAGGGTGTGCGCCAAAACTCCAATCACTATGTGACCGGTCGCGATGGAGGTCGTGATATCGATCTGCGCCAATTTGCCGCAGAAGGCATGGAACTGTTTGGAACGATGACTGAGTTCGATGGACAGAGCTTACACTTCTTACCTAACCTGGGTAAGAATCTGCAAAAAGCAGACGATACGTTTAACAATATCAACGCCCGTATTGATGCCTGGATTGACACCCAACAGCTAGAGACAAGCGAGCCGAGCTCTGCATATGCTCCAGTGTGGCAAGTCGCTAGAGAACGAACAGAATTGGATTTGCAGGCGGCGAACATCACCAGTGTCATATGGTGCGTGGGTTACCTTCCCGGTTTTGACTGGTTAGACGCCCCTGTTTTTAATGGCCGTGGGCATCCGCAACACGCGCGCGGCATAACCCAGTCACCAGGCTTATATTTCATTGGTCTACCCTGGCTGCACACCTGGGGCTCGGGACGCTTTTCAGGTGTTAAGGAAGACGCACAGTACCTATGTGAGCACATTGATGCCTATCAAACCAGATGCGAGACAGCGGCTAACTCGCCGCCGCTCAATGCGGCGAATGGCTAAGCGCAAACACCAACTATTGGTTTTCCGACTCGAGTCTCCCCAGTAGATCCAGAGCCTCGTCACACCAGGCAAGATATTGCTCACCTTGCTGGATGCCAAGTGCCAGCGCTAGATACACGCCCTTGCGTCTTGTGGGTAGAAACTCAGGG
>JBCCNJ010000035.1:0-36173 GCA_039025905.1 Pseudomonadota bacterium | reverse complement strand
CGCGCCGCGTTTGCTTGAGACCATGGTGTGAATCTCATCGATGATCACGGTCTGAACACCCTCGAGAATATCGCGCGCTTTCGATGTCAGCATCAAATACAGCGACTCAGGGGTGGTGATCAGCACATCCGGCGGATGGCGAAGCATGCGTGCTCGTTCTCGCGATTCGGTATCGCCGGAGCGAATACCCACCCGCACCTCGCGATGCGCCACACCCTCGCGCGCTGCGACCGCAGAGATACCTGCCAGCGGTGCGCGCAGATTGCGGTCAACGTCGACACCGAGGGCTTTCAGAGGTGAGATGTAGAGAACCTTTACACCCGGCTCTGGCGTCGCTGCCTTGTCTACGCCATCAAAAACCAGACGATCAATCGCAGCCAGGAAGGCGGCTAGGGTTTTGCCAGAACCTGTGGGCGCTAACAGCAGCGCACTTTCGCGTCTATACAGCGCTGGCCAGCTCTCAAGTTGCACCCGCGTGGGACTGACAAAGGACTCACTGAACCAGGCGCGCGTGCAGGGATGAAACAGCGTGTCGGGGACGACAGCGCGAGCACCGTCAGCCGACGCTGACGCGCGTAAGGAGGTTTGACTACCCATACATCATTTACGTGTGAAGACCATCGACAGACCAGCATCACTATAAATCCAAACTGCTGCATGGGCTAATCTAAGATCTATTGCGAGACAGGTGTATTCGGGCGCCTCGCGTTGAGCCGGGGTTCTATGGACTAAACAGGTAGCGTTTTCGATACCGCGCTATGGTATTCGATCGCCCCGGTCGAGCGCGCGATCACCATTTCGAATGCAGTAGGTAGGAAGACCAGAGTGTAGACAGGCGCATGCCTGCTCAATGAGGCGCACTTATGTAGGCGCTGCCGCCATAGCATTGGGGTAGCACTCGGGGTCCATGGCGGACTCCGAGCGGCCCTCAAACTGGTTTAGCAAGCACCCACTTTAACCTTCATATCCAGCGGACCGGCCGTCGGGTTAGAGCACTTGCATTGAGACGGATTCTCTTGCTTGGAGCACACTATGTCAGTTGCCTCATTGTTGCAATGAACGTCTTTCATCTTATCCTTGGGCACATCCTGTCCATCGCAATGTATATAAACGATAAACCCCTTTGTACTATCAATAGGCTGCGGAGTGCTATAACAGGGCAGCGACGAAGAGTCACAATTCAGCCAGGTCGATGGCGGTTTTGCATGCAGACTAGAACTCATCAATATCAGTATGCCACCCAGTAGGCTAAAGGCCGTATTACTCAAAATATTCACTTCATTCCCCCAATACTCAGGTCTCTGACACTGCAGCGCTCGCAGTCACGCCAGCGCGCGATCTTCAACCGCTTCATCCTGCGCTAAACAGTCACTGCTCACATAAAAGCTTATAGTCACCGATGATGCCAATCAACTCACATTAACCATATTCTTATGTTTGTGCTCGTGTGTTTGTGTTCGTGCTTTAGGACCTTAACGATTCGATTTTCGGATCTCACCTCAACACCAACATTCTGGTGTTTTGCTGCCAGATCAGCACTCTCCATATTTCTTGGGCAGTACGCTTCAACAATCGTTACTGCGCTAGGGACGCACTTCCATAATGTCTACTCTGATGACGGCGCTTGATTGACAGCAACAGTGTTTAGATCCGAGAAAGACTGTCCGCCGGGATCCGCCGGAAAATCGCCCCATAACTCAGGCAGCCACATATTACTGCTCGGTTGGCTGGGATGGGGTGACATTTTAGTGTCCAAGTGCATTCCTCGCTTATGCGCAATAGTAGCCCTGCCCTTCTGACTGACATCATATCGAGTGCAATCACTGCCTCGGTCAACTCCAGTTTGATCGGCTTCAGGTCAATTTTGATGGGCTTAAGGTCGATGAGGGAATCCGGTAGCCAATGGGCAAACGGCGATCAAGAGCGTGCGACAACCCAATTCGTCGCCCGTCGAGACAATATTACATACTATTTTTATAAATAGTATGTAATAATCGACTCTTTCGCTCTCAAGACAGCAATAAGCTATCTCGTCGGCTGCCAGTGTCGGAAGCGGTCGAGCAATGATCAGCACTGGCGATTTCAGCGCACGAAAAAGGGCTTTTATCCAGCGCGGGGAAGCGATCCATGCGTTCTAGTGACATGCCAATACTTGAACTCTCAGGTGCACCCTACGAGCGAGGTGTGCAGCATGGCAATCAGCTTCGCGAGGCGATACAAAGCACGCTTGCCCTGCAAGACAAGCAACTTACTGGCGAGCACGGCAACGCAGAGCGGGAAAAACGCCAGTTCCTTGAACAATGCAGCTTCGAAGCGGCTATAACGCAGTGGGCGCCATCGCTGATGGCGGAGTTACAGGGCATTGCCGACGGCGCAGAGGTGGCCTTTGACGACATCTACTTTCTGAATCTCGGGGATGAGCACTGGAGCTACCGCGCCGAACAAACGGCCGCGGCGACCGGTGAGACCTGCACCTGCTTTGGCGTGACGGATGCCGTATCCGCTCATGGCACCGTTACCTTATCTGGCCAAAACATGGACGTCGGGCAGTGGCTGGAAGGCATGCAGACCCTGTTCCGCATTCGTCCGTACCCAGCGGGTGCTACCGCGCTTGTATTTGGACATCCTGGCGGCATTGGCTTAAACGGTCTCAACACTGCTTCTTTGGGCATTGCCTGCAACTCCCTGCTCACCTTGCGCGCCGCGCGCACCGGATTGCCTGTGGCCTTTGTGATGCGCCGGTTCCTTGAACATACGGATTTTGACGAAGCCTGCGCATTCCTTCGGGACGCGCCGCACGCCTCGGGACAAAACTATCTGGTATCCGCACCCGGCTGCGTGCGCTCATTCGAATGCGCCGCCGGTGCGGTCGTCGAGTATCAGCCCACCGAGGACTGTTCTCGGGTCTGTCACACCAATCATCCTCTGGTGAACCAAAACACCAACAGCGTAGTCCGCGCCGCGGCGGCTCAGGCTAGCACGCATGCCCGCATGGCATCGATTTACGCACGTCTTGGGAGAACAGGCGTCGAGGTGAGCTTATCTGCAGTGAAGGCTGCGTTGAGCGCGCACGATGATCCACAGTGTCCAGTATCACGACTCGGGGACTACGGCGACGCGCTCATTGGTTACACGCTGGCCAGCAGCATCTACGAATTGGGCGACACACCAAAACTACATATCGCAGCGGGCCCACCCTGTCAGACAGACTGGCGTGAAGTCGATGTGCTTGGGGACAACCGAGCATAAATGCGGGCCAGCGTGGACCAAATCTTATGACGTCGACCCAGACTGTCGATTATGAGTCACGCGCGGGCGGCTTTCGAACCGCGTTCTTCGGTCATCCGCGCGGTGTATATCTCATCGCCGCCGTAGAAGTGTGGGAGCGCTTCAGCTTCTACGGCATGCGCGGCCTGCTGGTGCTGTTTTTAGTCGCGCCCGTCGCTGCGGGCGGCTTTGGCTGGTCTGCGGGCGAAGCGCTCACATTTTACGGGTCCTACATCGCGCTAGCCTACGCCACACCTATCGTCGGCGGCTATATCGCTGATCATTTCACCGGGCCGAGACGCGCTCTGATTGTCGGCGCGATACTGATGTCGCTCGGCCACTTTCTGATGGCTGGCCCGGTCCTATTTCCGTGGTTGTTAGGTGTCGTGAGCGGCCAGCCGCTGCTGAAGTACTTGCAAGATCAGAGCGCTTTGCCCTTGGGCAAACTGGTCTTGGGGTCGGATGAACTGAATTTGCTGCAATCGACACTTGAAGACGCCCCCGCTGCATTCGAAAGCATATCGGTAAATATGCTCACGTTGGCTTATCAGTCTGTGGGCTACAGTTTTTATGCCGCCACTGGACTAATCATTTTGGGCACTGGTTTCTTCAAGCCCAACAGCTACGCACTCCTGGGGCGGCTCTACGCGGACGACCACCCGCAGCGCGAGAACGGCGTGTTTTTATTTCAGATTGCCGTCAATCTGGGTGCCGTATTCTCAGGGCTTATTGCCGGCACCGTGGGCGAGAAATTCGGCTGGCATCTGGGTTTTACCGTCGCCGGGTTTGGCATGCTAATCGGTGCTGTGATCTTTGTTTCGCTACAGCAACGGTACGTCGGTTCGGTACCGCACACACCGCCCGCCAAACTGTATAAGACCGTTAGCAGCGAAGGCACACTGACCGCTACCGAACGCCGGCGACTATGGGTGATCGCAACCATGGCCTTATTTAGCGCGCTTTACTGGCTGGCCGCTGAGCAATACGGCGGACTGATTAACTTATACGCACAGCAAAGTACGGATCGAATGGTGGCTGGTTTTGAAATTCCAGCGACCTGGTTTCTCTCGCTCAATCCATTTTTCATCGTCACACTGACGCCACTGGCAATGGTGCTGTGGTCAGGTGTAGGGCGCAGGGTGACGCCGCCTGGCAAATTTGCCTATGGCTTTGTGATGACTGCGGTGGGGTTTCTGTTAATGGTGCTGGCTTTCGAAGAAATGGCGGCCTCCACCGATCAAAAAAGCTCTGCACTGTGGCTGGTCGGCGCCTACCTATTCGTCACGCTGGGCGAACTCTGCATTCTTTCAATCGGCACCAATATGGTGAACACCTATGCGCCTCTGCGCATGATCGGTTCAGTGTTGGCGTTTTGGTTTTTATGCACGGCACTGGGCAACTACGGCAGCGGTCTGGTGGGCGCGATGACGGAAAGCCTGCCCGACGGCGTTATTTTCGCCGGCATCGCCGTGACGTGTTTGCTCGCCGCCGCACTCCTGTGCATCGGCACGCGCTGGTGGTCAACGCTGATGCACGACAATGAGATTCGAACGAGATAGCGCCACGATAGGCGTTGGAGGTTTTTGCTAAGCATGCCAAGAAAAGTCATTTTGACCTGTGCGGTCTCCGGTGCCGCTGTCGCCGATCACAAGCACCCGAATTTCCCCCACACCCCAGAGGAAATCAGTGCCGCGGTGATCGAAGCGGCCAGGGCGGGCGCTTCAGTCGCCCACATTCACGCTCGCGACCCGCAGACGCGCAGCGGCAGCCGCAAGGTCGCTTATTTCGAGGAGATCGTGGATCGCATCCGCCAATCGGGTGTGGACATTGTTATCAATCTAACCTGTGGCGACGGCGGGGAATTATTCCCCGATCCGAACAATGAAGCCGTAGCGCTACCTGAAAGCGATATTGCCGGGGCTGAGGAACGAGTGGCTCACCTGGTGGCTTGTTGTCCAGAAATCGCATCGCTGGATGTGACCACAGGCAATCAGGTGTTCGACGGCAGAGACGGCGTCTACCTGAATACCACACACACCTTGCGCAAAATGGCAAAGCTTTTTCAAGAACTCGACGTCAAACCGGAAATCGAGGTGTTCGGCGCCGGCGATATTCTGTTCGCCAAGCAGCTCATCTCCGAAGGCCTGGTCGATGGCGTGCCCATGATACAGATGGTACTGGGTGTGAACTGGGCTTCGCCTTCAGACGCTGAGACCGTGCAATATCTGAAAGGCTACTTTGATCCAGGCACCTGTTGGGGTGTTCTAGGGATCGGTCGCGAACAGATGCGCATGGTGGCGCAGTCGGTGCTGCTAGGCGGCAATGCCCGGGTTGGATTGGAGGACAACCTCTATCTCGACAAGGGTGTCTTCGCCACGAATGGACAACTGGTAGAGCGCGCCATCACCATCATTCGCGCCATCGGCGAGGATGTTGCCACACCGGCTGAAACACGCCAGCTGCTGGGACTGAAAAACGGCCCCTAGTCTACTGCTCCCGTTCGACAATAAAATATAAATAGCATGCTATATTATTATTATAGTATGCTATTTTTACTGATAGTCGTCCGCAGGATCATTATCTAGCTGCGGTAGCTGCGGTAGCTGCGCAGTGATTTGACTCGACCGACGCGACAGATACTACGATCTAGATGGACAAAAAAGGGCCGTATACGTGATCACCAACTCAAAGATCCCCCCGCTGATGGGCCTGCTCGCCCTGGCTGCCGGCCTTGGCCTTAGCTACCCCGTCGCGGCCAAGACTATACCACCGGTAGAGACAAAGGCATCATCGGCAAAGTTCGGTGACTATCAGGCTAAGAAACGCAAAATCGAGATCGAGTCGCGGGTCTTTAGCAATGATGATGGCGAGTCTGTCGAAGGCGAGATGGGTTTCATCTACGTACCCGAGGTGCGCTCTGATCCTAACAGTCGATTCATCAAAGTCGCCTTCATCCGCATCAAAACGGAGGCATCTGATCCCGCACCTCCAGTGGTGTTACTGCACGGCGGGCCAAAGGAATCTGCCATCTTGCAGTCGCGCATGGAGCGTATCCAAGTGTTGACTGAGATGCAGTCCTTTGCGGACTTTATTCTCCTTGATGCAAGGGGTATGGGCCTTTCCGAACCCCTGCTTGGCTGTGATATCGATACCATAGCCTTTGTGGTCGACGCCGACACCATGCGCGAGCTTTACACGCGAGAGGGGGAGGCATGTAACGCGTACTGGACATCGCAGGGCACGGATCTGCGTGGCTATAACCCCATCGCCTTAGCAGACGATGTGGCGGACCTAATGGTGAGCCTGGGATACGACGCTTTCTCCGTCACCGGCAACAGCTATGGCGCTTTTTGGTCTATTGCGCTTGCGCGACGCCATCCTGAGTTACTGCATCGCGTGGCCATCAGCGGCGTGTTTGGACTCGATGGCGCTCTCAATCTTCCCAGCGACGCCCAGACCGCGTTTGAGGATCTGCTGGACCATTTGGATGCCGATGAGCAAGTGCAGGAAATGTTTGGCGAGCGCGGCGCGAGCGGTGTGTTCGGTGATCTGGCGACGCGACTCGAACAGGAGCCGGTCGACGTGGTAGTCCAATTTAACGGCGAACCGCTGTCCGTACGCCTGGATAGCATGATGCTCGCGCGAATTTTGTACATGTCGCAAATGACGCACCACAGAGAGGGCGCCAGCATACTACCCAGCGTGCTCTACGCGCTGGATAAAGGGGCCTATCGGGGTGTGATGCAGGTAGTCGCCACACAAGTACTGCAGCGCGCAAACGCTCGTTTCAATATTGCCGCGGTAGCGACTATTTGCAATCAAGTCTACACCGATACATTTCGAGAGCAGTTTGATCGCGAGCTGCTCAAGCCTCCCGAGTCCGCATGGATGGGGCAGATGATGAAAACACGCAACGCCTCATACGCCTGCGAAGCACTCAACTACCCACTGATCGATTCGGCGTGGGCTGAACCCTTCAACAGCGATATTCCAGTGCTTGCCATTCTCGGCTCATTCGATGGCAATACTCCTCCAGCTCGAGCACTGCGCTCGCTAGACAATTTTTCAGACGTGACCTTGATTACCGCCAATGGCGGCGGCCATCGTCACCGCGAAATCGAAGCGCTTGCACCAAATGTGTACGATATGCGCTTACGCTTCCTGGCTGGGGAGGACATCGGCAACGCGCCGGCAGAGGTCGACCTACCCCCACTGGATATCACTCCGCTACCCGGTTTCGCGAGATTTCTCATCAACATCGGGCTGGGCAATATCATTCTGGAGCAGCTGGGAAGCTAACGGGGTGATGAGGTTTTAGCGCTACGCGACTATCGACCATCGACTATCTGGCATCGTAGATTTGAAGAAGCCAGTTGAGAGCTGACAGTCCCTTTTCTCCGCTTACCGGTGGCTCCTGCCCCTGTTCCAGCGCATTGAGAAACGCGAGCATCTGCTTCGAGAATTGAGCCGGTGGTGCTGCCCCTTGCAAGGTCAGCTCGCGGCAGCCTTGAGCATCGTTGAGATAAAGTCGGTTTGCATAGTGGTAGATCTTAAGGGCACCCAGCGTACCGCAAATATCGATGTGCCCAGGCGCAGCGGACCATTCACCCGCGCACACGAGACCACTATCGATATCCCAGCCTTCGCCTTGAGCGACAAGGCCTGAGTCGGGTCCAGTCGCACTATATACAGATTCGCTGTACAGCAGGCTACCGATCGCGCCGCTGGCAAATTCCATGGTCAGCCATTCGCTGGCAGGGGGCTCGCCTGACACATTGCCTCTCCCTGCTACCGTGCAAATGGGAGAATCCAGAAGCCAAGGAAAGATATCGATAAAGTGGATGCCGTGATCTACCAGACCCAAACCGCTGCCGCCGGGACCGCCTTTAGGGTAATGGGCAAACCCCATTGCCTCAGCGCCCCCTCGCACAGCACCGCCCACCGCCCGTTCCGAGATCGAGTGAATCTCGCCCAAGCGACCTGACTGGATAAGCTCGCGCGCCGCCAGCACAGCGGGCAGGTAGCGATAAGACGATGCATATCCCAGCTTGACGGCATTGCGCTCGCATTCAGACAACATTTCCTGCGCTGCTATCGAACTCACCTCTAGCGGTTTTTCACACAGCACATGGACGCCAGCGCGCGCGCAATCTACAGAAATAGCCCGGTGGGTCGCAACCGGGGTCGCAATACAGGCGACATCGACAGCGCCGACCGCAAGCATTTCTCGATGATCTGTAAACCGCAGGATCTCTGCGGGAATATTCAGTTCCTCAAATCGTTCACTTCGCGGCTCCACCACCGCAACCAGCTCGATGCGCTGTTCAGCGAGATAGGTTCGCAGATGTATGGCGCCCACACCGCCAAGGCCGATAAGGCCAACTCGTAATTGCTTTGCCATATTCTCTCTACTTCCCCTGGAGATTCGCGCACACGTCGCGGCCGCCCCTACCCATCTGCATGCTCGTTTCCGACATTCTTTTCAGGTGACGGAAACACACTAGACTGTTGAGAAGGATGATCTCTCGATTTAATGAGCCGGTCATGCACAAATGGCACAAGGTCTGTAACACTCTGTAAATCCCTGATAACCCATCTTCTGGTGATGCCGTTGAAACGGCAGAGAAAGGAAAATGGTGAAATATTGAGCCACCTATGCCGCGAGCAATCGCGCGTTATTATTTTATTGTCTGCTTGAGCGCAATAGAACCGTCATCTCTTGTTTTAGCATCTAAGCTGCCAGACGGCGTTGAATTAAAAAAATCCCTTGGCGCCAGGCCGTGTGAAAACAAGTTGGCGACAACCGGTCTTCCTCGAAATGCTCTCATCGATCGCATCAGCGGGGGGCCGGTCAAAACAGGGCTGTTTCGTGACTGACAGGCGCACCATTGATGGATGCAGACCTCTCCAACAAGGATTATGTTGGCGACTGGATTAGCGACTCGATTAACCGGGCTTTGAATGCTCCCCAAACTCCGTAATACTGTGGGCTCCTCCAATAGATGAGGGCATAGGTTGTTATCCTCAGACTACTTTGACTGGTCATTGCCAGCAGATCAGCGTCTGCCGCTTGAACCATCCGTCGACCAGTGGCAGACCTTGAGCAGCTATATTCAGCAACTGCTGGGCGAAGCGCTCGCTAACCTTCCCGATTCAGAGGTTTTAACGCACCGCAAGCCCCACGCGTTAGCAGCCAATGACGACGGCAACATGGATCTTGCCGCCTTCCTGCAGAGCATTTTTGAGCCCGGCTTCAATCCCGCGCACCCCGGTTTTTTCGCCTATGTTCCCGGTGGTGGCCTGGTCACATCTGCACTCGCCGAATGGATTATCAAAACCCTGAATCGCTACGGCACCGCGCATTTTGCCTCGCCCGCGCTAGGCGAGCTGGAGTATCAGGTGATACGCATGTTTGCGGACTGGCTTGGATATCCCGAAAAAGCGGCGGGCGTGCTGACAACGGGTGGCTCCCTGGCTAATTTCACTGCCGTGGTTACCGCGCGTCGAGACATGCTGCCGGAGAACTTCCTCGATGGCGTGCTGTTCTGTTCGGAGCAGACCCATCATTCTGTCATGAAGGCGGCAAACCTCGCGGGGTTTTCCCACAAAAACATACATCGGGTCGCCACTGACAAAGCATACCGTTTAGACGTGAATGCCCTGGAAGCGGCGATCATACACCAGCGTGACCGGGGCAAAACGCCGTTCATGGTTGTCGGCTCTGCTGGCACGACGAATACCGGGGCGATTGACCCACTGGCGGACATTGCCGCCCTCTGCAAGGAATATAACTGCTGGTTCCATATTGATGCAGCCTATGGCGGCGCCTTTGTCATTACTCAGCGAGGCAAGGCGCGTTTTCAGGGTATCAGCGAGGCGGATTCGATAACGCTTGACCCTCATAAGGGCCTGTTCCTTCCCTACGGCACTGGAGCCGTACTGGTAAAGGATCGCACCAAGTTGATTGAAGCGCATGAAATGCGCGGCGAATACATGCCAGACCTAGACTATTCCCAAGCGCACCTTGAGCCATTCAGTCTGTCGGTAGAACTGTCCAGAGAACATCGCGGGCTAAAAGTCGCACTGCCGATTATGCTGCACGGCCTGGATGCGTTTGTAACAGCTTTGGACGAAAAGCTCGATTTGACCGAACTGGCTTATGCTCGCTTGCAGGCCATGCCCGAGATCCAGACACTGCATGCACCAGACCTGTCCACCCTCGCCTTTCGCCTCGCGGGAGATCAGGGCGATGATCGCAACAGACTATTGATGGAGACCGTTAACGCCGGGCGCAAAGTCTATCTATCGGGAACCATGCTCAATGAACAGTTTACGCCGCGCATCGCCATTTTGAGTCACCGCACCGGCGCGGCCCAAATCGATCTGTTTTTCGCTGAGCTAGAGCGAGCACTCGAAGAGATTCGGCACACTTCCTAGTTTTCGTCACGCCTCAAGCATTGCTTAGTGAAACGATCAGATATATCAGCTGGCAATAAGCTGGCGCCCCTATCCAGCCGCGGTCATTATCGCTGCTTTCCCAGCGGTAGTCAGGTGATGGTTGTTCCCAGCCCTCAAAGTGCCTGCGGCCGCCTGTGTTAAGCAAAGATTGCCCTAATGGCGCGATAAAACCCGTACAGCAAAACCAGAAAAACAAGGCCCATCGCAATTAAATACCAGCGATACTGAGCGATCAGCCGGGGCGTGGTGTTATCCATAATTTGCTCCAGCGAGTCATAGCCAGAGGGCATCTCCAATACGCCCATCTCTTCGGCATAAGCTCCGTAGGCATTTAACATGTCTGCCATCACTATGGGCTCCGCGGTACTCAAATCCGCTGTCTCTCCAGGGTCATAGCTCATGTTAAATAAGCGCCATTGGCCATCACCCGCAGGCGGCATGCTGCGAGTGATTTTGTAGTCGCCTTTATACAGCGCACTATTGCCGGAGACTTCGATCGCGCGAATATCATCCGGGCCATAGACCGACTCTACCTCACCCCTGATTACCGGCATCAGGCTGCGACCCGTCATCGCTTTCGATTCTGTTGAGGGAGCAGCTGGCTGTATCCAGTCGACCAAAGTGGGGGCAATATCGCTCACCATGGCTGGCGCGTCGGTTTTTGCCGGCGTAATCCCCGGACCCGAGATGATCAAGGGTGAGCGAATCCCGCCCTCGGTGGCGTAGAACTTGTAGAGTGCGCCCGGCGAGGCTGCTGCGTTCGCCCATTCGGGACCGATAAAGCCCCAGCTCCCGCGCGCACCTGCGAGCTCGGGGTCGATATGATAGCCATTCATCGACAGCCACAGCGCAAGCCGCGAATCATTATCGCCGCGGTTGAACTCAGGGCCATTGTCCGAAGCGACTATAAAAATGGAATTCTCGTACTGGCCTTGGGCTTTCAGGTGTTCGATAAAGCGGCCAATGTGAAAGTCCATGGCCTCCAGCATGCCCGCATTCGCCTCCATCATGGCCGTATACAGTTCTCGCTCCTCATCTGTCAGGCTACTCCAATCCCGCGCGTCATCTGGCATGGATGCCAGGGGCACGCCCACTGGAATCAGCCCGAGTGTCTGCGCACGGTCATAGCGCGCCTGGCGCAGCGCGTGCCAGCCCTCGTCGTAAACACCATCATAGTTAGCGATAAATTCGGCTGGCGCCTGCACGGGAATATGAATCGCTTGAAACGGCAGGTAGGCAAAAAACGGCTGGCTGGCATCGGTCTCATCGAGATATTCGATCATCTTGTCGACAATAAACTCGGATGAATAAAAGTCATCTGGCAAGTCCACTTCCCTCCCGTCCTCCCACCAGGGCGCATCGCGGTAGTAGGGCATATAGGATTTATCTTCCCAATTGTCTGCTCCGGAGGCAGCGAGAGAAAAGGAGCGTTGAAAGCCGTGCTGGTCGGGCATTTCTTTCGCCTTTTCGCCGAGATGCCATTTGCCTACCATCAGCGTGCGGTAGTCATCCGCGCCAAGCCGATCGGCGAGGGTGAGGACACCGGGTTCCAGCGCCATGGTATAACCCGGTTGCCCTTTTTGTTCAGGCGGTAACACCTCGGGAATCGTCGCGACACCCGTAAGATGATTGTCTAACCCGGTTAGCAACATCGCGCGCGTGGGCGCACACAGGGGCGATGTCCGGTACTGGGTAAACATCACACCCTCAGCCGCCAGCGCGTCAATATTGGGGGTCAGCGCCTCACCGCCATAGGCGCCAAGATCCATCAGCCCGGCGTCGTCGATCAAAATCAATACCACATTGGGTTTGCTTTGATTGTCTGCCTGCGCCATTGGGATGCTTATCAAGGCAGTCAGAGCGATCATTATGAGCAAACGCATGTCGTATTTTCTCCAGGGGCTAGGGGGCACATAAAAACGTAGCGCGAGGTCGGTTTGTGGTGGCGGCTTCGCCAGTGTGGACCTGGTGTCAGTCTGAGATGCCACACGCGGCGGGCGTTGCTAAACTGCAACTCAATATTTTGGCATAAGTTAGGTCATAATGTCCAAATTCTCCGGGGCCGACTGGGTCATGAAAGAGTCAGTAGCAGGAACTGAGCTGCCTCCAGCGATTGACTCGGAGCTCAACGCTGCCCCACAGCGCGCGAGGGCATCGACTTCGTTCTAGAGCGCTACGCAATGTCGTTAGAACAATCACTTTGATCAGCCATCGGTCTGCGTTGTAACCGTTTTTGTTCTTGCCAGTATCACAGCGAGAATGCCGCCAATAATCAGAAGTGACGATGTTAGCAGATGATAAGAAATCACCTCGTTGGTAAAGGCGACGCCTCCCGCAGCGGCAATCACCGGCACCAGCAGCTGTAAAATACCGGCCTGCAACGTGGACAGACCGGGCAGTGCCCGATACCAAATGGCATAGCCTATACCCGAGGTCACTCCGCCTGATGCCACGGCTAACACCAGACCTTTTGAGGAGAGATCAGCAGTTTGAAACGTTACCGCGAGCAGAATCAGTACCAGGGGCAGCGTACGCAAAAAGTTGTAGCTGGTGTCGCTGAGCGGATTTTCCGATTGCATTCCGTTCAAGGTATAAAAGGCCCAGGAGATGCCAGCGATGGCCATGAGAATGAAGCCCTTGATCGAAGGTGTCGTGAGGTGAGGCAAGACCAAATAGACAAATCCGGAAAATGCGACTAACACTCCAAACCATTCGAGGCCGAGCAGCTTATTACCCCGCGCAAGACCAGTCAGAATCATCGTAATTTGCACCGTGCCAAACAGTATGAGCGCCCCTGTTCCCGTATCGAGAGACAGAAAGGCATAGGAGAAGGCCGCGGCGTAGAGAAACAAAAAGCCCGCCGCCTTCCAGCTTCCCTTTGCTTTTTGAGCACCCGCCGATCGCGTCATCAAAAGGAGCAGTGCTAGCACGACAATACCCGACAGCATCCGCACAACCGTGAAACTCGCAGCATCGATCGAGCCGTCACTGAGTGCGTGTCGACACAGCACGGAGTTACCCGCGAATGCTAAGAGTGCTAAGGCCGTATAGAGAACTGTCTTCATGGTTCGATCATAACGGGTCGAAGCACCCGGAGTGAATCGCTAAGGCAATATACCCATCTGTTTACGGTTGCTACACTTTCACTACGTCCACACCAGTGTGCGCACCAGCGCCCAGTTCAGTCCCGAAAACGCATGCTGCATAATCGCGCGCAGACGACACTCGCGTTATCCCCCAAGCGAAGGCCTCTTGAATGCTCAGTAATGCAAAGGAAAATATACAGTGAAAGGAAAATCGATCACCCCTCCGGTTCACCTATCTGCGACCTATCAGTTTGACAACTCCAATGAATTGATCGATGTCGTTGAAACCCATGACGGCTATATCTATTCACGCTGGGACAATCCCACCGTCGTTGCCGTAGAGACTGACATGTCCGCGCTAGAGGGCTACTCACACTGCCTTGGCTTTGCATCCGGCATGGCGGCGATTACGACGGCACTGATGGCCCACGTTCAGGCGGGCTGCCGGGTCATCGCGATGCGCGAGATCTACGGCGCGACATTTGAATTCCTCAACGACGTGTTGCCTGGCTTGGGGGTGAAACCGGAATTCTTCAATTGCTGGGAAACGGAGCGCATACTGCAAGAGATCGACCAGGGCGTCGACATACTGTATCTGGAAACACCGACCAATCCGCTGTTGCGGATCGTTGACGTGGAACGACTGGCACAAGCCGCACACCAAAAAGGCGCCGTGGTTATGCTGGATTCGACCTTCGCCTCACCCATAAACCAACGCCCCGTCGAACTGGGCGTAGACGTCGTCCTGCACAGCGCGACCAAGTATATTGGCGGCCATCACGATGTAACCGCCGGCTTTGCCTGTTGCGGTGAATCCGCCTACCAACGCATCTGGAAACGGCGCAAAATCTTGGGCGGCATCATGGATCCCATGACCGCATTTCTGGTCAAGCGCAGTCTCGAGACCCTGGAGCTGCGCGTGCAGCGCCAGAACGATAACGCTATGGCGATCGCCGAATTCCTGGAGGGTCATAGCAAGATCGGCGCGACGCATTACCCGGGACTAGCAAGCCACCCGGATCACCATATCGCCCAACGGCAAATGATCGGCTTTGGCGGTATGGTGAGCTTTGAAATTGACGGTGATTTTGATGCCACCAAGACATTCATGGATCAGCTCGAGGTGATCAAATTAGCCACCAGTCTCGGGGGCGTGACCAGCCTGGCGAATCAGCCGGTCACCAACACTCACGTGGGACTGAGCGCTGAAAATCGCGATAAGGCGGGCATTAACGCAAGTCTGGTCAGGCTGTCGGTTGGACTAGAACCGGTCGAAGCGCTTATCGGCGACCTGGAGCAAGCGCTGGCGGCGGTCGACTGAACCGACGCTAGTGACGGCTTGCTATATCGGCATGGCGCTCATCGCCATCCATGTTCATTGTGAGCGATAAGACGGTCTGAATCTTGTTGTCGGCGAATGTTAGAAAATTGTGAAGCCTAACCACGCTCCTCGCGCCATCTTTTGTGACAACATCCACTTCATGGATCTCCGCGAGCTTGTTCCCCTCGCCCACCGCCTCGACAATGCGTATTGATGCGGTGTCGATTTCTGCTCGCATTCTTCTGGCACGATCAACCATCAGATCAAAATTGAGGAGATGTCCATTCACGTAAAACTGGTAGTCGCGGCAGAAGTAACACGCGATAACCTCTTCGGGCGTTTTATTGCTTTCAAGGAATATCTCGCGCCAGCTTTCCAAGAAGAATTCGAGCTTGTCTTCCGTGGTTCCGTTTACAACTGCAAGCCTGTCTGCACCCATTAGGACCTCCACAGGGACATTCACTCGTTTATCTGGATTGGCTAGAACAAATTGTAGCCTTGTCGGATTCGACTGCCAGAACATCAAAAGCTGTCAGTCTATCATCTCGTTCAGAACGCCCGAACAATACCAGCAGGATGAAACCCATCCTGCGCTGCAGGGCAATCTTTACATGACCGCTCGAGAAAATTCCTTCACACTACGCGCCAAAATAAAAAGGAGAGCCAGTGCTGAAACTGACTATCAAACTTGTTGTCGCCGCCCTCGTTACCGTATTGCTCTCGGTTGCGCTTTTTCTGCGCAATGTCAGCGCCGGTCTGGACAGTATGAACCTCAGTAACGGGGACTGGGTGACTAGCGCCGCAACCGGCTCCAAAGACGCCGGAGTCATGCTCAAAGCCACCGTCGCGCTAGGCGGACTGTTGGCCTCGACGAAAGAGAACTCCATGTACTATCGGCTGAGTTCGATCGCCGGCGAGCCACTAACTCTGAACTGTCGTTATCGTATTGAGGGTGGTGATTACGACGCCAACTGGTGGAGTATCACAGCCTACGGGTGGGACAACTACTTAATCCCCAACGCGGATAACCGCTACTCATTCAACAATGAAAATATCGTGCGCGAGGCCGATGGCAGCTGGACCATCAAGGTGGCCAGCGACGCTCAGCAAGGCAACTGGTTGCCAATCGGTCCCTCCGGCGCACCCGGTTGGCGACAACTGGGAGATAACGACTTCGATTTGCTCATGCGCCTATACACGCCAGGCCCAGCCTATTTAGGTTCTCCCAGATCTGCCGAGCTCCCTACTGTCATCAAGGAGGATTGCCTGTGAGCCTCCTCAAATGGTGTATACCGATTGTCCTTTGTGCCTGGCTAGGGCAGTACCTGCTTGCTATGTGGGTGCCTAGCCTGATTATGGAGGTGCTGTATTACCAAGCCGGCAAGCAGAATGGTTATAACCAACTTTTTATCAGCCCCATCCCGGACGCGACTGCTCGCAATGTGGTGCGCCCCAGTCCCGATCTGCTCTATGCGATCTGTGTTTACGACTTATCGGAGGGTCCAATCGCTATCGAAGCTCTCGTCCCGGCGCGCTACTGGTCCATGCAGTTTTATCAGATGAATACGGACAACTTTGCAGCCATCACCAATCAACGTGACGAACAAGCGCTAGTGGACAGTGTCTTACAGGTCACCCTGATTGGCAGCGCTGACAGTGCAGAGGCTTATGAGGGTGAGGTTATACAATCTCCATCGGATCGCGGCGTGATGTTGCTGAGAGCCTCCGCTATTGGTGACTACTCAGAATCTCTTGAGGCACTAGAGTCGAGCCGGTGCGGCCAAGCTTAGCGCAGTCAATTGGGAGTTACGCTTGTTCGCAGTCTCAGGTATAGACCACAGGCTAGTGTTTAATTGAGTGTCGAAGCCGACTTCTTGGCCATTGCGCACCGCACATTCGCTGCTGTAAAAAGGGGCTCGAGTCATTCACTGAGCGTTCATTTCCAGAGCTACGCAAGCAACGACAGGAGAAACCTATGGCCACCCCCGAACTGTGCGGCTTGACCATCGCCCAGGCGAGTAAGTTGCTCAGCACAGGCGAATGCTCTGCGCTCGAGCTCACTGAAGCCTATCTACAACGGATTGAGGCGCTAGATCCGCGGATTAACGCCTATGTCACGGTGTGTGCCGAACGTGCGCTGGCGGACGCCGAGCGCGCCACCCAGGAGATCAAAGCAGGCGGTATTCGAGGTCCCCTTCACGGCATACCCATCGGCCTCAAGGACCTCTATGAAACCGAGGGCATTCTTACCACCGGTGGCGGCAAGTATCATGCCGCGCACATTCCGGAGGCAGACTGCACCACGGCGCGTTTGCTACGCGAGGCTGGCACGGTGCTGTTGGGAAAACTCAATACGCACGAATACGCCTACGGCGTGACCACCAACAACCCTCACTACGGCGCAACCCGTAATCCGTGGAACCTCAACCATATTCCCGGTGGGTCCAGCGGTGGTTCGGGTGCCGCTATCGCCGCTGGGTTGGCTACCGCCACGCTGGGGACGGATACGGGTGGCAGCATTCGCATGCCGGCTTCAGTTTGTGGAGTAGTGGGTTTGAAACCCACCTATGGGCGCGTCAGCAAAGCCGGTGTAATACCTTTGTCCTATCTGCTTGATCATACTGGCCCCATCACGCGCACCGTTGAGGATGCGGCAATCGTACTCAGCGCCATTGCCGGCTATGACCCCGCCGATGCCAGCACGGTGAGACTCCCGGTCGATGATTACCGCTCAGACCTTGGCAAGAGCATTAAAGGCATGCGTATCGGTGTACCCCGTGCCTGGTTCTTTGATCAGCTACAAGAAGGCATCGGCGAAGCGGTCGAGCAGGCGATCAAGATGTTTCGATCACTAGGCGCAGATGTGCACGATGTTGAGAGCCCGCCCATTGCGCAGAGCCTGGATGCGAGCATGAGCATCGCGCTTGCTGAAGCCCAGGAGATTCATTCGCAAGCGCTGGCAGAATCACCCGGTCAGTTCGGTGCCGATGTGGGCGCGATTCTGACTTCGCCAGCGCCCGATACCGATGCGATTATCGGCGCACTGCGGGCGCGAGATTATCTCACGGCCGCTACCCGCCAACTGTTGGAAACTGTCGACCTTTTGCTGACACCCAGCACAGCGATTGTGGCAGCACCCATCGGCCAGGAGATTGTCTCCTACAGCGGTGTAGAAGAACCCATCATGTTAGCGATGATTCGTTGCACCGCACCGTTTAACGCAACAGGCCTACCGGCTATCTCCCTTCCTTGTGGATTTACCGACCAGGGGCTGCCCGTTGGGCTGCAATTAGCAGGCCGTCCTTTCGACGAAGCGTTGGTGTTGAGAGCGGCGCATGCCTACGAACAGGCGACCGATTGGCATAGGCGCACTCCAACACTGTAAAAAGATCTCTGCAACCCAGGGTATCAGGCCAGGCGTCTAGCTATGATTGCGTCTGCGCTATAACGACCCGCACCTCGAACGACCAATGCGAGGCTTACGAGTAACAAGGCCAGCGCATACTCGTATCCGTTATTGGCAATGAACAGACCATTTTCAAAATGCACCGCAAAAATGGCTACCAGCATTGTAAAGGCCAGCACCAGAGCCGCAGGGCGAACAAACAAGCCCAGAATTAACAGCAGGCCACCAAAAAATTCTGCTCCGCCCGCCGCCAAAGCCAGCAAATAACCGGGCTCTAGGCCGATCGACGCCATCCAACCTGCGGTACCCTCCAGTCCATAACCACCGAACCATCCGAATAACTTTTGCGCCCCGTGGGCAGCAAATATAGCGCCTACACCCACGCGCACAGGCAGTGTGTCAAAACCAGAATAACTCTCAAATATTCGACGATTTAGCGAATCCATAAATCTCTCCTAGTTAACTACATTGTATCTGTACGCCAGTCTAGGTTAGATACCAGGTTGAAATAATCTCCTAAATCAGTCTTATTTGTTCAATATATTTGATCTTTTAATCTGACGTTAATCCAGGTCAGCTTGCGTTTGGATGGGGGCGCGTGCAGGCGAGGTGAGTGGGCACCCCAACCGACTTCAAGGGTGTGACTCCGTGGACATGCACGCAGATCAACGCGAGCGACACCTGTTGATGCCAATGACAGCATCTAATTCAACGCCAGTCGTTTCTTGCGATAAGCCAGCGGGCTCTCACCCGTGTGTTTGATAAACGCACGCCTAAACGCGCTGACATCAATGTAGCCGGTATCTGCAACGATATGCGTTAATGGCGCTTTGCTGGACACTAGCAGCTCCTTGGCTCTATCCATCCTGACGCGATTGATGATGTCTTTCGCACCGGTCAAGCCGCTTGCACTGAGTTTCCGCTGCAAGGTGCGCACAGATAGGCCGAGCTCGGCAGCAATCTCATCGACTTTGGGCACGGTTGGCAAGGCCTTGCGGACCAGCTGCTCCACACTATAAGGCAGCGGGTAGTTCAAACGCTGTAGATCAGATGATCGAAACTGGATCTGCGTACCTGGCGTGGTATCGATCATCGCGAAGTTGCCAAACAAGTTGGCAACATCAGGGCCACGGATCTGCTCAATGAGATGTAGCGCCAACGAATAGTGTGCAAAGGGTCCCGCGGCACAGGTCACGCGATCGTCCACCGTCAGAAGTGCCTTCTCACGCAGCTTGGCTCGGGGGAAGCGCTCTACGAGCAGAGCTTGCGCCCACCAGCTGGTCGTCGCCTCTCGGCCGTCCAATAATCCTGCCTTACCCAACAGAAAGACACTACTGCACAAGCCGACAATGCTTTTACCCGCGGCATATTCGCGCCGCAAAAAGCCCGCCGCAGTATCGTGGCTATCAATCTGATCAGGTAATTGCTCAGGGTCCGTCATACAGCCTGGCACGATCAGTGTATCTCCAAGCGCAGCGCTACCCATCTGTCCGTCCAACCCAATCTTAAGCCCGTTGTTGGCGTGAGCCTTGCTACCGTTCAAGCCAAAGGTATTGACCTGCAGCGCGCCCTTCGAATGTCCGAACAGCGTCTCTTCGACCCGGCGCGCCACCGCAAAGGCATCCAACAGGCCGTATACCGTTCCTGCCTGGCAGCCATCCAATACCAATATGGAAATCGTCATAGTTTGGCGGATGTTGCACGAAATATGACGCCCGCGCCACTCAGCAAGTCCCGCGTTCAGATAGACAATAGTCACACCGACATACCAAGAGACAACTAAGCGTGCAGACTTCCGCCAAGAGCAATCCCGCGATCGAGCGGAGTTTAGGGCTGGTCAAGCAGGTGCTGCTGTACAAAATCGTTATTACGACATTGCTGTGGGCACTGCCTTTTTTGCTGGCCCCCATAAGTGTTCTGCAGCTCTTGATGGGTGCCGTGCCCGAACCGATTTTCAATTTACGGCTTCTCGGTTGGGCCTACGTGGCCTTAATAACCGGCTATGCCGGCGGACTACTTCAGGCGCGCAATGGGGTGATGCCTCTGCAAATCATTGCCATGGGATTGGTCAGCAACGGTGGCGCCTCGCTGCTGGTGTTGGGCCATCTACTCTGGGGCACCGGAGCAGATTTGCGTGGTCTTCCCGCAGTTTTAACCTGGTTTTCCTGCATCGCGCTCGCGCTAATCACTATGGGGCTGTTGGTTGCCGTGGCTCAATACAAGCGAGCGATCGCACAGGTCGCATGAGAATGGGCTAAGCAAGCGATTGCCGGCGTCATTCCGACTGCCTTAGGTTCTAATGGATCAGCGCAAACGCTGTCGGTGATGGGAAGCCCAATATCAAGCATACCAACACGCAGGACCCAAGCAGGCGAGTTTAACTCAGCAATCGAACGCCTATGCACCAGCGGCAAGCTCTATCGGTATTGGTTTGGGGGCTCTTCGTCTCACGCAGCGCTCGCCTGTCACCGCTGGCCGACACTATCTTAGCTTCAGCCCATGCTTTTCATTGCGGTATCAATCACGCTATCTTCATATCATTTAGAGGATGACCGTGGCGCGGACTCAAGCTAGCTAAACATGACCGACGTTATACAGATCAACGCATTCTTATCGACAACCTTTGCGTTTTTGGTGTTTCTGATTGGTGCAGAGCTGACACGCAAGACTGCTCTCCTGCGTGATTTTAATATCCCAGAGCCGGTTTCGGGCGGTCTGGTGGCTGCGCTGGCAACCATGGCAGTCTTTTTTACTTGGGGTTACCAGATCGAGTTTGACCTGGCTGCACGCGATTATTTCTTGATCGTGTTTTTCACAGGAATAGGACTCAACGCGCGCATTTCAGACGTCTCTCGCGGCGGCAAACCGCTCGCCATTTTGCTCGCTATCACCGTCGCTATCATTCTCGTCCAAAACACGACAGGCCTCCTGGCCGCCACCGTCTTTGGATTGCCCAGTGATCTCAGCGTGGTGATGGGGTCTGCTGCGCTGATTGGGGGTCACGGTACGGTGATCGCCTGGGGGCCACGCGTGGCAGAAGAAACAGGCATGCAGGGCGTCGCAGAATTGGGCATTGCGGTGGCGACGCTCGGCTTGGTGGCAGCGTCCCTAATCGGAGGACCTATCGCTAGATTTCTTATCAATCGAGGTCAGTTGCACCCCAGCAATCCAGTTGAAGTACAGACAGTGGGCATCGCCTACGACAATGAACCCAGCCAGCCCATTACCCATATTACATTGATGCACACGCTACTGTGGGTTCATATCACCATTGTGCTCGGCTACTCACTGGATGAAAGTCTGGACGCTATGGGTCTCGATCTACCGGCCTTTGTACCTTGCCTGCTTATGGGCATCATCTTGGGTAACACCGTGCCCGTCGTATTGCCATGGGTATATGAAGTAAGGCAGACACCCACGCTTGCCGTGGTCTCAGACTTTGCGCTGGGTACATTCCTGGCGATGTCTCTGATGAGCCTACAACTGTGGACGCTCTCCGGATTAGGGCTGACACTATTGATCGTAATGGGCCTGCAAACCCTGTGCGCCATCGTCATATCCGTTTTTATTCTCTTTCCGGCCATGGGAAGAAATTATTTTGCCGCGGTGATGGCGGCGGGGACTGCAGGGTTTGCGCTGGGCGCTACACCTACGGCGATTGCGAACATGACGGCTGTCACCAAACGCTATGGACCATCGCCCCTCGCCTTTGTAGTACTGCCGCTGGTATCCGCATTCTTTATCGATATTATCAATAGCTTCGCGATTCAGGCCTTCATCTCGTTTTAAACATACTTCCCTTCTAACTCGCTGCGACACCTCAGTGCTGCAAAAGACGCCTCTCAACGCGGCTCGAACACACCGTTACGCCACAGAAAGCATTTCCATAAGGATGCTCTTCTCCCCTTTGGCAATCACACGCCGTGATGGCTTTATGCCAAGGTGGGTAAGGCAAATCGCATACGCAGTTTAAGGACAAGCTGCCTACGGTTTTCTGAAAACGAAGAAGAAGCGGTCGGTATTGCCGGTAACTGTTCTGCGGCCAACCTCGTACTCTAAGGTGTCATCGGCTCGGTAAAACATGTCAGAATACTTCTCCAGCTCAAACCCCGCATCCTGCACCTCCACCAACACCAATACCGGGTCTTCCCGACGCCAGTTTTCAGGATCATCATCCTGCATATGACGGCGAGTGTGATCGATGATGACAAAGGTTCCTCCCGGCTTTAGCGAATCGTATACGGCTTTGTTAAACGCCGCGCGATCATCCATAGAGAGGTTATGATAATTGCGAATATTCAAGAACATATCGTATTCGCCGGGGCCGAAGTCAATCTCATTAAAGGTATAAACCAGCTCTTCTTCGTCCCAGCCCATGTCCATGTCGACTTGCTTCACTTCAGACATGGGCTCAGTCGCCAGAAGATCATCAATATCCGCAAGCCAGGCGCGCGGATAACCCACGACCAGTTCGCCATTGTCTTTAAGCACTGGCGCTAGAATCATGGTGTACCAGCCGCCACCTGGGCCAAACTCAAATACGCGCATATCGTCTTTGAAGCCCATAAACTCTAGCGCATCGACAGGGTCGCGATTTCGATCACGGGCGCGATCTTTCTCGGTACGATAATCCAGCTCGAGGGCGGCTTCGATCTTCTGTTGGGTTTGATCCTGGGCCAGAGCCGAACCGGCTTGCAGCAGGGCGACGGCCAAAGACAGGGCAACTGCAACGACTTTCATGCGTTCCTCCAAATATGAATCTTATATAGGTGCGATTAGACGGTTCCATACTACCTCAAATTCAACACACCGGGACGGTATTGTTACCAGTAGCGGGGGGATCGTTGCATACTGAGAAAAATGGGGTTTCGGCAGGCTACGCTCACGGCAAAATGAAAAAGGTTTTCTGTAGACCCCGCGTTGACTAGGAGTCTGCCGTGTATTTCAAGAGCTCGGCATCCATGACCTTTTCTTTTGTTTCGGTTGTGATGCTACTCGTTGGGCTCATTGATCCAGGGACCTCCCTCAACTTACCATCTTTGCCAACAACCCATCTAGGTTCAGAGGCAGGAGGTATCGTCGTTGTGTGACTCCCTGTCGTTTCTGTGTGAACACCCTCGATTACCAGGGCATCAGCTCCCTTTGCCATCGCTTGAGTCTTAAGCTCATCAACCATGGCCTGGCTGTCCCAGCCATCCATAGCAGTGGCGGTGATCTTGCCCATTACAGCATGCGGCCGCTTGACATCCTCCATGCTGTAATAAACATCCACCGTGGATGTGGGCGTATAGCTCTCACCCACATAATCCGTATTTACACATCCGGCCACCATCAATGAAACTAACAAACCAACTATCGAAATCGCTACTTTCAATTCGCTAACTCCTGCTCAAATTCGTGCTTCAAACTAGGCCCGCCTCGACATCCTGCCTGTCATACTGCGGCCCCATTTGTCGGCTTCACAAAAAACGCGCTTGCAGACCGTTAAGGATAAACGCAGGATTGAAGCCGCAACAACCTAGCCGAAGTGCAGTCCTGGAGCAGCATAAAGCATGTCGTTTAGCTTGTCGGTATCCATCGCCGTTTTTCTCGGGATAGCAGTTCGGCAGTGGCTGCCTGATTGGATCAAGATTTGGCAGATCATGGGGGTGGGTGCTCTAGTCGTACTCGCAACGGGCAGCCTGACACCCGTCGAGGCGCTGAGCGCAATTGACTGGAATGTCATCGCCTATTTGTTTGGCGTGTTCGCAATTTCGCATGCGCTGTTTGCCTCTGGTGTTTCCAGCAAAATAAGCAACTGGATCTGTGCGCCCAGGCACAACACCCTCTCTATGCTGTGGCTTCTTACACTGTTTGTCACGGTAGTTGCGGCGGTACTCACCAACGATGCCGCTGCTGCCATCGGCACGCCGATGGCTCTTGCGCTCGCGGCCAGGCTGGGGGTCTCTGCTTCCATGCCACTGATTGCCCTGTGCGTGATCGTCACTCTCGGCAGCATGTTTTCACCGGTTGGAAATCCGCAAAATCTTCTCATCGTGGCCGATGGCCATTTCGATAATCCAGTGGCTACCTTTTTGTTGTGGCTCGCCGTTCCCGGCATCTTATCTTTAGCTATTACACTCTTCTGGTTTTGGTACCGACTGGAAAGAGAACCGCGCGAGGCAACGACCAAGACGGCGGCGTCAACCAATAACCCTATTCGAGCAACGCCGCCTCTCGTAGCCACCGCACTACTTTGTGCGTTAGTCATCCTGGACAGCTTTGCCGGTGGCACTAGTTGGTTTCCGAACCTGCCGCTGGGTGCCCTCAGTATGCTTGCAGCCCTGGCTCTGTTTGCGCTGTCCTCAAATCGGCTGGACATAATAAAAGGTGTAGATTGGCAGACACTGATATTTTTTCTGGCCATGTTTATCGTGACCGGTGCCGTGCTGAAATCGGGCGTATTGCAGGCGTGGTTGAGTCCGTGGCGGCACCAGCTTGACGAGCCGCTGCTGCTGAGCGCCATCGCATTTTGGGGCAGCCAGCTATTTTCCAATGTACCTCTGGTCGAGATCTATCTCAATTTGCTGGAAAAGCACGATACCGCCGCATTGATGCTATTGTCTGGCGTCTCCACCCTGGCGGGTAATCTGTTCATCATCAGCGCCGCCAGCAATGTCATTATCCTACAGCAAGCTGAAAAGTACGGCGCTAAGCCATTTCAATTTTGGCAGTTCACGTTGGCAGTACTGCCGATAACGTTTATTTCTCTTGCACTATGCTATGGCTGGGTCGCGCTGATGCGCGCTTGGACAAACTAGGACGGCGCTTGAACACACTGTTTTTGGCCTCGTTACTGTTACGTATACGTCAGGCAGTTCGCCAGCCGCCTTGCGAATAGCTTTGCAAATAAGGCTCCGAACGGCTTGATTTAATATGCCACGCGCTCGTTTACGCGCTAGGTAATCAAGCCGTACCAAACACTTGCAAAGAAGCAAACACAATGGCGATGTAACCAACCACGGTAATAATCATCATTCGCCAACTAGGATAACGACCGGTCTTTATGAGCCCTCGAACCAACCAAATGGTGAGGGCTAGCCAAATGCAAAACAATACGACAAATGCGGCAAACTTAATCATGAAAATTGCACTTTATTATTGAGTCAACGACGGAGGGCTCTGCGCGACCGACGGCCTGCTTTAGCGATCTGCCGCAACACGGTGCTTACCCGCTGGCGGCAGTCTCCGCCCACCCGCTAGGTGCTCACGAGTTAGCTGCCCTCGAATCTGGGATTAGGGTATAGCAAGTTTAAAACACCGTCAAAAAGTCATCGCTACGAAAGGATAGATCACTGGACTTCAGCTCCGGGGCGATCTGATGACTGCTTGCACATATGAACCTTTCGGTAGAAGTCCTTACATCCGGCAAACAAGCTCGGCAACGAACCTTCAGACTACATCTTGATGGCAGCAACAGCTGCGCTCAATCTGCCAGGCTGTAACCGTGTGGCATTGAATCTAGAGCCTCAATTCGACCGGAGGCGCCTGGCAACAGAGCTTGCACACGACCGTGGCGTTGCCACCGGAGTTTGTGTCACTATCAATCCATCACCGATACAAACAAGCAAACTTGTAAGCCGCTCCTGAGACAATATTTGACAGACGATAAACATACTTATCTACCCGCTGGTTTTCATCAGGTGGACGAGGTCGACGACCCCGATGTCTATTCCAGCTGCCTCAAGCTGCTGGATACCCTGCCGCACTTCGCGACGTACAAGCACAACAGTTATGAGCTATTAGAACTGGCGAGCGGTGATAAGGTACTGGATGCGGGCTGTGGTTTAGGTGTTGATGTGCTGCGCATGGCGCAAGCCGTCGGCCCAACGGGTCTGGTACTGGGAGTAGATAGCAGCGAACACCTGCTATCGCTTGCCCGGGCAGAACGGGAGAACACTTCGTCATCGGCCCATTTTCTGCTGTGCGACTTATCCGGCCTACCGCTGGCTGATGCCAGCTTTCAAAAAGTGCGGGTAGATCGCGTGCTGCAACACGTCGCCAGGCCTGCTGCGGCCTTGTCTGAAATGGTACGTGTACTGGCGACGAAAGGTCGACTTTACGCCTACGACAACGATTGGCATACCTTTAACATTGTTCCCCAGCACCGTGAGGTCACGGCCTTACTCGAAGCGTATTGGCGCGATTCCTTCGTGAATTCTGATATCGGCTGCGTACTGGAGCCAATGTTCTTAGATGCCGGATTATCGGAGGTGAAGGTACAACCTTTGACCTACACGCTGTCTGAATTCGCAGTCGCCGACCAGGTGTTCAACTTGTCAAAGACAGCGCATCTCGCCTGCCGGGATGGTTTGATCTCTGAGGAAGGCTGTCAACGCTGGCTGGACGATCTTCACCACAGCGATCGGCGAGGTGAGTTTCGCGCCAGGCTGACGGCTTATGCTGTCATCGGCACCAAGAGATGAGCGAGCAAGACCCGATGTCACCACGGCACGCCATCTCGTTGGGTGGGCTATGGCGCCGCTACTTTGGTCGTATTTCTCTCACGATGCTGCTGGTGGCTGTCGAATCGGGGCTGGGTGTACTGTATCCACTGGCCATTGGCATTGCCATTGATGACCTTCTCAAAGATAGCTATCGCGGCCTCATTCAGCTGGGCATTCTGGGTCTGGCGTCGACGGTTATCGGTTCCTTGCGCCGTTTCTACGATACCCGCATCTATGCTCGGATCTACCAGGGCGTGGCCACCGAGCTCGTTGAGCGCGAACACGAGTCCGGTGCCAATATCTCCCGCATCTCCGCGCGGGTTAATTTGCTCACGGAATTTGTCGAGTTTTTTGAGCAGTCTATGCCCGAGCTAATCGGTGCGGTCGTGTCCCTTATCGGCATCCTGTTGATCGTTGCTGGATTATCGCTGCCA
Organism: Pseudomonadota bacterium; assembly: GCA_039025905.1. GTDB lineage: Bacteria > Pseudomonadota > Gammaproteobacteria > Pseudomonadales > Halieaceae > JARRPM01. The sequence continues at coordinate 8,715 of JBCCNJ010000035.1, read as the reverse complement.
GTACTGTTCGCGTGCGCTGCACTGCTGGTCTTGGTGGTTATTATCTATACGGTTACCGCAGCTAGAAACTATCGCCTGAATGCCGGATACAACGATGAGTTGGAGGGCGCAGTAAGTGCCATTTCATCCAAGAGTAGGGATCGCACGGCCGGCCACTTTCAACGCTTGATGGGCTGGAATATACGTCTTTCAGATTTAGAGACATGGAACTATCTTGTATTCTGGTTGGGCGCGGTAGGGCTCTTTATCTATGCACCTTTTGAGGCGGTTCGCGCTGGTGTGTTGGAGGTTGGCCTGATCCTGTCGCTGTTGTTATATGTGTTTGAGTTTATCAATTGGCTGGCGGAATTACCGATACACATCCAGCAGTTTATTCGCCTCAAGGAGATTGCGGATAGACTGCAAGCCAGCGATACAGAAACCGACGAATAGGCCAATCACAGAAATGGTACAAAAGCTGACGCTGCTGGGTCTAACGGCATCACCTTACCACCTCAAAATGCAGTCGCTCGCAAATTATGCTGATGTAAAGTGGGAACGACTGCCAGAGCAGGCCGGTCTGTTGCGATCAGTCATGTTGATGCTGCGCCTGCAGCGCGCTCGCAAAAAAGAGACGATACAGCGTTATCCAAAGCGGGTTGAAGGTATGGATGAGTACCCCGCCGTGCCCTTTTACAGCTTCGATGGCAAAGCGATCTTTTACGATTCCAGCGGCTTGGCTCAGCACCTTGACGCGCTGCGATTATCGCACTTACCACTCTTGCCGGATGACCCAGCGATTCAGTTTCTGTGCCGACTGATCGACGAGGCGTTTGATGAATTCGGTCTTTATATGGTTCACCACAACCGCTGGGTGACTTCCGCCAGCACCAACGTGATGGCCGAGACCACCTTGCGAGAGATGCGCAGACTGGTCATTCCACCCATGCGAAAAGGCATGCAGCGCAATCTATCTATACGCCAGGTGAGTCGCTGTCCCTATTTATTTAGCGTCGCGCCAGCCGGTTATGACTGCGGCATGCCACCGGAGCGCACGCCTCCTGCCCGGGCCGGATTTCCCGAAACGCACAGCCTGCTGAACAGCGCCTGGCGTCGCTACCTCGCGGCCATGGAATCGGTATTGACGCAGCAGCCCTTCTTATTGGGGGAACGCTTCACCCTAGCCGATGCCAGTGCGTACGGACAGCTGGCGATGAATCTGCCCGACGGCCGGGCGGCCGAGCTACTGCAGGAGTGCGCGCCAAAGACGTATCAGTGGCTGTGCGCGATCGATAATGGTGAGCACGCCAAAAGCGAGGGGGAGCTTGAGATAAAGGCTGCATTAGCGCCACTGCTGTCCTGCATCATGGACACGTTTGTTCCCCTGATGCAGCAGAATGAGGCTGCGTTCATGAAACTCAGAGCCGAGGGTATCGAAACATTCAACGAGACAGCATTTGATCGCGGAGAGGCCCTGTACGACGGAGAGCTCTTGGGACAGCCATTTCGCGCGGTAGCGAAAACATTTCAGGTCGTCACGTGGCGTGAACTGAGTGCGCACTGGCATGCACTGGCTGAGGGCGCACGCGCGACACTCAACTCGCACATTCCCGAATTAACACAGAAACTCTTTTCGGATTCGCCAGCGGATCAGTTTGCTTGAGAATGATCAGACGACGATACGCTCAAATTTATACGCGATATTTGTTCTAGATACCTGTTCACTGTATTGGATTATGGTGCTCGCGCTCGTAGATGCCTCAGCGCCGCGCTCAGAGCACTGTCTGCGTCAACCTCGATATCCGGTTTGACACCCACTCCCTGCCAGTTGTCATTCGTAATGGGATTAACGCTACGCGCCGTGACAGACCACAGTACATAGTGTTCAGTGAGAGGCACGTACTCGAAGGGATGCGCACCCCCGCCCGACACTTCGCCCACGATGATGGCTCGCTCTAGCGCCTGTAGATTATAGGCCAGCGCTTCTGCGGCGGAGAAGGTGTGCCCGGATATGAGCACATACACCGGCTTGGTGTTACCAAATCGACGACCCGGCACGTAAGGCTGCGTGAAGCGCTGCGTCAAGGTATCTGTTGGTCTGTCATATACTCCGGTCAATGGGTGACGGCCACCATCGAACAGATAACTGGCTAGCAGGTCAGCCGCATCACCCATTCCCCCGCCATTGTTGCGCAGGTCGATAATCATCGCGTCCATATCTGCCAGCACATTCATCGCAGCAACCAGCGTGTCACCACCCATCTCAAGCGGCGCGAATACCCGCAGATCTAAATAGGCCACATTGCTCTGCAAACGATCAATGCGCTGCACGCCGTAATTCCGATGAGCGCCGTACCAACGCTCCATCTGTTCTCGGGTGAAGGCGCTATGGTCGTCGGCGTTGGTAATCGGGGTTGCGGAGTATTCGATGTTGAGATGCCCATCGCCGGTGAGCGCCTGCAAATGCTCGCTGAGCTTGAGCGCGAACTGAGGTCCGTCTGCCGCGTCATCGAAGCGCCCTGCTGTGAACGCGGCCCGCAGTTGTTCCGCAGCACTTTTTCCGACTTCAGGATCCACATAGCGGGTCACTAAATGTCGGGTCACCGCATTCATCGTCTCACGTTGCTCCACGCTTATCTCCGACGCAACCGTAGATACAGTCGATAGCATTATCGCCATCAGCACCTTGAGTACAGTCATGTTTTCGCCCGCTTCATGCCTGATTCAATCCGGCTGCGAAACGACTTTTTCTCAAGACGCGCTATCACTTCAGCCAGCAGGTCACTCAAGGGGTAGGCCAGTTCACGGTCCAATGCATCCGCTGCATTACGCGTGGCGCGCCACTGTTTTTCAAGCAGCGGCAACATCGCCTTACCCTTCGCGCTGAGTTGGATCAGCCGGCTGCGACGATCGCGATTGGGTTCAGAGCGCACCAGACCTAGCTGGCTCATGCGGGAGATAGTTTGACTGGCAGCAGAATGCGAGATGCTCGACTGCTCGGCAATCGATTTGATGGACCGAGGCGTGCCATCGGCGAGCGCTTTCATAATCGGCGTATACCTCGGCACGTAATCCGGCAGCGAATCACGATAGATTGCTTCAACATCGCCATCGAGCAGTTCGATAAGACGCCTAACTTGTGTACCTAATCCGTCCGCTGGTTTTTTCATATTAGCGCTAATATATAAGTTCTTATATAAATGTCAACACCTCGCAAGGCTTTAGTGCGGCATTCGAACGCCACACTATCCGGACACCAATACCGACCGACTGATTGAGAGCAACAGAATGCTGATCCAACTGAAAACATCAAGCGTATTTTTTGGCACATAGGGACATGGCTTGGCGTCGTTCTTAACGCACTGCCTGTATAAATCGTCAAACGCAGTGTTGTGAGGTTCGAGCACATGAGTACTGTTAACAGCGTTTTCCGCTCCGCAGACAGGAGCCTAGTTCTACCGGATCTAAGAATTGCACACTGGCTCCCGCGCCTGCTGCTTGCCGGTGTCATTTTCCATCAGGGCATCATCAAGTTTCCCCTGGCGGCTGCCGCTGCCGAAGGTGTCGGCACGTCGTTTTGGCTCTACGCGATGGCTGCACTTGGTCAGCTGGCTGCAGGCGTAGCGCTGGTCGTAGGCGGTTTCAGCAAGCTGCCCTTCAGTGACCTACTGACTCGACTCGGCGGGCTGACGGTGGCACTGGTGACTTTTTCAGTGTTAGTAGTGGTCTACAACGTGTTCACTTTGCCGCTTGAAGTGGTGTGGATGGCGAACAAGGTCCACCTATTCCTGCTCGCCGCTGGTCTTTACTTTGCCGCGCGCGGCAACGCTGCCTGAGGCCCTCAGATCAGCGCGGCGTCGAGCCCCGTTTTCAGTTCACTGGTTGCCAAACTGCGCTGCCGGGATGCTTGAAGGCCCCCTAGTCAACCTTCAGGTCCCGGCGGCGCCTTCATACTCAAGCGGTTCTGCATTTCTACAAGTGGCAGTCGCCGCATTACCACGCGGCTAGTCCGAACGAAACATAGGCGAGGCTTCGCCCACCTTTTCTCGTTCCAGCTCAATCAACTTTCGAAAAGAACTGCGCTGGTGCACACGCAACACATAGCCCGCGAGCTGCGGCCATTTACCCGCATCCACCTCTTCGCCTGCATGCCTTAAATTGATAAACACGCTGCCCGCCGTGAGATCTGCTAGCGTTAGCTGTTCACCCAGCAGCCATGGAGACCGCTGTGATAGCTGCGCCTCCAGATAATCGTAGTGATAGGGCATCGCCTTCAAGGCGGCGGCAACGGCGTCCGCGTCCGGCTTCTGATTCAAGAACACTGGGTTCACAAAGCGATTAAGAAACAGCGGAACCTCCACTTTTGAAAACAATCCCGTGCCGATAAAATCACACAACCAATACATCCATCCTTTGTCCCAACTATCCTCGGGAAAAAGCGGCGGCTCGGGCACTTCCGATTCAAGAAAGACGCAGGCCGCGAGCGAGTCAGGCAGATGGCGCCCATCCACTGTCAGTAACGGCACCTTACCCAGCGGGCTTATCTTCAGATACTTCGGGTCCGGAGGGCCCAGTGGCATCACCCGCTCTAGCTCATATGGCAGCCCCTTTTCCTCTAAAAATATCATGAGCCGGCGAACCCAAGGTGAAAGCGTTACGCCGTGTACGGTTAACTTCATTCTTCGGCTCCGGCCTGTTGATCTCGGTTGTTGGGCTGGGGTTTGAATATAGTCGCAAGATGCAAATTCGGCCTGTCGCTATGACGCAGACTCAAACTGCGCCGCCGTCTGTCCTATCGCATCGCACATTCCCGTGTGGGATTTGTGAGACGTATTTCATTGAACTGAACACCTACACCAATTCTGGATCGGTCATAACTTCTGCCAGCGCAGGACCAGGGTGCTCAATCGCATCGCGCAACGTGGTCTCCAGGGTTTGTGTATCCGTTATGCGTGCCCCCATCGCACCGCAGAGTTGCGCATAGTCTGCAAAGTTGGGGTTGTGCAGATCGGTTTCCCAAACATCCCACTCACCGGCACGCTGTTCTTTGGTGATTTTGCCGAGCTGGCCGTTATTCATCAGCACGTGTGTGATATCCATGTCGTACTTAACCAGTGTCGTCATCTCCGCAAGATACTGGCCAAAACCGCCATCGCCGCTGATCGAGATAACCTTGCGCCCGGCGAAGTCGGCGATGTCTTGCGTTGCACACCATGCACCCATGGCCGCCGGCAGTGAGAATCCTATGGAGCCCAGATAACCCGACATCAACACGCGTTGCTCCTGACATTCGAAGTAGCGACCGAAGGAGTAGGTGTTGTTACCAACATCCACCGCAATCACTGCATCTGCAGGCACAACGCGCGTCAGCGCTGCAAACAGCGCAGCGGCGCTGATGCCCTTGCCGAGATCGTCCTGCGCTCGACTCGCCTTCTCCTCGCGCCAGGCGGACCATCTCTCGGCAACTTCAGGCCTCAGATCGTCACTCCCGACAGACGCCAGCTCCTGCATCCACAGCGAAACCGTTCTACCGATTTCTCCCAAGACGGGATAATCCACGGCGTGAAATTTGCCAAGCTGCATGGGGTCAAAATCCACCTGCAGGATGGGCTTCTTCTTTTCGATCCCTGTGTGATTAGAGAAAGATGCGCCCAGGGCGATGATCAGATCGCTCTCCGCCATAAACCAGGATGCTATGGGTGTGCCAGAACGACCCAACACGCCAGCGGCCAGCGGGTGTTGATCTGAGATCTGCCCCTTAGCCTTAAACGTGGTGGCGATAGGCGCATTCAATTTCTCTGCAAATGCCGTGATTTCTGGCATGGCATCGCGTGCGCCATAGCCAACGATGATCAGCGGCCGCTTGGCCGCAGCGATTGCTTTCATCGCGGTTGTGGATGCGTCTTGATCAGGGGCGACGCGATTGCCCCCGACCCGACCGGTCGGGCCCTTGGGCAGCGCTCCCTCAGCAGGCAATGTTTGCATATCGTCCGGGAAGATCAGATGAGCGACGTCCCGCTCGACGATCGCATTTTTGCAGGCAAGGCTCATCAGCTCGGCATGATCGGAGCTGGGCAACACAATTTGACTAAAGCGACTGACCGCCTCAAAGGCTGAAGATAGATCGATATCCTGGAACGCACCCGGGCCAAATACCTGAGTCTGCACCTGCCCTGTCAGTGCCAATACCGGCGCACGATCGACTTTGGCATCCCAAAGTCCGGTCATTAGGTTGGTCGCACCTGGTCCTGCAATAGTCAAGCAGGCTGCCGGTACTCCCGTCAGTTTGCCGTAAGCCGAGCAAGCAAACGCGGCGGCACCCTCATGCCGGATACCAATGTATGACAAATTTCCTTCTAGCGTCTGTCTTCGAAGTGCGTCGGCGAGCCCAAGATTCGAGTGACCGACCATGCCAAAGATACGCTTGACGCCCCAGTTGACCATCGTTGCCGCCATGACATCGGTCACTGTCGCTTCATGTGTTTGTTTGGTTTCTATACCAACGTAGACGCCATCATCGCGCACTTCAGTTGGAAACAAACGCTGGCCGCTGTCTTCGTGACCACCCGGCGGTTGCCCGGTTAACGGATCGAAGTCCCAGCCGTGCCATGGACAGCGTAGCCAGCACTTGCCATCCACCCCCGCCTCGATGGAACCTTCACCGAGCGGACCCCCCTGGTGCGGGCAGCGATTGTCCATGGCTGCGAATTCGCCATCAAAGTGCGTCAGTGCAATCGATGTCGTCTCGATTGTTACCGTTTTCACTCTTCTATCTGGAAGCTCATCCAACTCCGCCGCTTTATGCCAGACTAACTGTTCGCTCATAGCTTGTAGATCCTCAAAAACTGCATTCAATCACGTCAGGAGGTGAATTTACTTACCTCGTGGCTCGTGGCTCGTGGCATTATAGTGGACAGAAAAACCAACTCGCCCATTACTCTTAAGCGTACTCGGTAATCAACGCAAACAATGTGTGCCGCCAGGGACTCGCAAAACTCATGCCGGTGCGATCTAGCCGGGGCGCGGAATCTCAAGATCGACCAGCAGTGCCTCAAGCGTAGAGAATTCCGTTTTAGGATGCATCAACGCAACGCGTAAGCAGGGGGAATCGCGCCAGGTGGTGGGTATCACTAGATACTCACCTGCATCCGAATGCTGCTTACTCCATGCGTCGTAGTCGGCCGACGTCCAGCCGTTGACGGTGAACATAACAACACTCAGCTCAGGCGGCATCAAAAGCTCAAGTTTCGGCGAAGCCTTTACTCGTTCAGCAAAAGCCTTTGCTTGGTCAATGCTGAAGCGGACGGCGGCGGTCATGGCATCAGTGCCATAGGTTGCCAGGTTGAACCAGAGCGACACACCACGCGTACGCCGAGATAAATGAAAGGCCAAATCCGACGGATTGAACTGACTGCGGTCCACGGCATCCAGATAGGCGCCGTGCTGAGCATGGGCTCTTGCCGCAACCGAGGGGTCGCGATACAGCAGTGCCGCCGAATCGTAAGGCACGAACAGCCATTTGTGCGGGTCCACACAGAAGGAATCGACCATCGATAAGTCGCCCACGTAGTCGCGGATCTCCGGCACCGCCAGGGATGCACCACCATAAGCACCATCAATATGTGTCCACCAGCCGCGCTCGCGAGCAAAAGTGCACAGTTCAGGAATATGATCAATCGCACCGGCATTGGTTGTTCCCAGCGTCGTCACAAGTGCAAACACGCGATCTTGTTTGGCCCGCGGAAGTTGCTCCAAGGTGGTGGTGAGCGCCTCAACTGTCATTTGCGCTTGGGCGTTTGAGGGAACCGCAATCAGATCGCAATCCATGATTCGTGCGGACGCCCCTACACAGGCGTGTGTCTCCTCGGAGATCAGAATAACCAAACGCTCTTCGGCCATATCAGGATTGTTCTCGCGAAAGGCATGCCGGGCAGAAACCAAGGCCGACAGATTCGCTGCGGAACCACCACTGACAAAACAGCCGGCAGCGTCCGCTGGCATGCCAACCAAATCGGCCAGCCAGCGCAGTGCCCGATTCTCCAAGGCGATCGCGCCCGCGCCCGTCTCCCACATGGCACCCATCACGGCCGATGCACTTACCAGCAGATCGATCATAGTCGCTGCATTACTCGGGGCCGACGGGATATAAGAAAAATTCGTTGGGTGGTCAATGGGCCGGCAAGCGGGAAGAACCTTCTCCGCGTAAAGTGCAAGCGCTTCGATACCCCCGATCCCGTTTGCCGTCACGCTATCTTCAAGGAGTGCGTTTAGCTCCGTCGCGTTGCCCGCTCCCCAGGTCGGGTCCTTCTGCAGCTTCAGTCTTTCTACCGTTTTACCAATGACCGAGGTAGCCAGCAGCTCAGTGGCAGAATCCCAATCGTGCAAGCTATCTGAGTGACTCATAGCAATACTCCAGTATGTCTTTCGCGAACATAGCGGGCATCACAACACCGCAACGCTCGTCCTATATCGCCCAAGGTTAAGCGCCGCTTCCGACGAGAACAAGCATTGCACGAAATGCGTTCGCCTGGGCAAATGCGTCGTGGTGGCAAGCGCTGATATGTCACAACCGATGTATCCCTGCGCTAAGCAATCGAGGTGCAAAGTGGTTAGCTATCGAAACTTTTACCTGTATACCCCTCAAGCTGATCATTTTTTGAGCAAGCCGGTAAAATTACATTTTATTTCGTATCTATTGAAATCTGTAATATTACATTTATAATTAGAATATTAATT